>CAIVRE010000001.1 GCA_903908245.1 Candidatus Omnitrophota bacterium
ACCTCCTTCACCCCCGGGGTGAAGGAGGAAACGTTTTCCCGTTTTCTTTGTTGCCCTCTTGTTTCTTTCTATATTTATAATCTATACTTACATAGGTGGAGTTTGGTCTGGCAGGGAGAAATATATGCTAAAAAGGTTGTTTTCGTTATTTATTGCTGTTGTTTTTGTTGCGGTCAATATTATTCCGGCCGCGGCCCAGGGGGTTCTTTTGCCCCAGCCGGGAGCGATGCCCGGCCTTTCGGCTTCTTTCAAGCCGGTGGTCTTCCGTGGCATCAAGCTTGATCCCAAACAGCCTTTCCGGTTTGATTTTGTTGTAGATCAGGGAGATAAACCCTTGCAGGGAGAGGCTTTCAATGACGAGAGCCGCCGCCTGGCCAGTTATTTCCTGGCATCATTGACCATTCCTGAAAAAGACCTTTGGGTGAACCTTTCTCCCTACGAGAATAACCGCATTATTGAGGAAAACTTTGGCCGTACAACGATGGGGCGGGATATTCTTGCGGTTGATTATTTTCTGAAGCAGATCACGTCAAGCTTGATGTACCCGGACAGTGACCTTGGCAAGAAATTCTGGTCCGAGGTCTACCACAGAGCATATGAAAAATTCGGTACCACCGATATTCCTGTAGACACCCTCAATAAGGTCTGGATCGTTCCGCAAAAAGCGGTTATTTATGAGCAGGCGGATAAGGAACATGCCGGGGTATCAGCTTATATCGACAATGCTCGCCTGAAGGTGATGCTCGATACGGATTATTTTGCGGCGGCTCAGAATACCGTCATCCCGAATGAAGTGAGAGGTTCCGGGATTTCCAAGGATGAAATTTCTTCCGCTGTCATTCGCGAGGTGATCATCCCGGTGCTGGAGGAAGAGGTCAATGAGGGGCGGAACTTTGCCCAGCTTCGCCAGGTGTATTACTCGATGCTCCTGGCCGTGTGGTTCAAAAAGAAATTGACGCAGGGCCGTGTTAACGGCGGGCATATCCTCTCCGATATTTTCATTGACCGTCAAAAGACTGTTGGCAATGAAACGGCCGACCCCGGGGCTGAGATCGGGTCGATCTATAGCAGTTATGTGGAAACATTTAAAAAAGGTGCGTATAACCTCATCAAGGAGGAATACGACAATTATTCTCAGGAGATGATCCCGCGCAAGTATTTTTCCGGAGGGATCAGCGCGGAAGACATTGATCAGGCGATAGAAACGCATGCCGCTTCCCAGTTTTTGGGGGATGGCCGCATTGGCGAGGCCAGGGTTACCATAGATCTGGTCAAGGCTGCACCGGACCAGAATGCGGCGCAGTCGTCAGGATCCTCTTTCAAGCGGATCGCATTGGTCGCGATCCTGTCCGTCATCGTCCTTGGGCCGTTGGGATACTGGGGGATCAAGTCGTTAACAAATGAGCAGACCATGGCGAAGCGTGTTGTGGGCGGCCCGACATCACAACTCGCCTCCGACATTGATTTCCTTGACAGGAATTACAAGCCGTCATTGGACCAAGAAGGCGTTTCTCCCGACCGGCTGATGGAGACGCAGAGGTCCATCCGGGAAGTTTCGCTCCGGGTCGCAAAATGGGAGAACAGCGGGGTATTATCGGAGCAGGAGATCCTTGGCCGTATGGGGTTATCGTTGGAGGATTTTACCAAACTCATGGTCCGTATAGAACCGTTGATGTCGAACTTTGACCGGAACGGTTTTTCATCCCTGGAAAAGAAAGAGATCGTGCTGGCGCTTGCTTATAAGGAAAGCAGTTTTGGCCTCAATCAGGTAGAGGTCAAGGCGGGCAAGGCCCGCGGCCGTGGAATATTGCAGTACGATAAGCCGGAGTATTTCCTGGAGGATATCCGCAAGATCGCGTCCGATCCGCTGTGGAGCCCTTTTGCCCGGTCGCAGTGGCCCGCGCTTTTTAGTCAGCAGAAGATCGATCTAAAGACAGCCGAGCAATGGATGCACGATTCCCGGATCCATTTGACTATTGCGATGTTCCGTATGGACAGGACGATGGGAGAGGTCGCCGAATCGATCAAGCAGCCGGTTATCGGCAAGGATGCGGTGTTTCGCATCAGCCGCAAAGCGGTGAATAAAGATATGCCCCGGGATGTGGTCTGTCCGGTCTTTAAGGTTTACGAGGATCGAAATGCGCATAAGGCGCTTATGGCCCAGGCGACCCTTTTGTCATGGAATGTGGGCGGGAACCGCGGGCAGGGGTTCTATCATACTGTCATTCAGCACATTTTTTTGGCCAATTCTTTCGATGTCAAGACCGTTCGTGAGATGAAAGAGATGCAAATGCTTTTTAACGAGGCCGCGGAAAAGGCGTATTTCGATTTTGCGTCCAAACGGGTCTATGATTATTACAAGCTTACTTTTGATAAACGATTCTTCCTCGGGCCTTATTTCGGTGAAGCATGGGGCAATGCTTATAAGGCTTCGAAGGCTGCGGGGTATGAATTCCCTGCTTATTACAAGTTATCGACCCTGAAGGAAGAGCATGATAACTGGATCAAGAGCCACGCCCCCAAGAGAGCGCCATCCGGAAAATCCAAAACGTCCAGAAAGAAGGGGTCTTCCGATCATTCGATGGCCGGGGAGGACAATTCCGAGAAGGTCGGTGGTGTTGACCTTAATTCTGTGTGGCTTAATATGGATGTGCAGGGGCAGGGCGGGAATATTGTGTATCAGTTCACCCCCGAGCAGATCAGGATGCTTGATGAGGATGTTCCGGGCTTTGTGCCGGTCATTATCAATTCCGCACCGGTCGTTAATGTAGCCGAATTCCTGGGATTCAAGTAAATAACCTCCGTCATCCCGGGGATGCAGGAGGTTAAATTTGTTGCAGGATGTCTTTTGCCAGCGCGAGGCCGATGCCCCGGATCTTTCCCAGGCTGTCTTCCGAGGCGGTTTTTAGGTCGGACGATCTCTTAAAGCCGTGCCCGAACAGGATGCGCGCGCGGGCGCGGCCAATGCCTTTGAGGCGGGTGAGGTCGAGCAGTTCTTCCTTGATGCCGTAGCGCACGCGTTTGCGCAGGTCTTCCAGAAAAAATGTCAGTTGTTTGAACGCAAAGACTTCGGCGATCGATTGCGCCGAGTATAACAGCCACTGCGCGCTTTCGGTGTGGCGGAAAATATCGCCCGGGCCGATATCAAAACGCTCGCAGATATTTTCCTCGGTTTCCTCTTCGATCCAGCGGGTGAGCAGATAGACGGTCTTGAGCACCGCCAATGACGTGTAGTAGTCGCCCAGTTCCGCCACCTCATCCCGGTTGACGATGAGTTCGTCTTCCACTTTCATGATGAAATCTTCGAGTTCTTCCTGGCCTTTTTTCCCGACACTCAGCATTTCGCTGTCGGGCGTGGAGGCTATCAGGTGAAGCAGTCCGATCCCTGAAAAACTCTTTCCCGCGGCCGCTTTGGCCAGGCCTTTCTTGATGACCAGCGCCGAGATCGGGTCGATATACAGCCGGCTTGTGCGGTTGCCGAAGGGGGTCGCGAAATAACGGAACCCGCTTTTGTCGATGAACTGTTCCTTGTGCAGGAAATCAAAGACAGTTCCCACCAGGCTGATAAGGTCAATGTTCTTGTGCTGGTAGGCGAGGAAGGTCTTGTCCAGGAATTCAAACGTGGAATTCACATCGTTCACATATCCGGCGGCGATCGAAGCCAGGATATGTTTGCGCAGCTCGCCTTCGTCCGCCAGTTTGGATTCGACAGGTTCGGGGGACGCCAGGATAAAGCGTTCAAAGAGCGCGTTCTGGTCGGAGAGGCTTTTGGCGATGAGCACCGCTTCACCGTAATCGTCGTATTGGGGGCGGCCGGCCCGGCCCGCGCATTGTTTGTATTCGGAAGCCGGAATGAACACCTGGCCCGCGGTGGCGGAGTAACGTTTGGCATCCCGCACGATGGCGCGCCGGGCGGGGAGGTTCACCCCTGCGGCGAGGGTCGGTGTGGAGCAAATGGTCTTGATCAGGCCTGTCTTGAAATTTTCTTCCACCAGTTCCCTTTGGGCGGGGGTGAGGCCCGCGTGATGGAAGGCTACGCCGTGCACAAGCGCTTCGGCAAGCTTTTTGCAGACTTTGGTGGAGCCAAGGGATGGCGCGGCTTCCTTCGCGATCCTGGCGAGGCGCGGGCGTTCTTCCGGCGTCAGAAGGTCTTCTACCCAGGGGCAGAGTTCACGCGCCACGGCTTGTGTGGAGCGGCGTGAATTGACGAACACCAATGCCTGGCCTTTGCCGCGCAGGGTGTCCATCACCAGTTTCTGCACATCGTCCGGCGCATCTTCCGCAATGACGCGGACATTTCCGCTTTCGTAGGTGAGGCGGTCATTGTAAAAAACGCCTTCATGCAGAGGGATAGCACGCCATTTGCTTTCCACCGGTTCGGCCCCCAGCCATCCGGCGAGTTCATTTACGTTCGCGATCGTGGCCGACAGCCCGATGATGTGCATGGCCGGGTTGAGGATCCGCATCCGGGTGGCCAGCACTTCCAGTGTCGGCCCGCGGGACGGGTCATTCATGGTGTGGATCTCATCGAGGATCAGGACAGAAAGATTCTCGATCAGCCATTCCGAACGCGAGCGTAACAGGGAATCCACTTTCTCGGCGGTGGCGATAAGGATCGGGTAATTCTTCATGGACTGGTTCGGGCTGTCATGGTCGCCAATGGCGATCCCGACCTTGATGCCCAGCGGCGCATATTTGGCGGAGAACTCGCGGTATTTCTCGGCGGCAAGAGCTTTCAGCGGCGCTATATACAGGCAGCGGGCGGAGGGGTCTTTCATAATGGCGCTTAACATGGCCAGTTCCGCCATCAGCGTCTTGCCAGAAGCGGTCGGGACCGAGAGCACCATGCTTTTCCCGTCCAGCAGCCCGGCCTTGATCGACATTTCCTGCGGCGGGTGAAGGGTTGTGATGCCGGACGCCGTCAGCGCGGTGATGTATTTCGGAGGAAAATTGTATTTATTGAGGACATCGATGAAGTTCATTTGTTGCACAATCGATATCAGCTTTAGCCTTTGCCAGGCGGGTCCTGCCGCCTGCGGCACCTTATTTTCAAAATGGGGCCCTACCCATTTTAAAAATAAGGGTTCCGCCTACGGCGTCACCCGCCTCACAATGGTCGCTGATATCGCCGATTTTCTAAATAGTGTTCAACTGTTCGTTTGATGCCTTCTTCCAGAGAGACCGTTGCTTTCCATCCGAGCATGGTCCTGGCTTTGTTCACATCCGCCCAGGTGGCCATGATATCCGCCTTATGGAACGGTTTGTAAATGAAGCGGGCTTTTTTGCCGAGGTTTTTCTCGATCAGGCCGATCATGTGGTTGAGCTTGTAGGGATCATCACTGCCGAGGTTGAATACTTCAAATCCGACCAGTTTCAGGGCCTTGATGGTGCCGCGGGCAATATCGTCCACATAGGTGAAATCGCGCGATTGAGAGCCGTTGCCGAAGACTTCAATGGGCTTGCCGGCGGCGATATTTTTTGTAAAGATGTCGACCGACATATCGGGCCGGCCGGCGGGGCCGTAGACCGTGAAATAACGGACGATCGACACATCGATCCCGTAAAGTTTGTGCCAGGAAAAACAGGCGGCTTCCGCGCCTTTCTTGCTGGCCGCGTAGGGAGAGAGGGGAGTATTCACCGCCAGTGTTTCCTTGAACGGCATTTTTTGTCCGGCGTAAAGGGATGACGTGGATGCCAGGACAAATTTCTTTACCTTGAACTCGCGGCAGAGTTCCAGTAGGTTCACGGTTCCCAGCACGTTGGTGGTGAAGTAAACATGCGGATGTTCCATGCTGTAGCGCACTCCTGCGCGGGCGGCAAGGTTGAGGACGGCTTTGAATTTGTTCATTTTGAAAAGGCGCTTCAAGGCCGGCAGGTTTTCGATATCTGTCGGATAGAATTTAAAGGTTTTATATGATTTGAGAGGTTTAAGCCGGGCCTGTTTGATGGCAGGCGGATAATAGCCGTTAAGATTATCAATGCCCACAACGGTGTGCCCGCTTTTGAGGAGGAATTCCGCTGTTTTACTGCCGATAAATCCGGCCGCGCCGGTGAGAAGGTATGTCGCCATGATCGATCCTTTCGTTGCGACATTGTAGTAGCCTTTTATCAAATCGTCAACCTCCCCGAACCTCCTTCATCCCGGGGATGAAGGAGGTATGTCATTGACAAAGCAGGTTTTATGAGGACAATAAGTACGCTTTAGTGTGTTAACTAAATATTCGGAGGCAAGGCGATGGAAGTCCCATTAGAACTCGTTTTAAGGAATGTCGAGCATAAAGATGAGATCGAGGCGGTCGTTCATGAAAAACTCGAGAAACTTGAGCAGGTGTGCGACCATGTCACTAGTTGCCGCGTGCTTGTCGAGCAGAACCCGACCCATCAGCATGCCAAGTTTTCGTATCATATCCGTATCGATGTGCGCGTCCCGCCTCACCATGAGATCGTGGTCAAGCGCGATTCCGGCCGCAATGTGCACGAGAACCTGTCCACGGTCCTGCGCGAGGCTTTTATCGCGACGCGCCGTCAGGTCGAGCAGATCGTGGAACGCCAGAAGCTTCATGTGAAGGCGCACACAAAAGAGAAAATGATCCCGGCCAAGCTTCGCAAGGTGCTTTCGTCTCAGGAATAAGTTTTGATCGATCATGAAAGTGGTGGGACGGTGAAGGGTGCTGTTCCACCATTTTTATTTTGGCGAGGATTCTTCCGGAATGAACTTGATCCTGCTTTTCCCATCCGACTTTATTGCCTCCGATACGGTCAGGCTGACTGGACGCCGGCTTGGCCATGCGCTTGAGATCTTGAAACCAAAGAAGGATGACCTGTTGACGGTTGGGCTGGAAGGCGGGATGATCGGCTCCGGACGGGTGGTGGCCATTGATGCCCGGTCGCTCACAATGTCGGTTGCGTTCAATGAACCTCCGCCGCCCAGGATCCCGGTGGTCCTGTGCGTTGCATTGATGCGTCCGATCGTTTTCAGGAGGGTTCTTCTCACGGCGGCGTCTTTGGGAGTGGAAGAGGTCATCTTTTTTCATACCGTCAGGGTCGAGAAAAGTTTCTGGCAGAGCACTGCGCTTAAAGAGGACGGGATCCGTGAACAGCTTGTTCTTGGCCTGGAACAGGCCAAAGATACCGTCCTGCCGAAGGTGTCTTTTCAGAAAAGGTTCAAGCCGTTCGTTGAAGACGTGCTTCCTGGGTTGTTGAAGACAAGGGCTGGTATTGTTGCTGATCCTTCCGGGCAGGCAATGGCGGGGAATTGCTGTGAGCCTGCCGTCCTGATCATTGGCCCGGAAGGCGGGTTTGTCCCCTATGAGATCGAAAAATTCCGCGAGGCGGGATGCAAGGTCATTGGCCTGGGCCCGCGGATATTGAAGGTCGAGACGGCGGTCGTCGCTTTGTTAATCAGGATGTGGTATCCATGAAATCTGTTCTTCAGCGTGTTAAAGAAGCGAAGGTTGTTGTGGCCGGCGAGGTTGTGGGGAAGATCGGCCGCGGGGTGCTTGTTTTTCTGGGAGTCGAGAAGGGGGATACACCTGTCGATGTTGAAGCGATGGTTAAAAAGATCTCCCAGCTGCGCATTTTCCCGAGCCCGCATGGCGGACGGATGGACCTGGCGAATTTCGAAGTGGATGGCGAGTATCTGGTTGTTTCCCAGTTTACATTGGCGGCAGACCTGCATAAAGGCAATCGCCCGTCTTTTGACAATGCCGCTCCTCCCGAGGAGGCCGAGGCGCTTTATAATTTTTTTGTTGAACAGATGAGCAAGGGCCCGTGCCGGGTAGCCACAGGAAAGTTCCGGGCCATGATGGACGTGTCCCTGGTTAACGACGGCCCGGTGACTTTTATCCTATGACCATTATTGACACGCATACGCATTTATACGACTTGCCGGATCTTGCGGGCTCTTTGCGGGAGGCCGCGGATGCCGGAGTTACGGATGTGGTTGCGCTCGGGGTGGACCTGGCCTCGAATCAAAAACACATTGAAATGTGCCAGTCGGCCCCCGGCCGGGTGCGGATCCATCCGGCATTGGGTTTGCATCCCGGCAATATCACCACACGGGAGGATACGGCCGCCTGCTTGCAGTTCATCCGTGAAAATATCAGCCAGGCCGTTGCGATCGGTGAGGCCGGGCTTGATTTCTGGTATAAATGGGTGCGTAAAGATGATGTAAAGAAACAGGAACAGCGCGAGGCATTCCAGGGGCAGCTGGACCTGGCGGCGCAGTTCGGGCTTCCTGTTGTGATACATGCCCGCGGTTCGTGGCGGGAGTGCCTGGAAATGGCCAAAGCTTCCGGTATTGCCAGGGCTGACTTTCACTGGTACAGTGGCCCGGTGGATGTCCTTCGGGATATTCTGGACGCCGGTTATGTGATCTCTGTTTCGCCGGCATTGGAATACAGCGCTGATTCACGCAGGGCGGCAGAGTTCGCCCCGCTGGACCGCCTTCTGGTCGAGACGGATACTCCGGTGATGGTGAGCCTGCCTGATGGCACACGCGTTGCGTCAGGGCCAAAAGATGTCTGGCGCACGTTCCGGGCGCTGTGTTCGGTCAAAAAGCTTGATGAGCCGGAGGCTTTGCAGGCCCTGAACGCCAATGCCCGAGCTTTTTTTAATATCCCTGTGTTATAATCTTTCATTATGTTCCAGATCATCGGCAAACAAAATCTTAACAAGAGTGTCCTGCGTGTTGATATCCGCGCTGACCTGCTTGTGGCGAAGCTTAAGGCCGGGCAGTTCGTGTCCGTGATGCCGGATCGTTTCTCCCGACGGGTCCCCATGAATGTATACGAGGTCGACCTTCGCCGCCGCTGCCTGTCCCTGGTGTTTGACGTGCGGGATGCGGAAACGGCCAAGCTGGGGGGCCTGCGCATTAACGACCGGTTGTTCGCGGTGAACGGCCCTTTCGGCGCGCCCGTCCTTGCCGAGAAAATGGGGACGCTGATCTTTGTCGGCGAAGGGATAGGGCTGGCTTCGATCGCGCTTCTTTGCCGTTCATTCAAACAGGCGGGGAACAAGGTCATCGGGATCGCGGGGTTCGCGGAGCGTAACAGCTCGGTCCTGGAAAATCAGCTTCGCCTGAACTGTTCCAAGTTCTATGTGATGTACAAGGACGGGATGCACGAGCGCCGGGGAGATATCCTGATGCCGCTCCGGAAAGCATTGACCGACGAAAAACCCGTCCGTATCTATGCGCATGCTTCGGCACAGGTCATGAAAGATATCAACCGCCTGGCCATGGACAGCCATGTTCCGTTATGGGTCAATGTGATGGGGCTGCTTGAGCCAAAACCGTCGTTCCTGGAAAATACAGAGTTGTTGGTCAACGGTGAACCGTATGCGCCGTCGCGCGACGGAGTGTGGATCAACGCCGCGCAAATGGATGCGGATGCATTTGTTTATGAAACAGACGCTTTAAAGGAGTATGCCGGATGCCGCAAGAACGAAGCCGCCTTAGCAGCCTCAAAAAACGTGTGGGCACGTTTGAAGAAGTTCGTCTGGGGTTAAGCAAGGCCGAAGCTGTTGAGAATGCCAGGATATTCCTGGAGCGGGAGCGCGCCGTCAAAGGCGCGGGCTGTCCGCTGACGCAGGATTTTTTCCCGGTATTGAAGCTTCTTGCCGCGAATGATGTCCGGGGTGCCGCACGCAAACTTCATGAGACCAATCCGCTGCCGGGGATCACGTCCCGCCTTGCCCCGGAGTTCTTTGTTGAAACGCAAGTGTATAATCGCAAGGCCATGCGGGTGAGCCTGCGCGCCATTGAACGGTTCCTGGCCGACAAGGTGAAGATCGAACATTCCGGGCCGTCGGTCGCCGCTTCGGCCAGATCAAAGGTCGCGGTCATCGGTTCCGGCCTGGCGGGCCTTATGGCGGCCGCGTTCCTGGCGGCCCAGGGGTTTTCCGTGACGGTGATCGAGTCCCAGCCTTTTTTGGGCGGTTCTTTGCGAAATTTCTTTCCCGAATTCCGTTTGCCATCCATGGCTTTGGACCAGCTTCTGGGGCGTTTATCCGCGGAAGGGGTCGAATTTCGCTGCAATGTCCTTTTCCCCCGGGCTTTGTCGGCGGAAGAGCTTTTTGAGGAGGGCGGTTTTTCAGCCATTCTTTTGACCGCGGGGGCCGGGATCCCTGAAATGATGGGCATTGAGGGAGAGAATGCCGCCGGGGTGATGGCCGCGGCAGATATGCTGATGTTGACCCGTACGATGCATGCCGGGCGTGAGCCGTATACCACTCCGTCTTTTATCGGGAGCCGGGTCGTGGTGGTGGGCCATAACGACATGGCTTTTGATGCTGCCCGGACAGCCATCCGCCTGGGCAAGCAGGTGACCATGGTCATTGCCGGGGCTGAATCGGATATCAAGGTCCCTGCCGATATCGTGCGCGAGGCGGTCGAAGAGGGCGTGAAATTCAGGACATTCGCCGCGCCGGTGAGCGTGAAGGCGGATGCTTCCGGTTGTGTGAAGGCGCTGGTCTGCCGTCATCTGGATTACCGGGTTGACGGTGAAGGCCGGTTGACCGTGGTGGAGGCGGCTGATGCCGAGTTCGAGCTTGAAGCGGAGACGATCCTGGTATCGCGCGGGATGAGGGCGAATACCCTGTTTCTGTCTGAAGTCCCTGGCCTGGATATGAACCTCGACGGTTCGGTGTGGGTGAAGCCGGATTCTTCCTACACCAGCGTCCGCAAGATATTTGCCGCCGGGCAGGTGGTGCGGCCTGGTGCCTCGTTGCTCGAAGTGATGGTGGATGCCCGCCGTGCGGCGTCCGAGGTCGCGGCGTATTTAAAGGGATGAACCGCAATGAATGATCTGGATTCCGTTTTCCTGAAGAAATCCCGCGGTGAAAAGATCTGTATGCTGACCGCGTATGATTATCCGTTGGCGGTCCTGCTGGACCAGGCGGGTGTTGACATTATCCTTGTCGGGGATTCTCTGGCTAATGTGGTCCTGGGGCTTGATTCCACCACCCAGGTCGGGATGGATGTGATGCTGCATCATTCCAGGGCCGTGCTTAAAGGCGCAAAGAACACACCGGTGGTTGCGGACATGCCTTTTGACGCGTATCAGCCTGCAGGTGCGGATGCGCTTGGGAATGCCCGGAGTTTTATCGATCTGGGGTGCGCGGCGGTCAAGGTGGAATGGTTCGACCGCTGTCTGGATGTTGTTGACGCTTTGGTCGCGGCGCGGATCCCGGTGCTCGGGCATGTCGGGTTGACCCCGCAGACAGTCGAACAACTTGGCGGGTTCAAGGTGCAGGGAAGGAGCCAGGCATCGGCTGAGGAGATCGTCGGGCAGGCCCGGTCACTTGAGCGGACCGGATGTCTCGCGCTTGTCCTGGAATGTGTTCCGGAAGGCCTGGCGCAACGGATCACGCAGGAGCTTAAGATCCCTACGATCGGTATCGGCGCGGGGAAATATTGTGACGGACAGGTCCTGGTCTTGCACGATATGCTTGGCCTTTATGACCGTAAAGCTCCGAAATTTGTAAAACAATACGCGGACATCGGTTCCGCGGTCTTGTCAGCGGTAAAGAGTTATAAACAGGAAGTTGGATCCGGTGAATTCCCCGGCCCGCAGCAGACTTTTCAATAAACTTCCATCACCCCCGGGGTGAAGGAGGTTGGAAGGCGAATATTCAGTTTGTTACCCCCAAAGCCATTTTTGATACGGTTGTTTATGACGGCCAAACGCGTTTATGGTTCGGGAAGCTGTGTTTTTTGCCTGAAGTGGTGAAAAAACTTTGCGGTTCTTCCGGTGATATGGGGAAGGTTTATCGGCAGTGTCGGTTCTTCTTTTGGCTTGCGTTTGTTTCGGGATCGTCCGCTTTGGCTTTGGGTGTTTTTGCCTGTTCTTTTAAGGGAATGCGTTTTCTGACGGCAGATATCCTGGCGGGGACTGCGGCGGTTGTATCTGTATTGTGTTTTTTGAAACGGAACCGGTTGTTGGCCAAACTGGCTGCCAGGCTCATCGAGCTGGACCTGCCCGCGTTGCCGGCAGGAGTAACGCTCTATCAGCTCGGCGAGATATATGCCAGGCAATATCATTTGCCTTCGCTGGTCGATGTGATAGGGCAATGGAATTCCTGGATGAGGGGGACGGTCATCCTGGTGTATTTTGCCACTTTCGGCGTTTTTTTCCTTTCGTTCCCTTTGATGCTTTTCTGGACGGGGGCGGCTTGTCTTGGAGTTCTGGGAGCGCTTTGGGTATCGTTCGGCCTGCGTAGAGGCGGTTGAACAGCGGACCTGCCGTGTTCAATGAAAGAACAGTGCTTTTACGACGACAAACAGGACAATAAGCCGGCCGAATACTGATCCTGTCAGAAAGAACAGGAGAAGGACGGCCATGAAGGCTTTGCGTAATATCCATGGGTGGCCGAGCCGGGGGTGTTCAAAGACCTGCGCGCAAAGGTCATAGTTGCGCCAGTTGAGGTTGATGATCCGCTCCTCCCTGAAGCAGTCCTCAAAGAACTTTGAGCCCGGGACAGGCGTCAGGAATGAGAGCCCCGCGATGACCGGCGTGATCCGGAAAGACGACCACCACAGCCGCATCAGAGACCCCCATGAATCTCCGGAAAATCCGAAAATGAAATGGGCCTTGATCATGATACCGGCTTGCTGGACTTTTCGGCTCAGCGCCGCGTAGTCCTTTGCGAAAGCAAGTTTTCCACCTTTGCCTGTTTCCGCAGACCCTGCCTCGATCTCGTAACCGATCAGCAGCATCCGGCAGCCCGATGCTTTAAGGAGTTTTAATGCCTCATCGTCCTGTGCGATGTCGATGCTTGCGCTGCCGCCCCAGCTCAGCTTGAGGGGAGCAAGCGCCGCGAAAAGTTTCTTCGCGTACGCCGGGTTCGCGTAAATGTTGTTGTCGAGGAAGAGGAGGCTTTTTTTCTTTTGGCTGACCCTGGTGATGAGCGCCATGGTGTCTTCCAGGGATTTTTCCACCTGGACGCCGCCCAGCAGAGACCGGGTCGCGCAGAAATAGCAGTTGAATTTGCAGCCGCGGTTGACCTGGATGAAATCGGCCGCGATCTTGACGGGGCTTTCCATCAGGAATTGATGAACGCGCGACATTTCTTTCTCCGGGCAATGCCCCTGATAAATACGCTTGAGGCTTTTGTTTTCGTAGTCGCGGATGACTTCGTCCCAGATGCTTTCTGCGGCGCCGGTCACAACGCTGTCGCAAAATTCCAGGGCTTCTTCGGGGAAAAAGGACACATGCGGCCCGCCGATGATCACGGAGGCGCCACGGCGCCGGAATTCCTTGGCGGTCCTGTAAGCATCGGCGCAGTTCGAGGTGAAACAGGTGATGGCGACCAGTGCATTGCTTTGGTAGAAGCGGTCCTCCCAGAACGGGATCCTGTTGTATTCGATGAACCGGTATCCTGGCGGGGTAAGGGCTTTGAGGACGCAGAAGAACGCCGGGTATTGCCGCAAAAGGGAGGAAGCGGCTTCGACCACTGTTCCGCCTCCATGAAGGTTGACGAGGATCAGTGTTCTTCCCGGGCCGGATGGCGGGGTTGTTCCGGGGCGGGCGTCTAATAATTGACCGGCAAAGGCGGCGAAGGCCAGGAATTGGGCCTGGATGGCGAGCAACCCTGTCAATCGTTCGAGCAGGACGGATCCGTGAACCAGGGAGCCGGTGAAGAACAGCCCGGTGGATAAAATTAAAAGGAAACCGGTCAGAAAGAACAGCGAGCCGGAAAAAGGAAGCGGGACGGTTTTTGCGTATTTGATCCTGATGAATTGGGCGGCGGCCCAGTAGGACAGGCCGACCCCTGAAACGGCTTTAATGAGTTCTATGGGAAGGATCTCTTTTCCGATGACAAGAAAGGCCAGGAAGTGAAGCCCCCATGGGATGCCGAAGGCTATTAAGGCGATCCACCAGGCTTTTTTTATGCTGAATTTAAAGTCGCAAAAGCGGGCTGTTGCTGTCTGGTCGTTAAGGATCGCGATGATCATGCCCCAGACCCAGGTCAGCAGGACGATCCTGGCGGGGAAGGCGATCAGCGGATCGATGAGCTTGTTCCAGGGGGCAGGAACGCCGAAAGACCCGAAGATCGAGCAGTGCTCCAGGAAATAAAGGCCCATGGCCGGGAACCAGAACGAATGGATGAGCTTGAAGGACCGCGATAAGGAGGATGTTGTTTTCATCATAATAAGGCAGGCAAAATGGCCATAGCGCGCATATTATCAGATTTATATAGATCAGTCTACCTCCTTCACCCCGGGGGTGAAGGAGGTTCAGGTTTTTTTACAACACCCTTGCATTTTTGAAAGCCTTTGTTAGAATATCCAGAATTATGAATTCCCCAGAACTTATGGATAAGGTCGTTTCCCTCTGTAAACGGCGCGGTTTTATCTTCCCATCTTCCGAAATTTATGGCGGGCTTAACGGCGCGTGGGACTACGGCCCAATGGGGTCGGAGCTCAAGCGCAACGTCAAGAACGCCTGGTGGAAGGCGATGGTCCAGGACCGTGATGATATGGTCGGGCTTGATGCCTCGATCCTTATGCATCCCAAAACCTGGGAGGCTTCGGGGCATACCGCGAATTTCGCGGATATGCTTGTTGATTGCAAGAACCCGAAGTGCAGTGCCCGTTTGCGCGCGGACAAGATCGAGGAGGGCAAGTGCCCGTCCTGCGGGGGAAGGTCGTTCACCGAGCCGCGCGCGTTCAACCTGATGTTAAGGACGGCTTTGGGCGCGATGGAGGATTCCAGTTCAACAGTATATATGCGCCCTGAAACAGCACAGGGGATCTTTGTCAATTTTCCTAATGTCATGGATTCAACCCATCGTAAACTCCCTTTCGGGATCGGACAGATCGGCAAGTCCTTCCGTAACGAGATCACGCCTGGCAATTTCACCTTTCGGACCCGCGAGTTCGAGCAGATGGAGATCGAATATTTTTGCCGGCCGGAGCAGGCCCAGGAGCGTTACGAGCATTGGATCCAGACGCGTTTGCAATGGTATCTTGATCTCGGGATCAATAAAGAGAATCTCCGGCTTCGCCCTCATGGTAAAGACGAGCTGGCCCATTACGCGGCCGGGTGCACGGATGTCGAGTATCTTTTTCCTTTTGGCTGGTCGGAGCTGGAGGGCATTGCCAACCGCACTGATTACGACCTGAAACAGCACGCGCAGTTCTCGGGCAAAGACCTCATGTACCGTGACCCCACTACTAATGAAAAGTTTTATCCCTTTGTCATTGAGCCGTCAGGCGGATGCGACCGCGGCACACTGGCGTTCCTGGTGAATGCTTATCATGAAGAACAGGTGAAGGATGATACCCGGGTGGTGATGAAGTTCCATCCCAAACTTGCACCGGTCAAGGTGGCGATATTCCCGTTACTCAAGAAGAATGAGGGTTGTGTGGCGCTGGCCCGGGCCCTTAAGGATGATCTCAAGAAGGAATGGAATTGCGTTTACGATGATACCGGCGCGATCGGCAAGCTTTACCGCCGTCAGGACGAGGTGGGGACGCCCTTTTGCGTGACGGTGGATGTGCAGTCTTTGGAAGATAAACAGGTCACGGTGCGCGAGCGCGATACCATGCAGCAAACGCGCGTGCCGGTTGAAAATTTGAAGGCATATTTAAAAGAACAGTTAATCTAAACAAAAGGAGTAGCGAAATGGCAACAAAACATGTTTATTCGTACGGTGCCGGCAAGGCGGAAGCCAAAGGCGCCGAACTGAGCAAGAACGTGCTCGGGGGCAAGGGGCTTGGCCTTATGGAGATGTCCTCCATCGGGATACGGGTTCCTGCAGGGTTCACGCTTACGATCCCGACCTGCGAAGAGTATTACAAGCTCGGCAAGAAACTGCCCAAGGGCCTCGAGAAGGAAGTCCTTGATGCGGTCAAGAAGCTTGAGAAGAACACGGGCAAGAAGCTGGGTGATCCGAACGATCCTTTGCTTGTTTCTGTCCGCAGCGGCGCCGCGCGTTCGATGCCCGGCATGCTCGAGACAATTTTAAACCTCGGCCTTAACGATATTTCCGTCGAAGGCTTGGCCAAGAAGACCGGGAATGCCCGTTTTGCGTATGATTCCTACCGCCGTTTTATCCAGATGTTCTCGACGACGGCCATGGGCCTTTCCAAAGAGCCGATGGAGCAGATGCTGCACAAGATGAAGCATGATCTTGGCATCAAGAACGATCCGGAGATCCCGGCCGACAAGCTCAAGGAACTTTGCGCGCAGTTCAAGGACTTTTACAGGCAGAACAAGGGCGCGGAATTTCCGCAGGATCCCTACAAGCAGTTGTGGGGCGCCATCATGGCCGTCTTTAATTGCTGGGATGCCGAGAAAGCGGTCACATACCGCCGCGTCGAGAAGATCACGGACCTTAACGGCACTGCGGTCAACGTGGTGCAGATGGTTTTCGGGAACAAGGGCGAGAACAGTGGAACGGGTGTGTGTTTCACGCGCGACCCGAATACCGGCGCCAATGAGTTCTACGGCGATTATCTGATCAACGCCCAGGGTGAAGACGTCGTCGCGGGCATCCGCACGCCGCTCAAGCTCGAGACGCTTAAAGATCAGATGCCCAAGCCGTACGACCAGCTTCTGGCTGTCCGTGCGATCCTTGAGTCCTATTATAAGGAAATGCAGGACCTGGAGTTCACCATCGAAGACGAGCAGCTTTATATGCTGCAGTGCCGTACGGGCAAGCGTTCTCCGGCGGCGGCTTTCGCGATCGCGGTCGATCACGCGACCAAGCCCTTGCTCAGCAAGGCGCAGGCGAATGACCTGGTCAAGAAGGGTTACCTGCCCAGGCAGTGGGCGGCCGTGGCGGTTAAGCCTGTTATTACCAAGGAGCAGGCTGTTTCCCGTTTGACGTCCGATGACATCGAGCGTTTGTTCTATCCGATCGTTGACACGAAAAAGGTCAGCGTCCAGGACCTCAAGAATGCGCGTATCGCGGGCGGTATCAATGCTGTTCCCGGCGCGGCTTCGGGTAAGGTTGTTTTTACTGCGGCTGAAGCGGAAGCAATGGCTGCCAAGGGCGACAAGGTCATTCTTGTCCGCAAAGAGACATCCCCCGAGGACGTTGGCGGTATGCACGCGGCCAAGGGTATTTTGACAGCGACGGGCGGAAAGACCTCCCACGCGGCGGTCGTTGCCCGCGGTTGGGGTAAGTGCTGTATCGTCGGTTGCGAAGCGATCAACATCAATTATGATGCCAAAGAAATGACTGTCGGCGGCAAGGTCATCAAGCAGGGGGATTATCTGACCCTGGATGGTTCTGCCGGTGAAGTGTATATCGGGGAATTCCCCCTCATGGACCCTGTCCTTCCCGAGGCCTATACCACGCTTCTCAAGTGGGCGGATGCGATCCGTACCATCAATGTGCGTACCAACGCGGATACCCCGTATGACGCCAAGAAGGCCGTCGAGATGGGCGCGGAAGGTATCGGCCTTTGCCGTACCGAGCATATGTTCTTTGATACCGAAGAGCGCCGTTTGGCGATCCAGGAGATGATCGTTGCAGAGACTTTGGAGACCCGTAAAGCGGCGCTCGCCAAGCTTCTTCCGATCCAGCGCGAAGACTTCTATGGCATTTTCAAGGCCATGGACGGGCTGCCGGTCACGATCCGTCTGATCGATCCGCCGCTGCATGAGTTCACGCCTAAGGATGATGCCGGCGTCAACAAGTTGAGCCATATCACGGGCATTGCTCCCGAGAAGATCAAGCACCGTTGCGAGCAGTTGCACGAATCGAATCCGATGCTCGGCCATCGCGGTTGCCGCCTGTGTATCACCTATCCCGAGATCCTCGAGATGCAGGTGACGGCGATCATTGAAGCCGCTATTAAGGCTGCCAAGGAAGGGTTCAAAGTCCTTCCCGAGATCATGATCCCGCTGACGATGGACAAGAAGGAGTTCCAGATCCTTGAAGTTCAGACGCGTGCCATTGCCGAGAAACTCATCAAGGAGTCCAAGTCCAGGGTGAAGTATATGGTCGGCACGATGATCGAGATCCCGCGCGCGGCGCTTCTGGCAGACCAGATCGCCGAGACCGCCGAGTTCTTCAGTTTCGGTACCAATGACCTCACGCAGATGACGCTTGGCCTTTCGCGCGATGATGCCGGCAGGTTCCTGCCGACCTATGTTGCGGCCGAGAAAGAGGGCGGCAAGGCTATTTTCAAGGATGATCCGTTCCAGAGCCTTGATCAGTCCGGTGTCGGCGCTCTTGTCAAGATGGGCATCGAAAAGGGCCGTTCGGTCCGTCCGCACCTCAAAGTCGGTATTTGCGGTGAGCATGGCGGCGAGGCCAGCAGCGTCAAGTTCTGTGTGCGCGCAGGAATGAATTATGTGTCCTGCTCGCCGTATCGCGTTCCGATCGCGCGCCTCGCGGCGGCTCAGGCTGCGATAGAAGCCAGGTCGGCCCGTAAAGCGCCGAAAGCGGCTGTCAAGAAAACAGGTAAAAAATCGGGCAAAAAGTAACCGATTGCGATACAATGTCCCCGGTGCGTATGGGTTGACCATACGCATCGGGGATATATTTATTAAATTATGGACCCAATCAAAGCGTACTTAAAAGATATCCGCCCTATTCCGCTGCTTTCTCCCGAGGAAGAGGTGGAGCTTGCCCGCAAGGTCGTCAAGGGCGACCCAGGGGCCCGCGATAAAATGATCCGGTCCAATCTGCGCCTGGTCATCAGTATCGCCAAGAGGTATATTAATCTCGGCATTCCTTTAAGTGATCTTATTGAAGAAGGCAATATCGGCCTGATGCGCTCGGTGGATAAATTCGACCCTGAAAAGGGGTATCGTTTTTCCACCTACGCGGCGTGGTGGATCAAGCAGGGTGTTTCCCGTTCCATTATCGACCAGGGGAAAATGATCCGGGTCCCCGTTTACATGAACGAGGAGATCGTCCGTTACAAGAAGGCGCTGGAGTCGCTGACCCACAAGCTCGGCCGCAAGCCGCAGTACGGGGAGGTGGCCAAGAAAATGCAGATCTCGGTCGACAAGGTGAGGGACCTGGACCAGGCGATCACGAAAATGTCGAGCCTCGACGCCCCGATCGGCGAGGACGGCGACGGCCAGGTGCACGATATCGTGGAAGACGACAACCTGGCCATGCCCGATGAGCAGGTGGAGCGGTTCCTGAACAAGGAACGCGCGCGCGGCATCCTGGCAGAGCTTCCCGAGAGGGAGAGGGAGATCATCTCGCTGCGGTTCGGCGTTCCCGACGGAGAGCCGAAGACGCTGGCCGAGATCGCGGAAAAGATGAACATATCCCGCGAGCGCGTGCGCCAGCTGGAAGTGGTCATCTTGAAAAAATTGAGAGATATCCTAAAACAACAGGACAGCGGCGAGATCGAAACTGATGACAAAAACCGTCTTGACCCGAAAGAATAGAAAACCTGTTTTTGTTGTTGTTATTCCCCGTTTTGAAGACCTTTCCAATTCTTTTTACGCCGGTGAAGTGACCAAGGGGGCGAACATCGCGGCCAGCCGGCTGGGCGTTGATATTTTGATCCATCTGGTGGAGCGCCGCGACCATTCGCAATGGCTCGACGGATTGCTTGATCCGAATTTTGTGGATGGAATGCTTTTTGCCGATATTGACCGTGACTGGGATGTGGTGCGTACGGCCATCCGCCGCGGGATGCCGACGATGGTCCTCAACAACCCGACGACGGAGCCGTTTAATACCATCGCGATCGATAACCGCGGCGCGGCGCGGCAGGCCGTTGGATCCCTGACAGGGATGGGGCACACCAGGATCGCGACGATCGGCGGAGACCTTGATACCCAGGCAGGACAAGACCGGCTGGAAGGGTATTATGAGGGGCTTGCGATTGCCGGCCTTCCCAAGGAAAAGAAGTGGGTTAAAAAAGGCGATTTTCTGCGCACGCTCGCCCGCAGCGGCGCGCTCGCGCTGTTAAAAGATGTCAAAGCGTCCGAGCGCCCGACCGCGATCTTTGCCGCGTCGGATGTGATGGCGTTCGAGGTGATCGATGCCGCGAAGTCCCTGGGGTTGAAAGTGCCGGAAGACCTTTCGGTGGTGGGGTTCGACAATAACCTTGAAGCCGGGGAGAACGGCGTGAAGCTCTCCACATTCGAACAGCCGATCGTGGATATGTCCCGTCAGGGGATCGAGAATTTGTATCAGATGAGCATGGGCCTGGCCAAACTGCCGGTCAAGATCATGCTGGAAGCGAAATGGATCAAAGGCCGTTCCACCGCGAGCATTAAATAGCAGCACACATTATCGTAGGGGCGACCTGATAGGTCGCCCGGCGTATCTAACGATTATTATCAGGAGTTTTTATGACATCAGCTCAATTAAAAAAAACCATCCGCGACATCCCTGATTTTCCGAAGAAGGGCATCATTTTCAAAGATATTACGACCTTGCTTAAAGACCCGAAAGCCTTGAAGTCTTCGGTGGACATCTTGGCGAAGGCTGTAGCCAAGGCAAAGCCGAAATATATCGTGGGTATTGAATCCCGCGGATTCATTTTTGGAACGGCCGTTGCGTATAAACTGGGTTTGGGGTTCATTCCGGTGCGTAAAAAGGGCAAGCTTCCTTACAAGACCACATCGGTTTCTTATGACCTTGAATATGGCACGGATACGCTGGAGATGCACGCCGATGCTTTAAAGAAGGGCGACAAGGTTGTGGTTATCGATGACCTTTTGGCAACGGGCGGTACGGTCGCCGCGGTGGCCAAGCTGGTGGGTGGGTCAGGGGCGAAGATCGCGGGCGTTGCGTTCGTCATCGAACTTTCTTTTTTAAATGGCCGCGACAAGCTCAAGGGCCTTCCGGTGTTCTCGGTCCTCCAATATTGATTTTTCGTCCTTTGGCGGCTGTTGTTCTTTTTGTAGGGGCGATTCATGAATCGCCCCCTACTTTTCTGGCAGGTTACTGTTATGAAATTTAAATCTCGTGTATATATTGCGATTATTTTTGTCCTGGCAGCTGCCGCGACCTTTGCCTTAAAGGGTTACTTTAAGACAGAGGCCATCGCGGAAGCAGCCGGAGTCCTTCCTGTGAAAACGGCTGGTCAGCCTGAGGTTCTACGTCATCCCGAACGAAGTGAGGGATCGCAGTCCAAAGCTGATACGGCGGACCTGGCGGCTATTTATCGCGAAGCGGAGGAGTTCAAAGGCCAGGGGCGTTTTGCGGAAGCCGTATCTTCCTATGAAAAGGCTGTTGCCATAGCTCCTGATACGGCTGAAACCTATCTCCGGCTGGGGCTGTTGTATTTTAAGCTCCAGATGCCCTCAAAAGCCGAGGAGTTTTATCAGAAGGCCATTGATTATGGCCTGGACAATCCGGAAGTCTATTTTCATCTCGGGTATATCGAAGAGGTCAGGGGTGCGTTGGAGAAGGCGTTGGCATACTATATCCAGGCCGAACAAAAAGGCTCTGGGAACCCCGAACTCTTCTATAATATAGGCAATGCGTATGCCCGGTTGGGCAAAGGGGCGGAGGCGATCATCTATTACAAGAGGGTTGTTAGCATGGATCCCAAGCATTTGGATGCCTTTGTGAACCTTTCAACGGTGTCTTTTCAGTTGAATAATTACCCGGATGCCCGTTTTTATTTGGACAAAGCCGTGGAATTAGGGTATAAAGCACCTTTGGAGTACTTGAAGGAGCTTGATCGTAGGGGCGAGGCGGTGCCTCGCCCGGCAATTTAATGATTTTTGTCCCCGTAGCTCAAATGGATAGAGCGCGGCCCTCCTAAGGCTGATGTGGACGTTCGATTCGACCCGGGGACGGTTTACTTTAAAGGCCGAGAACAACGATTATTGTTGTTCTCGGCTTGTTTTGGAGCAAACTTAATAATATCTTAATTTTTATTTGACACCGACACAGACTCGTGGCAAAATGGCAAAGTCCTTAAACCCTAAGATGTTCTGATACCGATCAAGAAAGGGGGTGCGCAGCAACGGTAGTTCTAATATTTCGATCAGGAACATCGATCACAGGGATTGAACGTACATAATCTAGGCTATATATATCTAGTTAAATATTCTAATTAATTACACTTAGGAGAAGAACATGGTAAAAAAATTAATGTTAGCAGTGGCGATGGTGACGCTTCTCGCGGCTCCGTCTTTCGCTGCGGTTCAGAATGTGAAGATCGGCGGGTCATTAGTGACCACGTCTGTTATGCGTAACAATGTGCAAAATGTTGCTGTTGGTGTTGGTGGAAACCAGAACGACATTCTCAGCCAGGCCGGTATTTCAGTCGCGGCTGATCTCACGGACAATGTTTCAACGATGTTGAAGCTTGTCAATGAGAGGGTATGGGGTACATACAGTGCCGGTACAAATACTAACACTGTTGATCTTGATACGGCATATGTCACGATGAAAGAGTTGTTTTTCGCTCCTCTCTCCGTGACGGTTGGTCGTCAGCCTTTGGCTTACGGCAATCAGCTTGTTATCGGTGATGGTGATGCTACAAGCAGCATCGGTGTTGGCAGCGCCCTCATGGATCTTACGGGCGGTGTTAACTTTGACGCGATCAAGGCTGTGTTGGCTTATGATCCGCTCACGGTTGATGTGTTCGCGGCTCGTATTAACAATGGTGCCAGGGTTGGCGAAGCCATTGGTGCCACGCATGATAACGCCAATCTTTATGGTGTTAATGCCAATTACAAGATGGGCGACAAGATGAGCACGGTTGTTGAGGCTTATGCGTTCGCTGATGTTAATGACAATGCAGTCACGCCGACGTACAAGAAACAGACCACGACGTATACTCCTGGTTTGCGCGTGAGCACCAATCCGATCGAGGGCTTGAATGTCCAGTTGGAAGGCGCTTGGCAGACAGGTAAGGTTGCGGACACTGTCCTCGTCACGAAGATGACTGATCGCAATGCGTTCGCTTTTCAGTCGAAGGTCAATTATGCTCTCCCGGTCATGAAGGACATGAAGCCGGTGTTGGGTGCTGAGTATAAGTATCTTTCCGGTAACACGGATGATTCGAGTCTTGCTGGTAATAATAGTTCGACAAAAACCACAGCCTGGAGCGCTCCTTACGCGAATCAGGATGTCGGCAGGATCTATTATGCCAAGGGTATCGCGGGTTCGAATTTCCAGTTAGCAGCGCTTAGTTTTGAGATGGCTCCTTTGAAGGACCTCACGGCAAAGGCGACTATTAACGGGTTATGGAAAGCGCAGAAGGCTGCGTATGACTATAATGTGGATAAGTCCAGCCTGTATTATGGTACTGAAGCGGATCTCGATCTCACCTATGCTTACACAGAAGATGTGAAGTTCGGCGTGAGCGCGGGTTATCTGACGACTGGTTCCGAAGCTCTTAATAATGGGCTTAATAACGTCAGCAACGCGAGCCAGGTTCTTTCGAGCGTGAGCGTGTTGTTCTAATTGTTGTAGGGGCGACCCGATGGGTCGCC
>CAIVRE010000002.1 GCA_903908245.1 Candidatus Omnitrophota bacterium
GCTACGACGGCCCTATAGGCCGACGAGCGGCCAGGAGCTTCCTTAATATCAGCGGACCAACATTTCCCGGATAATATAAATAAAGAAACGGATCGTATCAAAAAAAGGATTGATCTTGCTGCGCTCATTCGAATAAATAGTCTTGATCGGGACCGATACGATGCGATAACCCTTCTTGCTGGCCTTGATCAGAACCTCCGACTCGATCTCAAAGGCAGTGGACGACAGCTGGATATTGCGCAGCACATCCGTACTGATAAGACGATACCCGCACTGGGTATCATGGATCTTCTGACGGCACACCAGCGAAATAAGCCCCGACATGATCTTATTGGTCACGAACCTCACCCCAGGCATGCCTTTAGGATTGCGCATCCGGTTGCCGCAAATGATATCCGGCCTTTTTGCCGCAAAAAGGGCCACGAATTTCTCAAGGTCCCCGGGCGAATGCTGGCCGTCGCCATCGATCGTGATAAGCGCGTCGAAATCACGGGACAAGATATCATCAAAACCGCGCTGAAGGCTGTACCCCTTGCCGTGATTCCTGGTATTAGTAATGACTGTCGCCCCGGCAGCACGAGCGATCACCGCCGTATCATCGGACGATCCGTCATCGACCACCAGCACATCGAATCCCCTGGCAACAACATCCTTAACGAGCGGACCTAAGGCCTGCGCCTCGTTGTACGCGGGAATGAGAAGACAGATCTTCATATTCAATTCCAAACTCCCTGAACACTAACCATTGAAGCGGGTTCTCCCGCACTTTCCGCTCTATGACCGCGGCATATTGCTTCATCAAGCCGATCTCAAGATCACGGCCATTATTTCCGGAAACTTCCGGCGAAAGGATCGCTACCTCAAAACTCAGAACATAACGCCCTTTGCCATCCGGGACGAAGAACGATGGGACGATCGCCGCTCCGGTGCGATGGGCAAAGAACGCCGCGCCCTTGGGGATCAACGTCGGCCGGCCAAGGAACAATAACGGCTCGCCAAAAGATCCGAAATCACGATCACCAAGCACCGCCACGCATTTATTCTGCCGCAACGCCGAAATACAGCCGCGCACCGCAACATTCGACGGGATCACAGTTACCCCGTGATTGGTCCGCTGACGGTTGAACAGCTCATTGACCTTGTGATCTTTGTGCGGCAACGCAATGGCCGTCAGCGGATGCCCAAGCCTGTTCATGACCGCCGCACCCATTTCCCAGTTACCAATATGCGCGGCGAGAATGACCACTCCCTTGCCACGGGCCAGTGCCGAAGTCAAATGCTCATACCCCTGAAGGACGACCTGCTCTTTCACAAAACGATCATCGACCATTTTATACATAAAGAAAAAATCCACCAGATAAGTTCCGAAATTCCGAAAAACATCCCTGGCCTTGACCACCAGGTCTTCCTTGGTCTTAAGGATTTGCTGAAGGTTATTAATGACCGATTGCCGGTCCTTAGTCGATGAAGAAAAGTGGAGATCCGAACAGAAACGGGCAAAGCCATACGCTCGCCGGCGTCCCAGGCAATGAATAATAACAATGACTGTCCGATAAAGGAAATACTGGAACATAATTACGCGCGGCGCGCCTCCTTGACCAGACGGGCGATATCGTCCGCTGCGTGGGGTTTCCCGTTCTCCCGGGCCGCGCGCGACATATATTTAAGCCGTTCAGGCGAGCTCAAAAGCAACCCGACCTCCTCGGCGAGGTCGCGCACATCATGCACATGGATCCCTATCCCTTTTTCAAGAAGAAAGTCCGTATTGCGCGCCTCCTGGCCCGGAAGAGGGCTTACGATCACCATCGGCAACCCCTTGGCCAGGCATTCGGACGTCGTCATCCCGCCGGGCTTGCTGACAATAAGGTCAGACGCTTCCATCAACTGATCGATATTGCTGGCATAATCAAAGAATAAAACTTTATTTGACGCACGCGGAGCGTTCTTCCTGAGCCACTTGAACAATGGCCTGTTCGCACCGGCGACCACGATCATCTGCAAACCGGCGGGTATTTTCATCAGCTCTTTAACAGCCTCTTTCATCGGCCCAAGGCCCTGCCCGCCCCCCATGATCAGCGCTGTCGGGACATACGGCTCCAGGCCCAGCTTCTTCCTGACATCACCCTTGTCAAGTTTATCCGCAAAATTGCTCCGGATAGGAATGCCCAGCACCAGGATCTTCTCAGCGGGGACTCCCTTTTTCACAAAACGGCCCTTGGTATCTTCCGACGGAACCACATAATAATCAACCCCATCGTTGATCCAATACGAATGCGGGGCCCAGTCCGTCAAAACTCCGATAATGGTCATATCCAAATGATGCTTCACTTTATAATCCGCCACCATCGCACAGGGGAAAGCCTGGGAACACACCACCGTATCCGCCGGGAACTCACGAAAAAGCTTTTCCAGCTTCTTGTGACTGGACGCATTAAGGAACTTGCGCAGATTGGCCGAACGCTTGACGACCCGGGGGTTATCATAAAGATAGTCCCAAACCCGCGGACTATGACGGATAATCCCCATATAAGCGGCATTCACCACGTTCTCAAGGATGGGATAATTATAACCAAACCCGTTGATACTCGTCACTTCCGCGTCGGGGATCTCTTTCTTGAGGGATTTGGATATCGCCATCGTCGCCTGGCGATGGCCGGAGACCTTGGAAATATACATTAAAAGAATATGACGTCTCATGCCTTTCAAACGATCTCTCCTAACAAACTTCCGATATCCGCTTCATTCCCGGCCGGGACATGAACGATCCTTAAAACCCCGCTGACCGGTGCGGGGATATTGAACGACGCCTTGTCCGTCACAAGCTCGACGAGATCCTCATCCTTCGTGACCGCCGCGCCTTCAGGTTTATGCCAGGCCGCCACTTCAACTTTAATAATACCATCGCCCAGGTCAGGTACAAGTATAGATGTCATTAATATCCGAATATCCTTCTGAAATGTTGTTCCGACCGGCGCTTAACATCATCCATGCCCACCGGGCAGTTCCGCTCGACCGCCAAAGACGTCATGGGTACATCCAGCCCGCAGGGCCGGATAACATTGAACAAAGACAGGTCTGTCGAAACGTTCAGGCCCATCCCATGATAGGTGACCCAACGACTGACCCCAATACCGATGGAGGCGATCTTCCGGCAAGCGATCCACACACCGCGATTCCCGTCGTCACCTCTAGCCACTATACCAAAATCGTCCAATAAATCAACGGCGACCTGTTCCAATTTCTGCAAATACTCCTTAAGCCCCAACCGCGCCCGCCTGAGGTCCAGGATCGGATACAGCACCAGCTGCCCAGGCGCATGCAGGGTCACATCCCCCCCCCGGTCGGCCTTAAGCAACTCAAAGCCTTTCCTGGCCAATTCTTCCCTGGAAAAGAACAGGCTGGACTCTTGATATTTTCTGCCGAGTGTTATGGTTTTGGGATGTTCACAAAGGATGAGCGTATCCTCGCCCCCGGCTGCAACATCACGGACAAAGTCCTTCTGCCGCTTGAACGCAGCGGCATGGCCGATCAGACCAAGGTCGTAAAGCTTCATCTATTCGGTGAACTCTTCACAAAGAATTTCAGCTCTTCAGGGTTCTTGGCGTGATTGAGAGCATCTTCGAAGGAGATCTGCCCTGCTTCAAACAGATCTTTTAATGCACGGTCCATTGTGCGCATCCCGAACTGGGCGCCGGTCTGGATCGCGGTATGCAGCTGTTCCACCGACTGCTCGCGGATAAGATTGCGGATCGCGGGCGTCGCGACCATGACTTCAGTCGCAAGGACCCGCCCCTTCCCGCTGACATGCGGCAACAGGCACTGGGAAACAACCCCTTGTAAACAAGCGGATAACTGCTGACGCACCTGATGCTGCTGATACGGAGGGAACACATCAATAATACGCTCAATGGTCTGCGGAGCATCCGGCGTATGAAGTGTCGCCAGGACCAAGTGCCCGGTTTCGGCTGCAGTCAAAGCCGTTGAAATCGTTTCCAGATCGCGCATCTCACCGACAACGATCACATCCGGATCCTGGCGCAGGCAACGCTTGAGCGCTTCCGCGAACGAATGCGTGTCACGATAGACTTCGCGCTGCTTGACCACAGACTTCTTGTTCGTATGAATGAACTCCACCGGATCCTCAATACACATGATCATGCACTTGCGCTCGGTATTGATCAGCTGGATCATTGACGCAAGGGTGGTTGATTTTCCCATACCCGTAGGCCCGGTGATCAATACAAGCCCGTTGCTCCGGCGGGCCAGAGATGATATCGCCGGCGGAAGTTTCAATTCCTCGATCGTGGGGATGAATAAAGGGACCCGGCGTAACGCCGCTTCAACACAGCCGCGCTGCTGGTGCACATTCACGCGGAAACGGTCAAGCCCCGCCAATGCCAGCGAAAAATCAAGCTCCTTCTCTTCTTCGAACTGGATCTTTTGCGAATCCGCCAGCGCCCCGTAGATCATAACCTTGAGGTCTTCTGCGGACAGGACATCCTCTTTCAAAGAAATAAGATCCCCGTCAATACGAAGGACCGGCGGCATATTGGAGGTTAAATGAAGGTCGGAGGCATTTTGATGAATGGCCGTTAAAAGCAGATCGCGAAGTTCACGCGGCATAAAGGAAGCTCCATGGCATTAGATACGTCAACGGCCTTGCTGGCCGGAATTTATGCTTGTGCCC
Source organism: Candidatus Omnitrophota bacterium (assembly GCA_903908245.1). GTDB lineage: Bacteria > Omnitrophota > Gorgyraeia > Zapsychrales > Fredricksoniimonadaceae. The sequence continues at coordinate 4,688 of CAIVRE010000002.1, forward strand.
CGATCCACGCCTTAATACGTGAAATCCCTTCCTTGATCCGCTCCTGCGAAGTCGAGAAAGTCAACCGGATATAACCTTCGGCACCAAACCCGTCACCGGGGATCACAGCCACATTAACATCATCAAGGATCCTCTTGGCCGTTGCTGCGCATAGGCCGAACCGGGAGAAATCACAAAAAAGATAGAAAGCCCCGTCAGGTTTAATATAGCTTATCTGCCCGATACCGTCCACTAAAGACATCATAAGATCACGGCGGGCCTTGAATTCCTTGCGCATCGCAACGATCGCGTCTTCCGGTGCATTCAGGGCGGCAAGCGCTGCCTTCTGGCTGATCGAACATGGATTCGACGTGGAATGATCCTGGAGATTCTTCATATGGCCCATGATCTCCGCAGGACCGGCAGCATATCCGATGCGCCACCCTGTCATGGCATAAGCCTTGGAAACACCATTGATCGTGATGGTGCGGTCGAATATCTCTTTTCCAAGGGATGCGATCGAAACAAAAGGCTCATCACAATACAAAAGCTTCTCGTAAATCTCATCGCTAATAACATAAATCCCGTTCTTGACACAAATATCGGCGATCTGGGAAAGCTCTTTTCTGGAATAAACCATCCCCGTCGGATTGGAAGGCGAGTTCAAAATAAGGATCTTGGTGCGTGGCGTAACCGCAGCCGCCAGCTCACCGGGCATCATCTTAAACCCGTTCTCCCTGCGGGTCTGAAGGAACACCGGCACAGCACCCGCGACCTTGACCATCTCCGGATAGCTCACCCAGTAGGGAGTTGGGATGATCACTTCCTCCCCGACATCAGCCAGGACCATCACGGCATTAAAGATGGAATGTTTCGCTCCGCAACCGACAACGATCTGACCGGGTTTATATTCAAGCCCATTATCTCTTTTGAATTTGGAACAGATCGCGACACGCAGGTCTTCCGCGCCGCTGGAGGGGGTATATTTGGTGAAGCCGCTGTTAATAGCTTTAACAGCGGCTTCTTTTATATTATCAGGAGTGTCAAAATCGGGCTCACCGGCCGCGAAATTAACAACATCCTTACCTTGTTCTTTTAACTCCTTGGCACGCGCCGTGATCGCCAGCGTCGTAGAACCGACAACCTGCGCAATGCGGGAATTGATCTTGACCATGATTTATTCCTTGGTTGCCGCCTTCTTAGCCGCAACTTTCTTCTCAGCCTTCACCGCTTTCTCAACGGCCTTGGCCGGCTTTGCTTCCGTCTTCTTGCCCACAGGCTTCTTCACAGGAGCCTTGACATCAACTTTCTTGGTGTCAACGATCTGGGCATCCGCCACCTTGCTTTCAGAAGGGGCAACGACAGCTGCGCGCTCGGTCAACTCAAGGATCACCATCTGGGCATTATCTCCCTGACGATTCACCGCGAACTTGATAATGCGCGTATACCCGCCCTGACGTTTCATAAAACGCGGGGCCACCACATTAAAAAGATGGCTAACCAGCTCATGATCGATCAGAAGCGCAAACGCCCGGCGCTTGGCAGCCAGGGTATTATCCTTGCCCAGCGTGATCAACCGGTCGATAGCCTTTCTGGCTTCGACGGCTTTCGCACGCGTGGTCTGGATACTCTCACATTTGATCGCGGCCCGGCAAAGGTCCCGGATAGTCGCCGCGCGCAATGTCTGATTACGTCCGAATTTATTCCCTGACAGTCCATGTCTCATAAAATTACTCGCTCTTCTTTCTCAACTTTTTAATATCGATCTTCATGCCAAGGCTCAGGCCCATGACTTTAAGCAGGTCCTGGATCTCGGTGAGCGACTTCTTGCCGAAATTACGGAACTCAAGCAACTCTTCCTCGGTCTTGCGCACCAGTTCGGAAATGCTTTTAATGTTCGCATCCTTCAGGCAGTTCGAACTGCGGACGGAAAGCTCAAGTTCCGAGATCGGCAAACGCAACTTTGCGTACAACGATTCTTCCTCTGCCGAAACCTCTTCCTCTTCCTCTTCCTCTTCGGGAAGCTGGCCGTAAGCCACAAAAACATCCAAATGACGCTGCAGGATATTCGCCCCGTACAACAGAGCTTCCTTCGGATTCATCGCGCCGTTCGTCCAGATCTCAAGGATCATCCGGTCATAATCCGTACGCTGGCCCACACGCGTATTCTCGGGGAAGAAATTCACTTTTTCAATAGGCGTAAAGATGGAATCGACCGCGATGGAATCCACGGGCGCGCCTTCCTTCTTGTTCTGCTCGGCGGGGACATACCCGCGGCCGCGGCAGACTTCAAGTTCCATATTGAAATTGATATCTTTGGTCAAGGTGCAAATGTGATGCTCGGGGTTAAGGACCTCGATGGTCTCATCCGAGATAATATCCTTCGCTTTAATATCACCCTTCTTGGTCGCCTTAATATAAACCGACTTGGGCGTTTTCGAATGTGAACGAAGAACAAGCTCCTTGATATTGAGAATGATATCCGAAACCGTCTCCATAATACCTGGGACCGTAGAAAACTCATGCTGGACGCCGTCAATGCGTATGGACGTCACCGCGCTGCCCTCGATAGAAGATAAAAGCACGCGACGCAGTGAATTGCCCAGTGTCACGCCATAACCACGCTCAAAAGGTTCAGCGACGAATTTCCCGTAACGGTCCGTATACGATGCCTCATCACATTCCAAACGCTTTGGCATCTGAAAATCACGCCATTTAACTCCCATGAGTGCTCTCCTCTTTTTATGTTGCCGCAAAAAACAAATTATTTCGAATAAAGCTCAATGATAAGCTGCTCGTTCACCGGTAAAGAGATCTCTTCACGCGCCGGAATACGGATGACCTTGCCCTTGAAGGCATCTTTATCGGCCTGCAGCCACGACGGCACATCCCATCCGTCATTAAGCTCCAGATTCTTCTTGAGATACTTGGTCGTGGCATCCTTCGATGAAAAACTGATCTCGTCACCCACCTTGACCGGAGCGGAGGCGATATTCACCTTGCGGCCATTCACGCGCACCAGGCCATGGCCGACGATCTGACGGGCCTGCGCCCTGGTGATCGCGAAACCGAGGCGATAAACAACATTATCCAAACGGGTTTCCAGATACTGCAAAAGCACCGTGCCGGTAACGCCCTTGGCAGCAGTGGCCTTCAGATAATAATTCTTGAACTGCTTCTCAAGGATCCCGTAAATACGCTTGGCCTTCTGCTTCTCACGCAGCTGCAAACCATAATTGGAAAGCTTGCCACGGCGGAAACCGTGCTGCCCAGGAGGAGCTTCGCGCTTATCAAGCGACCAGCGCTTCTTGAGGCCGAGATTAACGCCCTCTCTTCTTGAAAGCCTGCAACGTGGACCTGTGTAACGTGCCATAAAAAATTTTCTCCGAAAACTTTTTGTGCTCTTGGCCGCATCGGCAACCCTATTGGCTGACGGCGGACAGGAGCTTCAATTTTTAAACTCTTCTCTTCTTGCGCGGACGACAGCCGTTATGCGGAATAGGCGTGACATCGCGGATGGACGTGACCTGCAAACCCGCTGCAGCCAAAGCGCGGATCGCAGACTCACGACCAGTGCCCGGCCCCTTGACCAGGACTTCCAGGGTTTCGATCCCCAGATCCTTGGCCCGCTTTGCGGCTTCCCCCGCCGCAACCTGCGCCGCGAAAGGCGTAGACTTCTTGGATCCGGTGAACCCGCATACACCCGGAGTCGACCAGACAATAGTATTCCCCTGCTTGTCCGTAATGGTAATGATCGTGTTATTGAACGTCGCACGGATCATCGCCACGCCGCTGGTAACACCCTTGAGAGAACGCTTTTTGGCCTTCGCCTTGCGGGAAGCGGTCTTGCTCTGGGCCTGGTCCGGCTTGGTCTGCTGCTTATTTTCTTTTGCCATGCTTCAAATCCTCTATTTTTCTTCCTTTTTCTTCATCCCGCCGACAGTCTGCTTGCGCCCTTTGCGCGTGCGCGAATTCGTACGGGTACGCTGGCCGCGGCACGGAAGCCCTTTGCGATGCCTTAAACCGCGGTAGGATCCCATATCCATGTGCTGACGAATATTGGAGTTCACTTCACGACGAAGATCCCCCTCAACGGTATAACTCTTCTGAATGACAGCCACGATCTTGGCGATCTCATCCTCTGTAAGATCATCCGAACTCTTGTTAAGATCAATGCCGGTCGCTGTCAGTATCTTTACAGCGATCGACGGACCGATACCGTAAATATATTGCAGCGCAATCTCGATACGCTTCTTTTTGGGAAGGTCAACACCTAAGATTCTTGCCATACTTCCTATCCTTGTCTTTGCTTATGTTTGGGGTTCTCGCAGATCACACGAACCACGCGTTGACGCCGGACGATCTTGCACTTATTGCAGATCCTTTTAACCGATGATTTGACTTTCATTTTACTTGTTCCTGTAAGTGATACGCCCGCGGGAAAGATCATAAGGCGTCAGCTCAACCTTAACCTTGTCGCCCGGAAGAATGCGAATGAAATGCATGCGCATCTTCCCCGAAACATGCGCCAGGACCTTATGCCCGTTATCGAGGACAACACGGAACATAGCGTTCGGCAACGCCTCTTCCACAATCCCCTCGACTTCTATAAGATCTTCTCTGGCCATTTATTTTACCGTTAAAATCAGCGGTCCCGATTCCGTTATCGCCACCGAATGTTCAAAATGTGCCGATGGCTTCTTGTCCGCGGTTATCGCGGTCCATCCATCGCTCAATACTTTTATCCTCGCCAGCCCCATGTTCACCATCGGTTCAATGGCAAACACCATTCCGGCTTTAAGCAACGGGCCCTGATTCGGTGCCCCGTAATTGGGGATCTCCGGATCTTCATGAAGCTTGCGTCCGATCCCGTGGCCGACAAAATCACGGACGACCGAGAACCCTTTTAACTCCACGTAAGACTGCACCGCATGTGAAATATCTGTAAGCCTGTTCCCCGGCCGCGCCTTTGCTATCCCGTGCATCAACGCCTGGCGCGTAACATCCAGCAGCTTCTGCCGGCCTGGCTCAAGCAACCCGATCCCGAGTGTCACCGCCATATCAGAATAGTAATTCTGATGGATGATCCCGATATCAACACCGACGATGTCCCCATCCCTGACCACACGCTTTCCGGGAATACCGTGAATGACCTCTTCGTTGACCGAGATGCACGCGCATGCCGGAAAACCGCGATAACCCTTGAAAGCCGGGACAACATTGCTTCTTTTAATGAGCGAATCGGCGACCTGGTCTATTTCTCCCGTGGTCATTCCGACTTTAACCAAATTCTTTATTTCATCAAAAATCCCGGCCAATATCCTGCCGGCGTCACGAAGGATGCGCAACTCCTCCGGTGTCTTAATACGGATGTCAGGACTTTTTCCCATTCAGGATCTGAAGTAACGCCTTGCGGACATCATCAGCCCCGGTGTCTGCGTTAACCGTCTTTAATTTCCCCTGTCCCTTATAAAAATCAATGATCGGCCTGGTCTGTTCGTTGTACACAGACATGCGCTTCATGATCGTCTCTTTATTGTCATCGGTGCGCTGATAAAGCTCGCCGCCGCAAACATCACAAATACCCTCTTTCCTGGAAGGCATATTCGTCAAATGGAACAAGGCGCCGCACTTCTTGCATACACGGCGTCCGGTCAACCGCTGCAGCACCACTTCAAGCGATGCTTCCATATAAAGAGCGAAATCGATCGAAAGTCCGTTAGCCGCAAGGACCTTATCCAGGTCGCTGGCCTGGGCACTGGTACGCGGGAACCCGTCGAACATATAGCCCTTCTTGTCCGAAGCCGTTGCTTTGACCTTCGCCTCGATCATCCGGGTGACCACTTCATCCGGGACAAGCCCGCCAGACTCGACATAACGCTTGATCTCAAGGCCTATAGCCGTACCACCCTTGATCTCAGCGCGGATCAGATCGCCGGTTGAAATATGATGGATAGCAAGCTCATCTTTAATGGCTCCCGCAAGCGTCCCTTTTCCGGCGCCAGGAGCGCCCAGGAGTACAATGATCATCGTCTTCCCCTTAAGTGGCCTGACTGCATAAACCCTTCATAATTGTACATCTGCAAATGCGACTCGACCTGTTTCATCGTATCAAGCATAACACCGACCGTGATCAGAATACCGGTCCCGCCGAAAAAGGAGGCCACAAGATACGGCACTTTCGCTGACGCCATGATCGCATCCGGCATGATCGCGATACAACAGATAAAGATCGCCCCTGCCAGCGTAATACGCGTAAGAACAAAATCCAGATAATCCGCCGTATCTTTACCCGGCCGTATCCCCGAAACAAACCCGCCATGCTTCTTCAGGTTCTCCGCAACATCTACCGGGTTAAAAACGATCGCCGTATAAAAGTAACAGAAGAAAATGATCAAACCGGCATAAAGAGCGTAATATAAGAAATGCCCTCTGGCCAGGAATGCCGCCATACTATGCATCCCCTGCGCCGGAATAAAACTCGCCAGGGTCGCCGGAAAAAGAAGGATCGACTGCGCAAAAATGATCGCAATGATCCCGGCCGTGTCGACTTTCAGCGGAATAAAAGTGCTCTGCCCGCCAACGGTCTTGTTCCCGACCGTCCGTCGCGCATACTGCACCGGGATACGCCGCTGGGCCTGTGTTACCAACGTGGTCGTTACAACAACAGTAATAAAAAAGAACAGGAGCATCAAGACCGTCATGGGCTGGATCTGGGCCCCACCCGCACCTTTGGCCGAAAGCAAACGAACCGTCTGCTCAACAGCCGCCGGAGCCGCGGAAAGGATACCCGCGGCGATAATAAGCGACATCCCGTTGCCGACACCCTTCTCCTGAATGCGTTCACCAAGCCACATAATGATCAGCGTCCCCGTTGACAATGTAACAACCGTTGTCAAACGGAACAGCCAACCCGGATTATCAACGATCTGCAGGCCCTGGAACGCCTGTGGACTCTCAAGCCAAAGAGCAATAAAGAACGACTGGATCAGCGCCAGAACCACCGTACCATAACGGGTGAACTGATTGATCTTCTGATACCCGGCGTGGCCTTCCTTGGAAAGCTTTTCCAAAGACGGAATGACCGCCGTCAAAAGCTGCATAATGATCGAACTCGAAATATACGGCATCACTCCGAGCGAAAAAACCGTCAGCTTCTCCAGCGAGCGGCCGGAGAACATATTCATAATGGTAAAAACATTCCCGCCACCGCTCGTGGCCGCAATACGTGCAAAGAACTCCGCCAATGACTTCCCGTTGATCCCCGGTGTCGGGATAAAACAGCCAAGGCGATAGATCAAAATTATGCCCAGAGTAAAAAGAATCTTCTTGCGAAGATCCTCAATCTTAAAACAAGTTGCAAGCGCCTTAAAAAATTGGGCGAACATACGTCTTATTTTTTTGCTTTCTTAACTTTTGGTTTCGGCTCCGGACGCTTCCCGACAACTTCCGCTTTCCCGCCCGCCTTCTTGATCTTCTCTGCCGCATCAGCCGAAAACGCATTGGCCTGGACCGTCAAAGCCTTTGTGATTTCACCACGGGAAAGGATCTTGTACGGTTTACGCGCGCTGCTCAATATGTTCGCCTTCTTTAAAACCTCAACATTAACCGTTGAATTCGCATCAAAACAATTCAATGAATCCAGCTGAACGACCTGATAAACGATCGGATTGACCGTATTAAAACCGACTTTCGGCAACCGGCGGATAAGAGGCATTTGGCCGCCTTCGGAACCAAGCATAATACTGTTACCGGAACGTGACCGCTGACCTTTATCGCCTTTGCCGGACTGTTTTCCCAAACCTGATGCCGGACCACGTCCAAGACGGACTTTTTTTGTTCTTGAACCCTTTGGAGCTTTTATCTGATGAAGCTGCATATTCAAACCTTTATATGATTTATACGGTAATTTTTGCCGGTCTCTTCTTCATCTGAGCAAGGCCATCGAACGTTGCCTTGACAACATTCAGCGGATTGCTCGACCGATGCACTTTTGTAAGAATATTCTTGATACCGACACCATCACAAATAGCACGGACAGGACCAGCCGCAATAACGCCGGTACCATCGGACGCAGGCTTTAAAAGCACGCGCGTCGCGCACCATGCACCCAATGCCTGATGAGGAACGGTCGTACCATACACATTGACCTCGACCATGCACTTCTTGGCCGCATTCATGCCCTTCTTGATCGCGATCGCGACTTCCGCTGCCTTGCCAAGAGAATAACCCGCGCGTCCTTTACCGTCACCAACAACGACCAATGCCGTAAACGACAACTTGGTCCCGCCTTTTGTAACCTTGGCGACGCGGCTGATACGGATAACTTTCTCCACCAGCCCGCTGGCCTCTTCTTTTTCCCTCGGGGGGCGTTGGCCCCTCTTTCCGCCGCGTCCGCGTCCGCCGGAATCTCTGCTATCCCTGCCGCCGGCCGGAGCAGCACCACCGGGTGCAATGTCCGATGAATATGCAAGCTTCTTTTCAACCTTCTCAACGGACTGCATCCCGACCTTCGGCTCAATGCCAGAAGGACGCGCTGCGCCACCCTGTGAGGCTTTCGGAACGTTGCTTCCCTGGGCAGGAACACCTGCTTTGATGTCTTTGTCTTCCATATCGATTAGAATTCCAATCCTGCTTTTCTAGCTGCATCTGCGAACGCCTTCACCCGGCCATGATACATGTATCCGCCGCGGTCGAAGGCCACCTTGCGATACCCCTTGGCGATCGCCTCTTTTCCAAAAGCTTCACCGAGAACTGCCGCGGCCTTGATGTTCCCGCCGCTCTTGAGTGTTGTGCGAAGATCCTTGGCCAATGTGCTCATGCCCATCAGGACCTTGGCCGTGGTATCATCAATGATAGACGCTGAAATATTCTTCAGGCTGCGATGCAGGCACAAACGGGGACGCTCGGGCGTTCCGACCATCTGCTTGCGGATACGACGATGACGATAAATTCTTTTGATTTCAGTGATTTTTGACATAATTATTACTTCGTAGTCGATTTACCTTGTTTTCTTTTGACGATCTCACCCGCATAGCGGATACCCTTACCCTTGTAAGGCTCCGGCGGCTTGATGCCGCGGATCTTGGCAGCGATCTGGCCAAGAAGGATATTATCCGCGCTTTCCAACTTGATCTCGGTCGGTTTCGGAGAAGAAATTTTAACGCCCGCAGGAACAATGAACTCGACAGGATGACTAAAACCAAGGCTTAAGCCCAGTTTCTGCCCCGTAACTTGAGCACGAAAACCAATACCCTGGATCTCAAGGTCTTTGGCATGCCCTTTCGTTACCCCGATGATCATGTTCTTCAGCAAGGCCCTGATTGTTCCATGGTTCGCCTTGTTCTGTTTTGTATCATTAACACGCGAAACGATCACGCCCTTGTCACCCTGCTCTACCTTAATACCCAGGGGCAACGCAAGCGAAAGTTTCCCTTTTTGGCCTTCGACATTCACTGTCGTCGGCGTGATACTGATCTTGACTTCTTTGGGTGCTACTAACGGGATCTTACCAATTCGTGACATGGTTTCCTTAAAAAAATTTCTACGATAATTTCTTAATTACCAAATATAACAAAGGACTTCTCCGCCGATCTTAAGCTTGCGGGCTTCTTTATCGTCAATAATACCCTTGGAGGTAGAAATGACCGCCTTGCCGATCCCGCTCAAAACGCGAGGGATCTCCGTATTGTCGGCATAAACACGCAACCCGGACCTTGAAACACGCTTAAGACCGGTAATGACCGGCTTCTTGTTCTCGTATTTCAGAAAGATCTTAAGAACGCCCTGTTTGTTATCCTTCAGCAGGCGATAATCTTCGATATACCCGTCCTGCTTGAAAATATGAAGGATCTTTTCCAGAAGCTTGGACGCGGGGACATCCACGGTCTCATGCCGGACCTTGAGCGCATTGCGGATGATCGTTAACATGTTTGCGATCGGATCAGTGACTGCCATCGTTTGAAACCTCTTTTTCGTCTTTCTTAAAATTGATTATTCCACGAACCAAACTACCAGCTGGCTTTCTTTACGCCGGGGATCTCGCCTCTCCATGCCATTTCACGAAAGCAAAGACGGCAAATACCAAACCGGCGCATAAAAGCCCTCGGGCGTCCGCAAATACGGCAGCGACGATGAGCCCTGGTTGAAAACTTTGGAACGATCTTTGACTTGTTGATCAATGCTTTTTTCGCCATAAACCTTATTTACCCTCTTTTTTCTCAAAAGGCATCCCCAAAGCACGGAGCATGTGCAAATTCTTTTCGGGATTGCCACCCTTGATCACGATCGAAATATCCATACCCTGAGCACGAAAATCCCGCCTGTTCACGTCGATCTCCGGGAAGATCGAATGCTCTTTAAGACCAAACGTGTAATTGCCTTCCTGATCAAAAGACTTGACCGGGACACCGTTAAAATCACGGATACGCGGAAGAACAACGTTCATCAGCTTATCTAAGAATTCATACATCCTCGCCCGGCGGATCGTAACCTTGCACCCTACCGGAGCATTCTCTTTAAGACGAAAGTTGGATATCGCCATGCGCGAACGGCGGATCTGCGGCTTCTGCCCTGAGATCGCGGCGAGGTCGTCCGCCGCCGTATCAAGGATCTTGATATCGGTAATGGCTTCCCCCACACCCATGTTAATGACAACTTTCTCAAGACGCGGAACAGCATTCAGGTTCTTGATGCCGTACTTGTCTCTCATGGCCTGGAAAACTTGACTCTGATACTTTTCGAGCAATGCCGGTTTCACTTCAACACCTCTTAGATCGTTTCGCCGCTCTTTTTACTGATGCGGACTTTCGTTCCGTCCTTAAGGACATTCACTTTAGCACGGGTAGACTTGTTCGTCTTGGGATCAAGGAGCATGACCTTTGAGATATGCAAAGGCTTCTCCAACTGAATAAACCCGCCCTGGGGATACTGGTCACTTTTCTTGACCGCCTTTTTGATCAAATTGATATTCTCGACAACAACAGTCTTCTCGGCAGGAAAAACTTTCATGACCTTGCCGGTCTTGCCTTTATCTTTACCTGAGATGACCACGACCTTATCATCACGTTTAATGCGTAACATTAGACAACCTCTGGGGCTAAAGAAATAATTTTCATATATTCCATGTTCCTGAGCTCGCGGGCAACAGGACCGAAAACACGCGTACCTCTGGGATTCCCGACATCATCGATCAAAACAACCGCATTACTATCAAAACGGACATACGTCCCATCCGCACGGCGAATACGCGCCTTTGTACGAACGACAACGCCTTTGGCTTTCTGGCCCTTTTTAACAGCCGCATCAGGAGCTGATTCCTTGATGTTAACCCTGACAATATCTCCCAACTTCCCGGACATCTTGCCTTTTGCGTTCAAAATACCGATCACCGACGCCTTACGCGCTCCGGTATTATCAGCGACCTGGAGAATGCTTTTTAACTGGATCATACGGCCACCGCCTGTTTGTCCTGATTCTTCTTCACGATCGACGTAATGGTCCAGCGCTTGTCCTTGGACAAACGGCGTGTTTCCATCATTTCTATCACATCGCCGGACTTCGACTCATTCTTCTCATCATGCGCCTTATACTTGGCATGGGACTTGACCTGCTTGGCGTATTTCGGATGAGGACGTGTTGACGAAACCTGGACAACACGGGTTTTCTCCATCTTATCGCTAAGAACGATCCCGATCAGGGTCTTGCGTTTATTAATTCTTTTTTCCATTGCTCTTCTTTCTTTCGTTAATGATCGTCAGGATCCGGGCGATCTCTGTTTTAAGCGTGCTGAAACGGGCCGGTTTTTCCACCTGGCCAAGGCGGCTTTGCTGGCGCATATCGAAAAGCTCCTTCTTCAGGAACTGTTCGCGCGCTGTAAGTTCGCCACTATTGAGATTGTTCAATTCTTTTAGGTCCATAAGCTTTACTGTGCCACCTGTCTGCTGACGAATTTAGTCCTGACCGGAAGCTTGAACGCGATAAGACGCAGAAGGCTCTTGGCAAAATCCTCAGGAACACCGCTGATCTCAAAAAGAATACGCCCGCGCTTGATAACAGCCACCCAATGGTCAAGCTCACCTTTTCCCTTACCCATGCGGGTCTCCGCCGGCTTCTTGGTGACCGGCTTATGCGGAAAAATATTGATCCAAACCTTACCGGCCCCGCGCAACTTTCGAACCATGGCCACGCGACAGGCTTCGATATGATTGGCACGGATATGCCCGTTCTCCAAAGATTTCAAACCGTATTCTCCGAAACTCAACCGGTCGCCACGGGTGGAAACACCACGGCATTTTCCCTTTTGCGACTTGCGATATTTAACTCTTTTTGGCATTATCGCCATAAAACTGCTCCTTAAGCCTCAACTCTCTTCGAATCACGAAGAGTATCGCCCTTATAGATCCAAACCTTGACACCGATGCACCCGAAAGTGGTATTGGCCTCGGCAAAACCATAATCGATATCCGCGCGGAATGTCTGCAACGGGATCTTACCCACATGATATTTCTCACGGCGTGCGATCTCTGCCCCGTCAAGACGCCCGGAAACAATGATCTTGATGCCTTTACCGCCGGACTGGATCGTCTGTTCAACCGCACGCTTCATGGCGCGGCGAAACCCGACGCGCTTCTCCATCTGAAAAGCCACGCTCTGCGCGACCAAGGTGGCATCCACCGCCGGGTTCTTGATCTCTTTAATATCGACCGTGATCTCTTTGGTCGTGATCTTGGCCAGGTCTGCACGCAAACGATCGATATCAGCGCCGCGACGGCCGATAATAACACCGGGACGGGCGGAAGAAATACGGATCTTGATCTGCTCGGCCAGCCGTTCGATCTCGACAAGCGAAACCGCGCCCTGGATGAACTTCTTCTTAATATAAGTGCGGATCTTCTGATCCTCAATGATATTATTTGCGTAATCCTTTGGGTCAGCGAACCACAGGCTGCTCCAATTCTTGTTGATCCCGATCCTTAATGCTATAGGAGAAACTTTTTGTCCCACGTCTGACACCCTCTTTATTTGGTCTTTAGGTCCAACTCGATGGTGATATGTGATGTCTTCTTGAGGATCTCGCTGGCCCGTCCGAAGGAAGCCGCACGAAAGCGCTTCCAGACCGAACCCTGGTCCGCGATGATCTTGGAGACGATCAACTGGTCTTCCGTAAGACCCTTCTGCCTGGCGTTCGCTACCGCCGAATGCAGCACCTTGACAACTTTTTCCTTAACAGGCTTGTTAAGATGTTCCAGGATGCCAATGGCGACCGGAACGCTCTTTCCCCGAATAAGGTCCAAAACCTGCCGAACCTTCGTTGGAGAAACCCTGAGATGACGACCTTTTGCTTGTGCGATCATTTTTAACCTTTTGATTATTTCTTCTGCATGGCCTTCTTGGCTTTTACGCCGCCATGCTGTTTGAATGTGCGCGTCGGAACGAATTCCCCGAGCTTGAAACCGACCATGTTCTCGGTAATAAATACCGGAACATGCTTCTGGCCGTTGTGAACTGCAAATGTATAGGTAATAAAATCAGGCATGATCGTTGAACGGCGCGACCAGGTCTTGATCGGTTGACGCTGGCCGGAAGCCACCATCTTGTCAAACTTGCGCCTGAGCGATTCATCGACAAAAGGGCCTTTGGAAATTGAACGTGCCATATTTACTTCGTCCTTCTATTAATAATGAACTGATTTGAATACTTGCGCTTCGAACGCGTCTTGAAGCCCTTGGTCTTCCAGCCCCACGGAGAAACCGGATGCGGATTACCCTGGGGAGTTTTTCCTTCACCGCCACCATGTGGATGATCCACGGGGTTCATAACAACACCGCGTGACTGCGGGCGAATACCCTTCCAACGGTTACGTCCGGCCTTGCCGATCGACTGCGAACCATGCTCCACATTTCCAAGCTGCCCGATGGTCGCACGGCAATTGATCAAGACCTTGCGCATTTCACTTGACGGAAGACGTACGATCGCATAATCGCCTTCCTTGCCAAGAAGCTGGGCAGAGGTTCCGGCAGAACGGACGATCTTCCCGCCCTTCCCCGGCTTTAACTCAATATTATGAACAGCAGTCCCCATCGGGATCCTGGCCAAAGGAAGCGCATTGCCAGGATGGATCTCAATATTCTCCGTATTGCTGCTGACGACAGTATCACCTGTCTTAAGCTCTAATGGAGCCAAAATATAACTTCTGGTCTTATCGCTCTTGTACTCGATAAGCGCGATACGGCATGTGCGATTAGGATCATATTCAATGCCAATAACGATCGCCGGATCATCAACCCGCGTACGCTTGAAATCAATAACGCGATACATCCTTTTATGACCGCCGCCCTTATGGCGCGACGTGATGCGCCCGTTATTATTACGTCCACCTGTTCTTTTAAGCGGCTCTAAAAGAGCCTTCTCGGGCTTATGCTTGGTAAGCTCGGCAAAATCAACCAAAGCTGCATGCCTGACGCCGTTCGTTGTAGGTTTGAACCGTTTGATACCCATTGTTAAGCTACCTCGATCTTGCTGCCTTCTTTAAGAGTGACGAACGCCTTTTTCCAATCAGAAGTGTACCCGAGCCTCTGGCGAACGCGCTTTTTCTTTCCGGGAACATTGGTCACGTTCACCGACTGTACTTTAACTTTATAAATCGCTTCGACGGCCTTCTTGATCTCGGGCTTTGTCGCAGGGGTCGCAACATTAAAAATATACTGGCGTTCCTTCTCGAGAGCACCGCCTTTTTCCGTACGCAATAGCGTTTTGATAATATCGTAGCTTGTGATCATTGTAATCTCTTCAGGATTTTTTCCATCGCGGCCCTGGTGACCACGACTTTATTATTCTTAAGAACATCCAGCGCGTTCACTTCCATTGGCTTGACAAGATTAAGCCGCGGGACATTACGGGATGCCAACGTAACTTCTTTCGCACAATCATCGAAAAGAGCCAGCACTTTCTTGCTGCCGACCTTGAGATTCTTCAGGATCGCCACAAAGTCCTTTGTCTTAGCGGATTTGACGGCCATGACATCAACACAACAGAGCAGGTCCCCGTTGATCTTTGTTTTCAATGCCTCCCTCAAAGCCGAGAGGCGGACTTTTTTCGGGACAACATAACTGAAATCCCTTGGATGCGGACCGAAAACGATACCGCCATGGCGCATCAGCGGAGAACGGCTGGAACCCTGACGGGCGCGACCGGTCCCCTTCTGACGGAACGGCTTTTTATTTCCGCCGGAGACCTCACTGCGGATCTTGGTATCCGCATTCCCCTGGCGTTCATTAGCCTGATACATGACCACAGCCTGATGGATCACATCCTGGTTGACCTTCTCCCCGAAACTTTCAGGAAGATCCATTGAGCCTGTTTCTTTTCCATCGATATTATAAATAGTTAACTTAGGCATTACATCCTTCACTTTGCTCTATTACGCTTTACCCTTGGCTTTTGCTTTTGCCTGCTTCATCGGGTTGCGCTTATGGATAACAACTTCCTTTTTCTCGTCGAACGAACGATATGCTTTCTTGAACGAATGCTCAACCGAAACCAGGCCATTCTTGCACCCCGGGATCGCACCCTTGACCAGGATCATATTCTCGGACAGGTCAACATGCATGACGCGCAGATTATGCACCGTCACCCGCACATCGCCCATGTGTCCCGGCATCGTCTTGCCGCGAAGAACACGCCCGGGATAAGTGTTGGCGCCGACAGATCCGATACGGCGATGATGCATTGATCCATGCCCGCCGGGACCGCCGCCCCAGTTATGACGCTTCATACCACCCTGAAACCCTTTTCCCATCGACGTCCCGATAACATTGACATATTCACCGGGGCGGAAAATATCGGCCGAAAGCTTCTGACCGGCCTGATACGCCGCATTATCGGAAGACTTGAACTCTTTAACGGTGCGCAGCGCCGGGACATTGACTTTCTTGAAAACCCCCAGCCTCGGCTTTGTGCAATTCTTTTCCTTGATCTCATCGAAGCCAAGAACGACCTTTTTAGGCGCATCCTTAACACCAAGAATATAGCAAGGCCCGACCTCAATAGCCGTCACGGGGATAACATTGCCGTCTTTGTCAAAAAACTGCGTCATTCCTATTTTCTTACCCAACAAACCGCTGATCATATCTAGTAACCACTTTAATTATTGTTTAATCTCAACGTCCACACCGGCAGGAAGATTCAGCTTCCTAAGAGCCTCGATCGTCTTCGAGGTCGGCTCAACGAGATCAATGAGCCTCTTATGGGTAGCCAAACTGAACTGCTCTCTGGACTTCTTATCGATCACTGGCGAACGAAGGACCGTATAAAGCTCCTTCTTCGTCGGCAAAGGGACTGGCCCGCATACTTTTGCCCCGGTCCGTATTGCCGTATCAACGATCTCCTGGGTCGACTGGTCTATCAGCCGATGATCATACGCTTTGAGTTTGATCCTTATTTTCTGCATGTTCCCTTGACTACTCTTTATTATAAAGGTTATTCAATGATCTCACTGACAACGCCCGCGCCAACCGTCTTTCCACCCTCACGGATAGCAAAACGAAGTTCTTTCTCCATCGCCACAGGAACGATCAGCTCAACTGTCAGCTGCACATTATCGCCGGGCATGCACATTTCAACACCCGCCGGAAGCTCTGCGGTCCCGGTCACGTCCGTCGTACGGAAATAGAACTGGGGACGATAGCCCTTGAAGAATGGCGTATGACGGCCACCCTCTTCCTTGGAAAGGATATACACAGAGCACTTGAATTTCTTGTGGGGCTTGATCGTACCCGGAGCAGCCAAAACCATTCCGCGTTCGATCTTGTCCTTGTCAACGCCGCGCAACAATAATCCGACGTTATCACCCGCCTGCCCCTCATCGAGCTCCTTGCGGAACATCTCAACACCGGTAACCGTCGTCTTGCCGACTTCCGGGCGAAGACCAACAATATCCGCATCCTGGCCAACCTTGACAATACCGCGATCGATACGGCCTGTCGCCACCGTTCCACGGCCGGAGATCGAGAACACGTCCTCGATCGCCATCAAGAACGGCTTGTCAAGCTCACGCACCGGCTGGGGGATCCAGGAATCAACAGCTGCCATCAGATCAATGATACACTTGGCTTTACCCGTGATATCCTTGGGGTTCTGAAGCGCATCAAGGGCGGAGCCGCGAATAACCGGGCTATTGTCGCCATCAAACTTATACTTGGTCAAAAGGTCGCGGACTTCCATTTCAACAAGGTCCAGAAGCTCCGGATCAGCCATGTCACACTTATTAAGGAAGACAACAACCTTAGGAACGTTAACCTGGCGCGCCAGCAGAATGTGCTCGCGAGTCTGAGGCATTGGGCCGTCCGCGGCGGAAACTACCAGGATCGCGCCATCCATCTGCGCAGCACCGGTGATCATGTTCTTAATAAAGTCAGCGTGACCGGGGCAATCGATATGCGCATAATGGCGTGTATCGGTCTGATATTCCAAATGAGCGATGTTAATTGTTACGCCACGTGCTTTTTCTTCGGGAGCGTTATCAATGGAATCGTAGGCGCGGGCCTTGGCTAACCCCTTCTCGGCGAGCACAGTCGTTATAGCAGCCGAAAGAGTCGTCTTACCATGGTCAACGTGACCGATCGTGCCAACGTTCAAATGCGGTTTATTTCTTTCAAATTTTTCTTTTGCCATATCATTCCTCCCTTTACCTATCTCTATCGAATTATGTTTTTCTTCTATTGATGAATTCCTGACGCGAACCGATGATCTTCTCGGCTAACATGTTAGGAACCTGAGCATAATAAGACGGCTCCATCGAAAAACTCGCCCTGCCCTGCGTCAAAGAACGCAGCGCATTGGCATAATTGAACATTTCAGAAAGCGGAACATCCGCACGGGCCGTCTTAAGGACTCCGATACTGCCAAGCTCGGTGATCTTCGCCCGACGGGTATTGAGGTCCCCGATAACAGACCCCATGAACTCTTCGGGGCAACTGATCTCAACCGCCATGATCGGCTCAGTGAAAACCGAACCCGCCTTTACCAACGCATCTTTCAGCGCGTATTTTGCCGCCATCTGAAAAGCAATATCGCTGGAATCAACATCGTGGTATGAACCATCGACGAGGGTAACAACAATATCCGCCACAGGGTATGCCGCCAGGACACCATTTAAAGCCTGCGACTTGATCCCGTTCTCAACAGACTTGATAAACTCCCGCGGGATAGAACCACCGCGGATCGCGTCAACAAATTTAACACCACAGCCTTTTTCACCAGGCTCTATATCAATAACAACGTGCCCATACTGACCACGCCCACCCGACTGGGAAATATGTTTGCCAACAATATCCTCGGCCTTGCGGGTGATCGTTTCCTTATATGCGACCTGCGGCCGGCCGATATTCGCTTCAATACCATGCTCACGGCGCATACGGTCAATAATGATCTCAAGGTGCAACTCGCCCATTCCGGAAATGATCGTCTGGGAAGTCTCCTGGTCGTATTCCACCCGGAGTGACGGATCCTCATCCAGGAACTTCTTGATCGAGATCCCGAGCTTATCCTGGTCTGCCTTGGACTTTGGCTCAAGAGACATGGATACGACCGGCTCCGGAACCTTCATATTTTCAAGAACAATTGGCGTTTCTTCGTTGCAAAGTGTATCACCATTTTTTGTTTCTTTCAAGCCTACCAGCGCCACGATCTCGCCCGCCCCGGCTTTCGTCACGATCTCCTGCTTGACAGCGTGCATAACAACGATCTTGGAAATGCGCTCACGCTTGTCGCGGGTGCTGTTTAAATATGTTTCGCCGGCAGTAATGACACCGGAATAAATACGTGTGAAGAACAATTTCCCGACATACGGATCAGACATGATCTTGAACGTCAGCGCCGATAAAGGCTCACTGTCGGATGGCTTGCGTTCGATAACTTCATCTTTATAGGGATGTTTTCCCTTAACAGGCGGGACATCCAGCGGTGAAGGAAGAAAATCAGTGACGGCATCAAGGACCATCTGAACGCCGCGGTTCTTCAGGGCCGTACCTGAAAGGACAGGAAGGAACTTGGCCTTAAGAACAGAACGACGAATACCCGCCTTGAGCTCTTCAACGGTAACTGGCTGCTCATGGATATATTTCTCCATGATGAAATCATCCGCCTCACCGACCTTTTCCAAAAGGATATGCCGCGCCGCATCGGCTCTCGCTTTAAATTCTTCAGGTATATCAGAGATATTAACTTTCATGCCATCGGCATCTTCATACGTTACATATTTCATCGTAACGACATCGATAATACCTTTAAACTTGTCTTCATGATGATCCGGGAAATTGATCGCCGCTGCGTTAGCGCCCAGGCGCTCATAGATCTGCTTGAGAACACGATCAAAATCAGCGCCAAGACGATCGACTTTATTAATAAAAGCTATGCGTGGGACATGGTACCGGTCGGCTTGACGCCAAACGGTCTCGGTCTGCGACTGAACGCCGCTGGTCGCACAAAGCACGATGACCGCGCCATCAAGAACCTTCAAAGACCGCTCTACTTCAACAGTGAAATCGACGTGGCCAGGAGTATCGATAATATTGATCTTAAAATGCTTCCAGTAAGTCGTAATGTTAGCAGAGGTGATAGTGATCCCGCGCTCTTTTTCCTGCTCCATCCAATCCATGACCGTATTGCCCTCATCAACAGTACCCATTCTGTGAATAGTACCGGTATAGTAAAGGATACGCTCGGTCGTGGTCGTCTTGCCGGCATCAATATGCGCAATGATACCAATATTCCTGACTTTATCTAAATTATAATGCTCTGCGGCCATCTATTCTTATCCCTTAATTTATTAACCTTGAAAGATTACCAGCGAAAATGGCTGTACGCCTTGTTGGCTTCGGCCATCTTGTGCGTTTCATCGCGCTTCTTGATCGCCGCGCCTTCTTGCTTATATGCCGCAATAAGCTCATCCGCGATCTTGTTGAGCATAGGCTTGCCCTTCTTCTTACGGGCAAAATCACGCACCCAACGAAGAGCCAATGAAGTGCCGCGAAGGGAGGACACATCAACGGGGACCTGATACGTAGCACCGCCGACACGGCGGGCTTTCAATTCAACTTTAGGACGGACATTATCAATAGCCTTGCTGAAAGCCTTAAGGACGGGCTCCTCGGGAAGTTTTTCCTGCATAATATCAAGCGCACCATAAACAACGCGCTCGGCCACACCCTTTTTTCCCTCTTCCATAATAACATTGATCATGCGGGAGACCAACTCACTGTTATGCTTCGGGTCCGGCGTAACCAATCTCTTTTCTGCGCGTCTTCTTCTCATAAATTACGACTTCGCTTTCTTTGTTCCATACTTGGACCTGGACTTATTGCGCTTGGCAACCCCTGAAGCGTCCAGCGTACCGCGAACCGTATGGTAACGCACGCCAGGGAGATCTTTCACACGGCCTCCGCGCACCAGCACGATCGAATGCTCCTGGAGATTATGACCCTCACCAGGAATATAGCTGGTCACTTCGACCTTGTTCGAAAGACGCACACGCGCAATCTTGCGCAATGCTGAATTCGGCTTTTTCGGTGTCATGGTCTTCACCTGAAGACAGACACCGCGCTTCTGCGGGCACTTATCGAGCGCCGGCGATTTACTCTTGCTCGGGCTCTGTGTTCTGCCCTTGCGGATCAACTGCTGGATTGTCGGCATACTTAACCATTTCTATTTTTTGATACTTGCTGAAACCTGTCCCCGCCGGAATTAAATGCCCGACGATAACGTTCTCTTTGAGTCCCGAAAGAGTGTCGATTTTACCAGACGAAGCTGCTTCTGTCAACACTCTTGTTGTTTCCTGGAAGCTTGCCGCGGAAATAAAACTCTCCGTCGACAAAGAGACCTTTGTGATCCCCAAAAGGAGCGGAGTCGCGGACGCCGGCTTCTTTTTCTTTTTAAGAAGGTCTTCATTCGTATTCTTGAAAACAAGCCTGTCGACCTGTTCTCCGGCGAGAAACTCGCTGTCGCCCGCCTCGTCAATACGGACCTTCTTTAACATCTGTGAAATAATAAGTTCAATATGTTTATCATTGATCCTCACACCCTGCAAACGATAAACCTCCTGCACCTCGTTGAGCAGATATTCCTGCAACTCCTTATCGCCCTGCACGCGCAAAATATCCTGCGGGACGACGGGGCCTTCCGTGAGGGACTGGCCGGCGAAAACATTATCGCCCTTATAAACCGTCGGGTGTTTGCCGTGGGGGATCGTGTATTCTTTCGCCATGCCCGTCGAGCTCTTCACAATGATCGTGCGGTGTCCGCGACGATCCTCGCCGAATTCCACCAGCCCGTCGATCTCGGCTATCACGGCCGGATCTTTCGGACGACGCGCCTCAAAAAGTTCGGCGACACGCGGCAGACCGCCGGTAATATCACGCGTCTTCTGCGCGCCGCGCGGGATCTTGGCGATCAACTCGCCGGCGGCAACGGTATGCTTGTCCTCGACGAGAATATGCGCGCCGACCGGGATCGAATAAATGCCGGCGACTTCTGCACCGACATTAATAACGATCTGCGGATGGTATTCCTGCTTGTGCTCGACGACCACGCGCTCAGTAACGCCCGTGACCGGGCTCTGCTCTTCGCGCACCGTAATGCCTTCTTTAAGATCTTCGAATGTGATGGTCCCTTTAACTTCCGTGATGATCGGAATAGTATAAGGATCCCACTTGGCAAATATCACACCCGCTTCAACACCATCTCCATCGGCGATCGAAATCGATGCGCCCTGAGGAAGCTGATAACGCTCATGCTCGCGGCCGTACTCGTTATTGATCGAGATCGAACCGTTACGGTTAAGGACAATGAATTCCTTCCCCTTCTGCACAACACGCAACTGGTGATACTTGATATCGCCCTTGTTCTTGGAACGAAGGAAAGACTGCTCGACCGAACGGCTCGCCGTTCCGCCGATATGGAAAGTTCTCATTGTCAACTGCGTACCCGGCTCTCCGATGGACTGTGCCGCGATGATCCCGACCGCCTCGCCGAGCTCCACCATCCGGTGGGTCGCCAGGTTGCGCCCGTAACACTTGGCACAGATGCCTTTCTGCGCTTCGCATGTGAGCCCGCTGCGGATACGCACTTTCTCAATACCGAGCTGCTCGATCATGTCGGCATTCTCCTCGGAGATGATCTCACCCGAAGAAACAACCTTCTGATCGGTAACAATATCAACAATACTGTCCAGGGCGACACGCCCGACAATACGCTCTTTCAAGGAAACAACAACTTCATCTCCCTCAATAATGGCCGAAACCGCCACACCATTCATGGTGCCGCAATCATCAACCGTAACGACCACTTCCTGGGCCACATCGACCAGGCGGCGCGTCAAATAACCGGCATCAGCCGTCTTAAGCGCGGTATCCGCCAAACCTTTACGCGCACCGTGAGTGGAAATAAAATACTCCAACACGGTCAAGCCCTCGCGGAAACACGCGGTGATCGGGTTCTCGATGATCTCTCCCGACGGCTTGGCCATCAACCCGCGCATACCTGAAAGCTGCCGGATCTGAAGCTTGGAACCACGCGCGCCGGAATCGGCCATAATGAACACAGGATTAAAAGAATCCATCTTTTTAAACACCAGGTCGGACACAACTTCCGTCGTATGCGTCCAGATGTCAATAACTTTATTGTAACGCTCGCGGCCAGTAATGACGCCCTTGTGATACTGGTCCTCGACCTTATCCGCATCCTGCTTTGCACCGGCAAGGATCGCTACCTTTTCTTTCGGGATCGTAAGATCCGACATCGCAATGGAGATCCCCGCATCCGTCGCCGACCTGAAGCCCAGGGCTTTCATACGATCGAGCAACTGGACCGTCTCATGATGGCCGAGGATCTTGTAGCACGACGCGATGACCGCGCCGATACGCTTCTTGTCCAAAAGGACATTCACAAAGCCAAGCCCGGCAGGGATACACTCATTGAGCAACACCCTCCCGACAGTCGTCTCGATAATGCGGGCCTTGATGTCTTCCGCCTTTATCTCACCCGTGGTGACCCCGTGATTGGTCTTGATGACCATCGACGGCTTCTCATCCCCCCACACCGGATAATCCAGGCGCAGGCGTATACGGCTGTGAAGATCCATCAACCCGTCATTAAAAGCAACAATGACCTCCGTACGGTTGGCGAACAACTTGTTCTCACCCGAGCCCCCGTCCTTTTCCTTCGTAAGATAATAAAGGCCGAGAACGATATCCTGCGTAGGCGAAACGATGGGACGGCCATCCGCCGGAGAAAACAAATTATTGACCGACAAAAGCTGCAACCGGCACTCGATCTGCGCTTCATTCGAGAGCGGGACATGCACCGCCATCTGGTCGCCGTCAAAGTCGGCGTTGAACGCCGTACAAACCAGCGGATGCAACGTAATAGCCTTGCCTTCGATCAATACCGGCTGGAACGCCTGGATGGAAAGACGATGAAGGGTCGGAGCACGATTGAGCATGATCGGATGATCCTTAATGACCTCATCAAGGATATCCCACACCTCGACATTCGCGCGCTCGACCATGCGCTTTGCGCCTTTGATCGTATGAACAAAACCTTTTTCACGCAACTTGCGGATAATGAACGGCTCAAAAAGTTCAAGGGCCATCTTCTTGGGCAACCCGCACTGATGGATCTTAAGCTCCGGGCCAACAACAATAACAGAACGGCCGGAATAGTCCACGCGCTTACCCAGCAGGTTCATGCGGAAGCGCCCCTGCTTACCCTTAAGCATATCCGATAAAGACTTGAGCGGGCGGTTGCCCGAACCAAGCACCGGACGGCCATGACGGCCGTTATCCAGCAGCGCATCAACAGCCTCCTGAAGCATCCGTTTCTCATTGCGAACAATGATCTCGGGAGCGCTCAGATCGATCAGCTTGCGCAGACGATTGTTGCGATTGATCACACGACGATAAAGGTCATTCAGGTCGGATGTCGCAAAACGGCCGCCCTCAAGAGGGACCAGCGGACGAAGATCCGGCGGAATGACCGGAAGGATCTCAAGGACCATCCACTCGGACATATTCCCGGAAACTTTAAAATCTTCGACGATCTGCAACGTCTTGGATATTTTTTTGAAATTGGTGCCGCTCGGATTGGATTTCTCCAGGTCCTTGCGCAGCTTCTTGCACAAAGCATCCATATCAATATCACGGAGCAGATCGCGCACAGCCTCGGCACCGATCTTCGCCTTGAACGCAGCGCCATACTTGGCAACCGCTTCCTGATATTTATCCTCGGACAAAAGCTCCTTCTTCTTTAAAGGGGTCGTGCCGGGGTCCATCACAACATATTCTTCGTAATAGATGATCTTCTCAAGGTCCCGAAGGCCGAGAGATAACAGGGCCGCCAGTCGGCTGGGGACTGCCTTGTAAAACCATATATGCGTGACCGGGCAAGCCAGGTCAATATGCCCCATACGCTCACGGCGCACCGACGAACGGGTCACAAGCACCCCGCAACGGTCGCAGGTGATCCCTTTGAACTTGATCCCCTTATATTTTCCGCAATTACACTCCCAATCACGGACGGGCCCGAAAATGCGCTCGCAAAAAAGGCCGTCCTTCTCTGGCTTAAGTGTACGGTAATTTAATGTTTCAGCCTTCTTGACCGCACCGGTAGACCACGACTTGATAACTTCCGGCGAAGCGATCTTGATGGAAACACGATCATGAGTGATGACTTCTTTATTGGTTTTCATTGACCTTATCACCCTTCTCAGCTTCATTCTCAGTTTTCTCAAGCTTGATATCCAGGCACAACCCCTGCAACTCCTTGACCAACACATTAAAGGATTCCGGGATACCCGGGGGCAGAGCCTGTTCACCTTTGACGATCGCCTCATAAATACGGCTGCGGCCAAGGACATCGTCGGACTTGACAGTCAACATTTCCTGGAGAGTATACGCCGCCCCATACGCCTCGAGCGCCCAAACTTCCATCTCACCGAAACGCTGCCCGCCGAAATGCGCCTTACCACCCAGCGGCTGCTGTGTGACCAGGGAATACGGCCCGATCGAACGCGCGTGGATCTTCTCATCCACGAGGTGATTAAGCTTAAGCATATAAATGCAGCCGACAGTTACCTTCTGGTCGAACGGCATGCCGGTATGGCCGTCAAGCACTACCGACTTTCCATCCTCAGGAAGATTCGCTTCCTTAAGGTATTGACGGATCTGCTCTTCGGTGGCGCCATTAAAAACCGGCGACTGTACACGAAAACCCAGCGCCTGAGCGGCCCAGCCCAAATGCGTCTCGAGAAGCTGGCCGACATTCATACGCGAAGGAACACCCAGCGGATTAAGCACAATATCCACCGCACGTCCGTCCTCAAGGAACGGCATATCCTCTTCCGGCATAATGCGGGAAACAATACCCTTGTTCCCATGGCGGCCGGCCATTTTGTCACCGACAGAAAGTTTGCGCTTTGTCGCCACATACACGACCACACGCTTTAAAACGCCCGCCGGCAATTCATCACCCTTGCGGACGCGGTCGATCTCGCGGTCTTCTTCCTCAACCAGCTCGGCCAGACGGTCTTTATAGAACGCCAGGACCTCGCGGCCTTCGCTTTCTTCTTCAAGATCATCAATAGAAAGAAGGCCGACTTTCTTCTCATCAAGGCCGAGAAGGTCAGCAAGCTTTTTATTCTTCTCGTCATTAATGAACTCGATCTCCTGCCTGTAATATTCGCGGATCTTCTCGATCTCGGACTGCTCCTTGACCTTATCAGACTTGGCCTTGCGCCCGCGCTCATTGCGCTGGAACACTTCCACATTCACGATAACACCCTGAATACCGGGTGAAAGCGTGAGGGATGTGTCACGCACATCCGCCGCCTTCTCGCCAAAGATCGCGCGCAAAAGCCGCTCCTCGGGAGAAAGTTCTTTTTCACTTTTGGGTGTCACTTTACCAACAAGAATGTCTCCTGCCTTGACATCGGCACCGATACGGACAATACCTTCCGGTGTCAGGTCCTTGAGAGCATCTTCGCCGACATTGGGAATATCGCGCGTGATCTCTTCATTGCCCAAACGGGTCTCGCGGCATTCACACTCAAAACGTTCAATATGAATGGACGTGAACTTGTCTTCACGTACAGCACGTTCATTGATCAGGATCGCGTCCTCAAAGTTATACCCGCGCCATGGCATAAATGCCACGACCACATTGCGGCCAAGCGCCACCGCCCCGTCCTTGGTCGCGACGCCATCCGCCAGGACCTGTCCCTTTTCCACTTTCTCGCCGAGCTTCACGATAGGCTTCTGATGGACACACGTATTGGCATTCGAGCGCTGATAGATCTTGAGCGCATAAACTTCCTCCCCGACAACGATCTCGGAGGCATCGATCCTGGTAACCGTGCCGGCTTCTTTCGCCACCACGACCGCACCGGAATCAATAGCGACTTTCTCTTCCATCCCGGTACCGACCAAAGGAGCGTCGGTGATCATTAAAGGGACCGCCTGGCGTTGCATGTTGGATCCCATGAGCGCGCGATTCGCGTCATCATGCTCCAGGAACGGGATCATGGCCGTTGCCACCGAAACCAGCTGCTTCGGCGAAACGTCCATATAATCAACTTTTTCAGGCGACACGATAGGGAAATCCGTCTTAAAGCGGCAATAAACTTCCTTGACCGCGATCGTCCCGTCCTTCTCAAGCGGCGTATTGGCCTGGGCGATATATTTGTCTTCGTCCTTATCGGCCGTTAAATACTCGATCTTCTTCGTCACGCGGCCATTCTCGACCTTGCGGTAAGGCGTCTCGATAAACCCGAGATCATTGACCCGCGCGCAGGTGCTCAGCGATGAAATAAGTCCGATGTTCGGACCTTCCGGTGTTTCAATAGGGCACACCCGGCCATAATGGGTCGGGTGAACGTCACGCACTTCAAAACCGGCACGCTCACGTGAAAGACCGCCCGGGCCCAGCGCCGACAAACGGCGCTTGTGCGTCATCTCGGAGATCGGATTGACCTGGTCAGCGAACTGCGACAGCTGGCTGCGGGCAAAGAAATCCTGGATCTGATTGGAAAAAAGGCGCGAATTGATAAGATGATGCGCCGTCAAATTCTCGAAATTGCTCATTACGACCAGGCGCTCCTTGATCGAACGCTCCAACCGTGACAACCCGATGCGGACCTGATTCTGCACCAGCTCACCCACCGTCTTGATCCGGCGGTTGCCAAGGTGATCGATATCATCGCAAACACCCTTGCCCTCGCGCAACCCGAACAGATAGCGTGTCGTCTCAACCACCGTCGTAATATCAAGGACACGGTTATCGAGAGGAACATTGATACCCAGTTTGCGATTGGCGATATGACGCCCGACTTTGGAAAAATCATAACGTTTCGGGTCAAAGAACAAACGGAAAAAGAGTGCCTCCGCGACATCAACCGTGGCCGGCTCCGTCGGACGCATCTTGCGGTAGAAATCCAGAAGAGCATCCTCTTTGGATTCGGTATGATCTTTTTCCAGGGTCGGCGCAAGTTTGTCGTACACGTCTCCGAACATCTTTTGGATGTCCTCGCGGCTGACCAGCCCCATAATACGGAAGATCTGGGTCGCCGGGAAATTACGGCGGCGGTCGACCTGAGCCCACATGATATCATTGAGATCGAACTTGATCTCGAACCACGCCCCGCGGGACGGGATCATGCGGCCATAATAAATACTTTTACCCGTCGGATGGGTTTCTTCTTCAAAAGAAACACCCGGCGGACGCTGGATCTGCGAGACCACGACGCGCTCGTCACCATTGATGATGAACGTGCCGGTATCGGTCATAAGCGGGAAATCGCCCAGGTAAACTTCCTGTTCCTTGATATCAACGGGAGAGATCAGGCGCAGCTTGACCTTGAGCGGAGCCGAATAGGTCATCCCGCGGCGCTGACATTCCAGGCGAGAATACTTCTCTTTGCCAAACGTATAACTGATGTACTCCAGCTTGATCTGACCGTCGTAACTCTCAAGGGGGAATACCTCGCGAAAAACCTCTTCCAATCCCTGGTCAGAGCGTTTTTCCGGAGAACATTCCCGCTGCAAGAAACTCTCGTATGACTTGACCTGAAGGTCCAGGAGCGATGGGAGCTCGAAATTGTCCTGGAATTTACTCAAGATTTTGATCGTCTGTTTGGCCATATCCGTCCGAAATGTATTTTCATCGGATGCTTTTCCGGGAAGCCCCGGAAAAACACGAGCTGAGGCGGAAAAATCCGCCCCAGCTTGTTTAAGAAAAAGGCTTTTACGGGCAATACTGCAGATGGATCATCCGCCAGTATTACTGTAACTCGACCTTGGCACCAGCCGCTTCGAGCTTCTTCTTCATTTCCTCAGCTTCTTCCTTGGTCGCATCTTCCTTGATGGCCTTGGGAGCAGCCTCGACAAGATCCTTGGCCTCTTTTAGGCCCAGGTTCGTGATCGCGCGGACTTCCTTGATGACATTGATCTTGCTTGCACCCGCATCCTTGAGGACGACCTTGAAGGTGGTCTTTTCCTCAGCCGCCGGAGCAGCGGCTCCGCCGGCCGCAGGGCCAGCCATCATCATCGGCGCAGCGGCCGTGATGCCGAATTTCGCTTCCAACGCCTTGACGAGGTCGGAAAGCTCCAAAGCCGTAAGAGTCTCAATGCTCTTAATAAGCTCCTCGAGCTTTGGAGTAAGATTTGCTGTGTCAGACATTTAATTACCTCCCCTTTTTTCGCTTAACTGTTTCAAGATCAGAATGAGTTCTGTTGTTTTACCGTTCAAAGCCCTGGCCAGACGCGTCATCGGCGACTGGAGTGTTCCAAGCAACTGAGTTAAAAGCACTTCTTTCGACGGAAGATCTGAAATGCGCTTGATATCTTCCTTGCGCAACAGGCTCTTGTCGAGCACGCCGCCGCAGAAAACGAAATTCTCGTTCTTCTTGGCGAATGCCACGAGGACCTTGGCAATATCGGCCGGATCAGCGCTTGTAAAAATGACCGCTGTCTGCCCGCTAAGGTTTTCGGCCAGCGATGCGTAATTCGTCCCTTTAAAAGCGACCTTCACCAAAGAATTGCGGGACGCGCACATCTTGGCTTTTTTCTGACGGAGCGTCTTTCTGAGGCTGGAAAGGTCGCCCGAAGAAATCTTCTGAAAATTCACGACAACACAGGTACTGCTTTTTTCCAGGCCGTCCCTGAGTGTCTTCACCATTTTATCCCTGTAAACCTTGCCGACTTTTATCATATGGCCACCTTCACCCCTGCTCCCATTGTTGAAGAGAGGTAAACGCTCTTGATGAAAACTCCCTTAACCGACGACGGCTTGGCGTGTGCGATCGTATCGATCACAAGCTGCGCATTGGCCACGATCTGCTCGACCGTGAACGAACGCTTGGCGATCCCCAGGTGCAGTCCGCCCTGCTTGTCGTTCTTGAATTCAACACGGCCGGCTTTGACTTCGCGCAACGCGCGCTCGACATCAGGTGTAACTGTCCCGGCCTTGGGTGAAGGCATAAGGCCGCGGGGCCCGAGGACTTTCCCCAGCTTGCTGAGATCTTTCATCATGTCAGGCGTGGCGATAATGCAATCAAAATCAAGGAACCCTTCCTTGTCGATCTTCTCGATCAGGTCCATCCCGCCGACATGGTCCGCACCGGCATTCTTGGCCTTGGCGACATTATCTCCCTGGCAGATCACCGCCACTTTCATGGATTTTCCCGTGCCATGCGGAAGAACAATGGTCCCGCGCACATTCTGGTCAGAATCTTTGGTATCGATGCCCAGAGCAAAATGAAGCTCGACCGTCTCATTGAACTTCGCCTTAGGCGTCTGTTCCAGGACCTTGACAGCATCCAGAAGTGGATACGCCCTGCCGATCTCTACCTTTGTATATGCCGCTTTGACACGCTTGCTTATCTTTGTCGCCATGTTAATCCTTTATAGCTATTCCCATGCTTCTGGCAGTACCCTTAACGATACGGGACGCCTGTTCCATATCTCCGGTATTCAGATCATCCATCTTCATCTTGGCGATCTCCTCGACCTGCGCCTTGGTGACCGTACCAATAGTCTCCTTACCGGCCGTCCCTGAAGCCTTGGCAAGTTTCGCCGCCTTCTTGAGAAGGGCGGAACTCGGAGGGGTTTTAATGATGAAATCGAATGATTTATCTTTATAAATATTGATGATAACAGGAAGCGGCATCGCTTCCCTGCCCTTGGTCTGCTCGTTGAACGACTTGCAGAACATCATAATGTTCACGCCGTGCTGACCGAGCGCAGGGCCGACCGGCGGTGCAGGATTCGCCTGGCCTGCAATAACATACAAATTAACTTTTGCGACTATTTCTTTTGCCATAATTTTATCCGTTCACACCAAGTTATATTTTTTCTACCTGCCAGTATTCCAATTCCACCAGGGTCGAGCGGCCGAAAATAGAAACGCTGACCTTCAATTTCCCCCTGTCCGGAAAAGTCTCTACCACGATCCCGTTAAAATTCCCGAACGGCCCCTGCGTGATGCGCACCGGCTCATTGGGCTCAAAAACGACCTTGGGTGACGGCTTGGATTCCGTATCCACCGAACGTTTGAGAATATTGTTCACTTCGACATCGGACAATTTCTGAGGCTTTCGGCCCGGGCCGATAAAACTGGTGACACCGGGAGTCGTCTTGATGAGATACCAGCTTTCCTTGTTCATCTCCATCTTGACGATCAGGTAACCGGGGAAAAACTTGCGGGTCGTGATCCGTTTTTTACCGCCGCGAACTTCAGAAACCTGCTCCGTCGGGACAACGATCTCTCCGATATAATTCTTGAGGGCGGTCTGTTCCATACGGCGTTCCAGGCCGGCCCTTACCCGGTCTTCTGCGCCTGTTTGCGTGTGAATAACATACCAATCCATAAGATCGATCACCTGATAAGTGTATTAAGTCCGCGTGAAAGGATAAGATCGGTAAGCGTAATGAAGCAGCCCAGACAGACGGCGCTTATGATCACAATGAACGAAGAATTGATCAGGTCTTTCCTGGACGTCCAGTTGACCTTCTTCAACTCCGCGATCACTTCCTCTAAGAATGTCTTAACTTTTACTATCATTTTGTTCGCAACCACAGGCCAGGCTGGATTCGAACCAGCAACCTACGGTTTTGGAGACCGACGCTCTACCAGTTAGAGCTACTGGCCTAAAATTATTTCTTCATTTCCTTATGCGGCGTATGCTTGCGGTCGAACGGGCAGTACTTGCTCAGTTCAATACGCTCAGGTTTCTTCTTTTTGTCCTTGGTGCCGTTGTAATTGATACGCTGGCATTCAGTGCACTGTAAATGGATGACTTCTCTCATGGGTCTCCGTACTTAAGCCCTCGACCAGGATTGAACTGGTGACCTCGTCCTTACCAAGGACGTGCTCTACCAACTGAGCTACAAGGGCGTTTAAATGAAGCAAGAGTATATACAACGCTCCCGCGATTGTCAAGGTCTTTCGGCAACAAATAAAACAAGGGAAGAGACCGGGGGATAACCCCGACGGGACATGCCTTTGCGTTCCTGAAAGGCCCTAAACGATCTTCAGGAAACGGCGCTTGCCGACCTTGAGGACGCCACGTTCGACAGGCCAGGATTCATCGGCCAGCGGGCTTCCTTCAAAGGAAACGGCATTCTGCTTGATCAGCCGGCGGGCTTCATTCTTCGACAGGCAGATCCCAGTCATTACCAGGATGCCGATCAAGTCCATGCCGGGCTCAAGCTTCAGGCTTGCTATGTCGTCCGGGACCTGCTTCTTCGCGAACACACTGTTAAAGTGTTCACGGCTGTCCCTCGCGGCATCGGGTCCGTGGAACTGGGCGACAATGCTTCCCGCCAGCTCCATCTTCGCCTCCTTCGGATGCATCTGCCGGACGACCCCGAGGTCATGGTCCGTCAAAAGCTCGAAGTATTTGATCATCAACTCGTCGGATACCGACATCAGCTTGCCGAACATCTCGCGCGGCGGCTCGTTGATCCCCACATAATTGCCAAGGGATTTCGACATCTTGTTGACCCCGTCCAACCCCTCGAGGAGCGGCGTCATGATAACCACCTGCGGCTCGGCGCCATAGGCTTCCTGGATCTGGCGGCCCATCAGAAGATTGAACTTCTGGTCGGAACCGCCAAGCTCGATATCTGCCTCCAACACAACGGAATCATACCCCTGCAGAAGCGGATAAATGAACTCCAGCAGGCTGATCTCCCGCCCATCCTCAAAACGCTTCTTGAAATCCGCCCGCGCCAGCATCTGCGCGACCGTTGAACGGGCCGTAAGCTCCATCAGGTCCTGCGCACTGAACTTGCCGAACCAATGACTGTTGAACACAACTTCGGTCTTCTGCGGGTCAAGGACTTTAAAAACCTGCTCTTTATATGTCTCCGCATTACGCTCGACGTCCTCACGGGTCATCTTCTTGCGCAACTCATTACGTCCGCTAGGATCTCCGACCTGGGCGGTAAAATCCCCTATCAGAAAAACAACCTTATGCCCCAGGTCCTGGAACTGCTTCATTTTTCTAAGCAGGACCACATGCCCCAGATGAATATCGGGGGCAGTCGGATCAAAGCCCGCCTTGACGACCAGAGGGGCACCTTTGGCCCGGCTTTTCTCAAGCTTCTTTTCCAGATGCTTGAGGTCGATCACCTCGACCGTACCACGCGTAATGATCTTCAGGGCTTCTTGCATTATAAAAAAAAGGGCAAGCTGTTTTCTGTTATCAGAAAAAGCCCGCCCTTTTCTCCTTCGTATTAAACCTTGGTGCTCACGCCGATCTTCATCTGATCAACGTCAACTTTGATAACCTTCACGCGAAGAGAATCACCGGCCTTAAGTTTCGCGGCCTCGTCTTTCTCGATCTCGGACGAATACACCAGCGCTTCCACCTCGTCATCCAGCTTCACAAAAACACCGAAGTTGGAATTGGTAATAACGATCGCATCAATAACAGTATCCACAGGATACTTCTTGGCGATCTCAGCCCAGGGATTCACCGCCAGCTGTTTAAGGCCGAGCGTGATCTTGCGCGCCTTGGGATCAACGGCCAGGACAACTACCTCCACTGCCTGCCCCTTGGCCAGGACTTCCTGCGGATGATTGATCTTGCGCGTCCAGGACATGTCGGACACATGGATCATGCCCTCGAGCCCCTGTTCAAGCTCCACAAAAGCGCCATAATCAGCGAAACCGCGGACCGTACCCTTGACCCGGGCATTGGTCGGAAAATATTGTTCCGCCTTAAGCCACGGATTATCCTCGAGCTGCTTCATCGAGAGGGAAATGCGCTTGGCATCCTTGTCCACATTGATGATCTGCACATCGACCTGCTGGCCGACGGTAAAGAGCTCCTGGGGATTGACCATCTTCTTCTGCCAGGTGATCTCGGACGAATGAAGAAGGCCCTCGATCCCGCGGCTGATCTCGACGAACACGCCGTAAGGCATAATATTGACGACCTTGCCCTTGACCACGGTACCTGCCGGATACTTGTCGTAAACAGCTTCCCACGGATTCGCAGAGATCTGCTTGAGACCCAGCGAAACCTTGGAATTCTCCTTGTCAAAATCAAGGATTATGATCTCCAGGCGCTGGCCGAGAGAAACGATCTCCGACGGATGGCTGATACGCGACCAGCTCATATCGGTAATATGCAATAAACCATCAACACCGCCCAGATCGATAAAGGCACCGAAATCCGTGATACCCTTGACGAGCCCTGTACGGCGCTGGCCTTTTTCCAGCTTGCTCCACAAATGCTTGCGGCTCTCTTCGTGCTCCTTCTGAACGATCTCGCGGCGCGAAAGGATAAGATTGCGGCGCTGCTTGTTCATTTTGGCGACAAGGAACCGGTAAGTCCGCGACATGATATCGTCCGGCGGCAACCCCTTGAACGCAGAGAGCGACATCGGCAGGAACGCCTCGACACCCGAAACATCCGCGATGTAACCACCCTTGACGATACGGACCACACGGCCTTCGACCACATCGCCTTCATTAATAACATCGGCGATCTTCTGCCAGCCCTTCAGGCGCTCGGCCTTATTGAACGACAGGACCAGCTTGCCTTCGTCATCCTCGATCGTTTCGATAAGGACGTCGATGTTCTGTCCGATCTCGAGCACGGACGGATCGCGGAACTCCTCCATCGCCACAAAACCCTCGGATTTGAACCCGATATCGACAACAACCTCGTCCTTGCTTTTAGCGACGATAGTCCCCTGTACGATCTGGCCTTCAATGAAGGTCTTCAGCGTAGCGCCGTACAGTTCCTCCATGATAGATTTTTTTGCTTCTGACATAATAAAAATACCTCTTTCCCCTGGAATCGGCCTTTGGATTTAGGGTTGCCCCTAGAGGCCAATAGAAAGGGTAATTATCTACAAAAATACTCTTATGTCAATTAAAATCTCCCGCCCCCCTACCGGAGAGGGTCTCACCCTCTCCGGTAGGGAGAAGGTTTTAAAACGCGTAATTAGCGCTTAGGACAAAACCATCGCCAAGGCCGATCTTATGCCCGACAACAGCGTTATCCTTATTATCACCGGTATTCACATATGCCGCGACCAGCGTCAGTTGCTTGTTCGCAAGCCACGCCACATGAGCATCATAATAATCCGCATTCTTCCAGCCAGCTACCTGCGCCCCCTGCTCGTATTCAAACCCGATGGCAACATCTTTCAGCGGGAGAACATCAATATTCCCGAACAAGGCCGTATCCCGCTTGGTGCCAAAACCATACACCCCCGTTGAACGGGCATCGGTCGAACGGATACCGCCAGACAAAAGCACTGGCTTGGGAAGGCCAGTCAGGAACTTTGTCGCCACAACATAATAATCATACCCCTGCTTCTTTACATCCGCCGGAGTATCGTAAGTTGTTTGTTTATAGATCGTCCCTACCGCCACCGCCGGGATCAGTTTGTTATCACCGGCATTCTCTTTCACCAATAAGGCCTTCAACCCGATGTTCTGTTTGTTAATGGTCTTCGGTGCCCCGGTCTGGGCAATGATCTCATTACCGTAAGAAACCTCCAGGCGATCGAAGAATGTCGTGGCAACGCTCTGCGTATTCCAGTCAGCCTTAACGTCATTAAGCCTGATCCGCCACAGCCCGAACTGGGGCTTATTAACAGCATCCTTGAACACTGCCCCTGATCCCGTCGCCTTTTCTCCGGCGTCAAAAGGCGTCCCTGCGGTATACGCCAAAGGATTAAAAGCAACTCCTCCCACCCCTTCCACGTTATTTAACGGTAAACCGGCAAAAGCCAAAGAACGGACTGTTACAACCAATACTACTGTTACTGCTATTTGAGTGATGGTCTTCATGGATATCTCCTGTTTGATCTTCTTTTGCTCAGGAGTTCCAGTCGACTGGTGAACCTGAAATTATTTTATTTTTTTCTAAATGACACCAACGCATCACGGGATGTCCGTTAAGCCACACTCTTTTACCGCCTTGTCAAATGCCACCCCCTTCCTCAACTTTCCAGACATCATCAAACCGCTTGCGAGTCGTGACCTCGATCTGGATGATCCTGGAATCATGGATCTTAATAAGGACGGTCCCGTAATCCAGCCCCGTCACCGCATCGCGAACATCCTTGATGATCGCATCATTAACAATCAAGCCCTGTGCTGCACTCATATGGCCTCCTAAACTTTGGCCAAAGCCTGGTCGATATCCGCAATAATGTCATCGATATGCTCGATCCCCACCGAAATACGGATAAAATCAGGCGTAACGCCGGTGGCAACCTGCTCTTCCGGAGAAAGCTGTTGATGCGTGGTCGTAGCCGGATGAATAGCCAGCGTTTTGGCATCACCCACATTCGCCAGATGCGAAACGAGCTCCAATCCGTCGATAAACTTCTTCCCCGCCTCGGCCCCGCCTTTAATGCCAAAGCCCAGGATCGCGCCCGCGCCGCCTTTCAAATACCGTTTGGCACGCGCATGGTCCGCACTATCCTCAAGGCCGGGATAATTGACCCAACCCACTTTGGGATGCTTTTTAAGATGCTTCGCAAGTGCCAGGGCATTCTCGGCGTGACGGGGCATCCGCAAATGAAGCGTTTCCAGCCCCAGAAGGAACAAGAAGGCATTGAACGGAGACAGCGCCGCACCAATATCACGCAAGACCGTGACGCGCGCCTTGATAATATAAGCGATATTCCCCATCGGCTTGAGCGCTTCGACAAAGTCAATGCCATGATAACTCGGCTCTGCCCCTTTAATGAGCGGGAACTTGCCATTGGTCCAGTCGAACTTGCCGGAATCAATAATAACACCGCCCAAAGATGTGCCGTGCCCGCCAATGAATTTGGTGGCCGAATACACCACAATATCCGCACCCCATTCAATAGGCCGGAGCAAGAACGGAGACACCGTATTATCGATGATCAACGGGATACCATGCTTATGTGCCACACGCGCGAGCCCCTCAATATCGGCAACATCCAGTTTCGGATTGCCGATTGACTCCCCGTAAACCGCCTTTGTCCTGGGAGTGATCGCTTTTTCAAGCGCTGCAAGGTCATTGGACTTCACGAAAATGACCTTGATGCCCATTTTCGCCAAAGTGTAATGAAAAAGGTTATAGGTCCCGCCGTAAAGATTATCACAGGATACGATCTCATCACCGGCTTGTGCGATGTTCAATATAGAGAAGGTGATCGCCGACTGGCCGCTGGCCACGGCGAGTGCGCCCACACCCCCCTCAAGCAAAGCCATGCGTTTTTCGAACACATCCGTCGTCGGATTCATTAAACGGGTATAAATATTGCCGAATTCCTTAAGCCCGAAAAGATTGGCCGCATGATCAGTGCTTTTAAACTGATATGAAGTGGTCTGATAGATCGGGACAGCACGGGATCCCGTCGTTGGATCCGCCTCCTGCCCGCCATGTAATGCCAATGTTTCCAATTTTAATTTCGAATCATTCTTGCTCATAAGATCTCCTTTTTTTGGAGGGACACTTTACTTAATTCATCTAATACAAAAACGACATTGATGAATTAAGTAAAGTGTCCCCATATTAAACTCCGAATGCCGCGTAACCGTTCTTTCTTTTCGCCCGCATTCGGACCGCCTTTTCGGCCATATCCGACAACTTATAGGATGAAAATACCCGCTCGATCGCAGCTGAAGCTTCTTTCCAGATGTCACTTGTGATACATCCCTCTTTATCGCACCCCTGACAATCAACAAGCCCGATCTGTCCTTCAAGAACAGAAACAATGTCCTTGACCGTAATATCATTCGCTGGCTTTGCTAAGGTGAATCCCCCCTTGACACCGCGCTGAGCGTTGACCAACCCCGCCGCTTTAAGGGATGACGCCAGCTGCCACAGATACTTTTCCGAGATATTCTGACTACGGGCAATATCCCCGAGAAGAATAAACCCCTCAGGTTGCCTTATCGCAAGCTCAAGCATAAGTCTTGTGCCGTAACGACTTTTCGTAGAAAGCTTCATTTGAACCCCCAAAGTAATAAGTAAGTCTATCGGAACACTAGAGAATATAGCACACAAAAAAAGAATGTCAAGAAAAAAGATACGAACCAAATATGTCTTTGAAGATATCAGGAGGGCTTTAACGCCAGGATCGCCTGCATGATGCGCTGTGCGGCGATAGTTGAGTCAACATCGGAAGAAAAAACAAGAGGCTGGCCAAAGATAACTTTAACAGACGTACGTTTGGGGAATTTAGCACTTTTAGGTAAAACCTTATCCGTGCCTTCAATATATATAGGCACAACAGGGACGCCGGACTTGCCTGCCAGGAAACCAACCCCCGCCTGAGGCTTCTCGCCGCCACGGGTCCCCTGCGGAAAAACGAGCACCGGCCAACCGTCTTTAAGGCTCTGCAATACTTCCGTCAACGCACCGCGATCTGCCGAACCACGCTTAAGCGCAATACCCCCGCCAAAACGGATCAACGCGCCCAGGACAGGATGTTTAAATAACGAATCCTTGGCCAAAAACCTTATCCGGCGCGGTGAAACAACCGGCAAAAGGACAGGATCGATATTGCTTTCATGATTAGAGGCGTAAATACATCCGCCCGTCTTCGGGATATTCTCCCGGCCATAAGTGCGGCAGGGATAAAAACAAAAGCTGACAACAGCCGCGAGGCCCGTTGTCAGCCAATAGTAGACATACTTCAGAACGTTCAACATATTGGGCACATGAGTTATCGTCTATTTACCGGGCGATCATCCCAGGGTCTTGGCCAGCTCCAACGCGAAATCAAGGAGCTGCTTCGTGCGTTTAGAGCTCTTGGACTCCGCGTACGCGCGCAAGATCGGCTCGGTCCCGGAAGCGCGGACCATGATCCAGCTGTCATCCGCCAGCTCGAGCTTCACACCATCGAAATCTTTAACAGCAATGACCTGCTTACCCAAAACCGTTTCGATCTTCTTGACCGGCTCAAGGGTCTTCACCATTCCCTTGAGCTGAATGCTGGTCTTCTCATAATAATATTTACCGTACTTTTTCTCCATCTCGTCGAGGATCTTGACCATGCTCTTCTTCTCGTACACCATCATCTCGATCAGGAGAAGGCCAGCCAGAATGCCGTCGCGCTCCGGGATATAATCAGGCATGCCCATCCCGCCCGCTTCCTCGCCGCCCGCGATGATCTCTTCGGTCAGCATCAGGTCGGAAATATATTTAAACCCTACCGGCGTCTCGTAAAGCTTGATGCCATTGGCCTTGCACAGATTATCGATCATCGTGGTACCGCAAATGGTCTTGACGATACCGCCCTTAACGCCGCGGTTCTTCCAAAGGTGAAGCGCAAGCAAAGCCAGGATCTTCTGAGGAGAAACAAACTTTCCGTTAAGAACGACCGCGATACGATCAGCATCTCCGTCGAGCACAAGACCAAGGTCATACTTCCCTTTTTTCGTGACCGCAATAAGCTCGCCCAAATATTGTGCCAGAGGCTCCGGACGGGTCCCGCCAAAACCGGGATTCACATCCGCATGCATCAGCTCCAGGCGGATAGCTGTGCCTTTAAGTGCGGCCTCAAGCAACCTGCCGCCGGAACCATACATAACATCCTGGATCACACGGAACTTTGCCGTCTTGATCTTTCTTAAACTCACATATCCGCGAATAAATTTCAGATAATCCCTCTTAAAATCCAGGACCTTGATCTTGCCGTCAGCCACAGCCTTCTTGAATTCAACCGACAAGACCGGCTCCACGCCAATATAGCCTTCCACCGCATCCGTAATATTCTTGCCCGCGCCGCCGCCCTCGGCCGTCTTGATCTTAAAACCGTTATATTCCGGAGGATTATGGCTTGCTGTAATGACCACACCTGCCACGCACTTATGGTCACGCCCCGCCAGGCTAAGCGCCGGTGTCGGAAGTGACGCGCTCGACAAAAAGACCTCAATGCCGTTCGCGGCCAGGACTGACGCCACAGTCTCGGAGAAATCCTTCGAAAGGAACCTGTTATCATAGCCCACCGCCACACGCAAAGGCTCAGTGCCGATCCTTTTTGCATCCCTCTTGACCCACACCGCCAACGCCTGTGAAAGAGCGGCCACATTTTCAAAAGTAAATGTATCGGCAATGATCGCGCGCCAGCCGTCAGTACCGAATTTAATGACTTCTTTTGGATCCTTTGGCATAACAACCTTTCTTAAGAATTTCTCTACTGAGAAATTGTTAACTCACATCCGCCACGACAGCCCATCAGGCTGACGAGCGGATGTGAGCTTCCACAATTAAATTTTATACAAATGATTGCGTTTAATATAACTTAAAACAGCATCCGGGACAAGGAACTGGATCGATTTCTCCAGCAAAATACGCTTGCGGATCTCGGTCGACGACATTTCGATCCCATTCATGGTGACCGCATGATACTTGAGCTTCTCCTCCCCGCGCGGATAACCGGGGCGGTTCACGGACACAAAAGAACACATTGTTTTCAGGATATTAACATCTTTCCAGGTATCCAGCTGTTTGATCGCATCCCCTCCGACAATAAAGAACATCTTGTCCTGGAGGCCGTAAAGGCCGCGGAAATGCCGGACCGTATCCACCGAATAAGACTTGCCGCCTTTTTTGATCTCGAAATCCGACACTTCAAACTCGGCGATACCCTTGATCGCCATACGGACCATCTTCATGCGATCTGCCGCCGTGAACAACGTTGGGGCTTTCTTGTGCGGCGGTACACACGAAGGGATAAAAACAACCTTGTCCAGGCCCATCTGCTCCATCGCGGCACGCGCCATTAGCAAATGCCCGAGGTGAACAGGATCAAACGTTCCGCCAAAAAGCCCGATCTTTTTCATTGGCGGACCTGCCCGTTCCCGTAAACCTGATATTTATACGACGTTAAACCCTCCAGGCCCATAGGCCCGCGGACATGGATCTTATCCGTCGATATCCCCACCTCGGCCCCCAGGCCGAACTCATAACCATCTGTGAACCTGGTCGAGGCATTCACATACACGCACGCGGAATCAACGCCCTTAAGGAACACATCCGCTTCTTTCTTGTCTTTAGTGACGATCGCGTCGGAATGACGGGACCCGCATTTATTAATATGATCGACCGCTTGCGCCACCCCGTTAACGACCTTGACCGTAAGGATCAGATCAAGATATTCCTCATACCAATCCTTCGCCGAGGCTTTTTTCATATCACCCACAATGCGGCATGCCGCCTCATCCCCGCGCAACTCAACGCCCGCAGCCCGCAGCCTTGCCGCCATTGGCAAAAGGAACCGCTTGGCCACTTTTTCATCCACCAGCATCTTTTCCATGGCATTGCACACACCCGGACGCTGAACCTTGGCATTAAAACAAATTTCTTCGGCCATCTTAAGATCAGCTTTCGAACTCACATAAACATGGCACACGCCCTTATAATGCTTGACCACAGGGATGCGCGAATTCTCGGCGACAAAACGAATAAGCCCCTCGCCGCCGCGCGGGACAATAAGATCAATATGCTGATCGAGCTTAAGCAATTCCGTCACCGCCGCGCGGTCCACAGACCCGATGAACCCAAGCGCCTCAGCCGGAATTTTAGTCGCAACAAGAGCGCCCTTAAGCGCCTTGTAAATGGCCATATTTGAATGGATCGCTTCTTTACCGCCCTTAAGAATGACCGCGTTGCCCGATTTAAGGCATAACGCCGCACAATCCGCCGTAACATTCGGACGGGATTCATAAATGATCCCGACCACCCCGATCGGCACACGCACTTTATCAATACGCAGGCCATTAGGCCTCCTGCGGCTGTCCATCACCTCGCCGACAGGGTCTCTGAGCTTCACAATATCAAGAATGCCATCCGCCATCGCCTTGACACGCTGCTCATTGAGCGTCAGCCGGTCGATCAAGGCCGCCGATAACCCGGCCTTAACACCCGCCGCGACATCCAAAGCGTTGGCTCTCATGATCGCTGCACAATTCTTTACCAAAGCAGCCGCCATGGCCTTAAGCGCCGCATCCTTTTCCTTGGTTGGGACCAACGCAAGCTTCAATGCCGACTGCTTGGCGATCTGCGCCTGTTTTAAAATGATCTTTTGAATATCCATGCACTCACCTATGCCGTAACAACAAGATTATCAATATGAATGAACGGTTTTTTCGCTTTCCTGTCGCTCACTTCATCCAAATGTTCTTTGGCGTAATCCGCGATCCCGCGCGCCAGCTCAACGCCCGCCTGGTCCTGCACAACAACAGCATCACCCGGAGTGAATTTCCCTCCCCAGGCAACAATGCCCGGCAAAAGAAGGCTGGCATCGCCTTTCAGGATCGCCTTGGCCGCGCCATCGTCTACCGTCACAAACCCCTTGGGCTTGGCGAAAAAACAGATCCAGTGTTTATGCGCGATCAAGCGCTCTTCCTTCTCGAAGAAATACGTTCCGAGCGACTCTTTATCCACCACGATCCGCCGGATCACGTCCATCGTCTGGCCATTGGCAATAATACAGGGCACGGCCGCACGGGAAGCGATCTCAACAGCATTTACCTTGGTGACCATGCCGCCTTTGGAGAAATTATGGTCACGCGCGCCACCCGCCACACTCCTGATCTCGTCCGTGATCTCCCGGACCTCGCTGAACTTTTCCGTCAGCTTCCCGCCTTCCTTCTTATATAACCCGTCCACATCAGAAAGCATGATCAGAAGGTCGGCATGGACCATGGCCGCGACCATGGCCGAAAGCTTGTCGTTATCGCCGAACTTGATCTCCTCGGTTGATATCGAATCATTCTCATTGATAATGGGGACGACCCCGCGCGTCAAAAGTTTCTGCAATGTATTGCATGCATTGGAATGCCTGAGCTTGCTGTCAAAATCATCCCAGGTCAGCAGGATCTGCGCGCAAACACGCCCGCGCTTCTTGAACAGATCGCCGTAAAGGCGCATCAACAACGCCTGCCCTACCGCGGCAGCCGCTTGCAGGGAAGGGGTATCCGACGGACGTACTCGCTCGCCCATTTCACCCAAGCCCAGCGCAATAGCCCCGGAACTGACAAAAACAACCTCAAAGCCCCTGTCCTGCAGGTCACAGATCTGCGCCACCAGCGACTTTAAGGATCTCTCGTGCGGCTTCATCATATGCGTCGCCAGAAGGCTGGAGCCAACCTTGATGACCACGCGCTTTATCTTCCTGGGGAATTTCCGTTCCATATCGTCCTATTGGGTAAAACGCGCCGACTGCTTAAGGATCACAATGATCTCGTCAACCAGATCTTTCAATCCCTTCTTGTCGAGCGCGGATATAGGAAATACTTTAACACCTTTGAATTGCTTTTTAAAGCGCTTCAAATGCTTCTTTGCTTCGGGGAGGTCCATCTTGTTCGCCACCACAATGCGATGCTTGTGCGCCAGCTCATCACTATACTGCTCAAGCTCGGAAATGATCTGTTCGTAATCGACCAGCGGGTCCCGATCCTCACTGCCCGACATATCGACCACCTGCACCAGGATCTTGGTGCGCTCGGCATGCTTAAGGAACTTGATCCCCAACCCCTTGCCCAAATGC
Source organism: Candidatus Omnitrophota bacterium (assembly GCA_903908245.1). Classification (GTDB taxonomy): domain Bacteria; phylum Omnitrophota; class Gorgyraeia; order Zapsychrales; family Fredricksoniimonadaceae. The sequence continues at coordinate 47,716 of CAIVRE010000002.1, forward strand.
GCGCCCTCGATCAATCCGGGAAGGTCCGCCGCCACAAAACTCGCGTCATCCGTTTCTACAATGCCCAGGATAGGCTGTTTGGTCGTGAACGGATAATTCGCCACCTTGGAACGGACTTTGGAGATCGCCGAGATGAGCGTAGATTTCCCCGCATTGGGAAAACCCACCAGCCCCACATCCGCAATCACTTTCAGCTCCAGGCGCAGCGTTTTCTCATCGCCCCGCTCGGGAGGAACAGCTGTCTTGCGGTGCATATTGCCGATGCCGCCGCGGCCGCCGGGGATAACAACCACCAGCTCTCCGGGCGTGCTAAAATCACGGATAAGCAGCCCCGTCGCATCGTCCCACAGGACCGTACCGATAGGCACACGCAGGACACAATCCGCGCCACAACGGCCGGTCGCGCCTTTACTGGAACCGCAATTGCCCTTTTTCCCCTGATAATGCTGTTTGAAACGGAAGTCCAGGAGGGTCTGAATGTGGGGATCACCAACAAAAATAATACTGCCGCCATCGCCGCCGTTACCGCCATCGGCACGGGGATAACGCATCCACAGGTCACGATAATGGCTTTCGCAACCTTTGCCACCATCACCGGCCCTGACTACTATTCGAGCGGAATCAACAAATGCCATAAGAAACGCCTTGAATTGAAATCCTACGGCCCCGGCTCGCTGTAAGCTCGCTAGGCGGCCTTTTGGACATTTTCGAAAGGATCCTTTCGAAAATAAAAGCGGGCAGGATTTTCCCATCTCCTGCCCGCTCTATAACAAAGAAATCTTACGCGGTGATCTTCGCAACCTTAAGAGCGGTCAATCCCTGACGATGCCCGATGGTCCTGCGAACATCCTTGCGCTTGCGGAAGAAGAACGAAATATCCTTCTCGTCGCGTAAATGACGAACGACCTCAAAAGAGACCTTCGCACCCGCCACATAGGGCGTACCGATCTTGACATCATCGCCATTCGCGACCAAAAGGACCTTGTCCACATCCATTGTCTGGCCGGGCTCGATATCAATACTGGGAGCATCAATAATATCACCTTCCGCAACCTTGAACTGGAAGGAACCTACGTCGATGACTGCGTACATATGAACAACCTCCTGAAAAATTAAACAACCACTTTATGAAATTAAGTGCCTTATTATATGTATTTTATTCCTTTAGTCAATTTTTACTTTACCACGGCCCTGGCAATACGGACAAGGCGCGAACTTAATGGACTCCAGCGTCTTCCCCGCACGCTCACGAGTCATTTCAACAAGCCCGAGGCTCGAGATCTTGTTGACCTCGGTCTTCGACATGTCTTTTGCGAGCTCGGCCTTAAGGACATCGAGCACCTTGCGTTTGTGCTCCTCGCGCATCATATCAATAAAATCAATAACAATAATACCGCCCAGGTCGCGCAAACGCAATTGGCGGGCTATTTCAGGCGCGGCCTCCATATTCACATTGAACGCCGCCTCCTCGGGAGAAGCCTGCGTCTTGTAACGGCCGCTGTTGACATCCACCACCGTCACGCCTTCCGTAGGCTCGATGACCACGTAAGCGCCCGTTTTTAAGTAAACCTTCGTATCGTAGATCTCCTCAAGCGCCTGGGATATCTTATGTGCCTCAAAAATATTGGTTTCCCCGCGATGCAAATGGATCTTCTTGAGCGCCTTCTGGCCCACCAGCGTCTCCACATACTTGAGCAGCTTCTCGTGTTCTTCCTTCGAATCGATATGAATGGACGCCACATCTTCACGCAAATGATCACGCACGACTTTCCAGATAATATCCCCCTCCTTGTACACCATGAACGGGGATTTCTTCTCGCGGGCAAGCTTTAACACCTGCTGCCATTTGTCGTAAACGAACTTGGCATCATTAAGAAGCTCGGCTTTATCCTGATTCATCGATACCGTGCGGATAATGAACCCGCCTTCCTTGATATCGCACTCCTTGATGATCTCACGCAGGCGATGACGCTCCTCGGGAGACTCGATCTTCTGGGAAACCCCCACATGATTATCATAGGGCATGTAAACCACAAAACGGCCTGGAATAGAAACATGCGTGGTAAGCCGCGGGCCCTTGGTCCCGAAAGGGTCCTTCTCAACCTGCACCAGGACCTCCTGTCCAACCTTGAGCGGCGTCCCTGCTTTTCCGCCGCCACGGTGGCCGCCGCGGCCATGAGGCTTTTCCCCAGGTGCATCCTTCTTGACCAGCTCCGCCGACTTGGCTGCCTCCGCCGACTTCGGCTTACGGTTGAGCAGGCGGTCGATCAAACTGGGCTGAGCATCATCCTTCTTCTTGTTGACGAAATCCTCTAAGCTGGAATGGTCGGCATCGGTGAGATAAAGGAAACCGTTCTTCTCCTGGCCGACATTAACAAAAGCTCCATTAATGGACGGCAGAATGGACTCGACCTTGCCCTTGTAAATATTCCCCAGGAAAGATTCATAGCGGTCAAGCTCGATATAAAAATCATCAAGTTTCTTGTTATCAATGACCGCCACCCGCCGCTCCCCGTCGGCAACGTGGATCAAAATATCTTTTGGCACAAAAACTCCTTAAAAAATTTTCTACTAAAAAATTTTAACTCCCGAATGCCACGACAGCCCTACAGGCTGACGGGCAGATGGGAGTTACCTCAAACCTAAAATCTTTCCTGCCCAACAAAAACTATTTCCCGGCTTTGTCCGTCTTGGGCAACTCCGCCGGCTTGGCCGCCTGCAATGACTTGGCCTCCTCTACTGCCGCAGAAAGCTCGGGCGACATGGCCGGTACTGGCACCTTGGCCGACTTGGCTGAAACAGACTCCATTGTCGGTGTAATAATATGCGGGGTCAGGAATATCAACATCTCCGACTTGTTAACGGTTTCCGCTTTATGACGGAAAGGGATCCCCAATATGGGGATCCATCCCAGGAACGGAACATCATTATGGCTTATCGTTTTGTCCTCGCTGATCAACCCGGCGATCACGAGCGTCTCGCCATCCCTGATCATAACCATGGTCTTGACCGCCTCATTGGTCAACACCGGCATGGTCGTTCCCAGGACCGTGACTGTCTTGTCCGAAATGCTTGAGACCTGCGGCTCAAGCTCCAGCGTGATCAAGGACGCGTTATTGATATGCGGGGTCACGTTAAAAATGACGCCCAGATCAATATAACTCCAGCCTGAAACCACCATTGTATTGGTTTGCGAACTGAACGAATACTGGGGCATGGGATATTGATCGCCCACCTGGATCCTGGCCGGCTGATTGTCCATCGTCACCAGCTGCGGGTTGGATATGCTCTTGGTATTACCACGCGATTGAAGCGCATCAATGACCAGGCTCAGGTCGGTAATGCTCAACGTGCCATAGGTGATCACCGGTGCGGTTGCAGCCGGGCCCATTGCAGGCAAATACATGTCCTTGTTAGGGCTCCAAGGAAAAGAATGCGGCCGCGTGCCAAAAGTCGCTTTCCCCGACACCTGGGTCAGCTTGGACCAGTCGATCCCCATGGTTTCCGACTTGGTCAACCCCGTCTTGATGATCCGTGCTTCGATCAGGACCTGGGGAGTAACGGTATCGAGTGTCTTAACAACCTCCGTGATCAACTCAAGGTTGCTTTCCACATCGCTGACAATGACCGCATTGGTACGCTTGTCAAAATTAATGCTCCCCCGGGCTGTTTTCATTTTATCAAGAGAAGCCACCACATCTGCGGCCTTGCTGAAATTCAGCACGAAAGTTTTTGTCGCAATAGGCTCCTGGTCGGCCAAAGCCTTGGCATCCTCACGGCGTTTCTTGAGGTTCTCCACCGTAGTCACCATGATGATCGTACCCTTCTGCTCGTAACTGTACCCATAGGTCGAAAGGATCACATCGAGCGCCTTCTGCCACGGCACATCCTTGAGCTGAATATTCACCATCCCGACCACTTCGGGACCGGCAATAATGTTAATGCCGCTTTTATACGACAAGACCTTCAGGACATTCTTGATATCCGCCTCACGGAAATCCAGCGATACGTTCCCGGTCTTGGACATCTTGAACTCCATGACCGCCTCCGATACAGCCACCGGAGCTGTCGCCGCAACCGGGACGGCCGCAACAACAGGGTCAACCGAGCTCACAGATGTCACCGTTTGCGCCGCTTGCCCGGCCGGGACGGCTTGCGTATCAGCCTTATCCTGGGCATGACCCGCGGGAATACTTAACACCATAATCAAAAACGCGAGGCAAAGGATCCTCACCATTTACTCCTCCTTCTTTATACGAAGTTCCGAAACCTGTCCGTCTTTGACCAAAGTCACCTTGTCCGGCTCGATCTTTGCGACCGTGTACATTCCGAACAGCTTCCCCTGCTCAACCACCGTACCATTAATGATCGCAATGCCGCCCTCACCATCACTCACGATCCCTTCCAGCACCATTTCCGCAACCGCGAAACTGGTCTCGTAGGTCACGATCGCACCGCCCGCCGTTACCAGCGGCCAGAACGGATCCCGCTGGGAGTGTTCATCATACACAAACTCCGCCTCTGAAGCCGGCGCCACCGGCTCAGTGGGATTAGCCGATGCCCGCGCCATCAGAAAAAACAGCACAACAATAAAGGCCAGGACAGAACGGATCAAACTATTTCTCCAAAATGAGGATCTTCATGTTCATTTTAACTTCCTGACGCTGAATATCCTTTGTGTCCGTCGCGATCTCGAACTCATCCAATTGCCAGAACAAACGGTCGCGTTCCAAACGATTCAAGAACCGGCCGAACTGATGGAACCCGGAACTGATCCGGACAGAAATATTCATCGAGTAATACTTTCCATCTTCACTCACAACCAAAGGCGCAACACTGATAGGCTGCGGCGTTAATTGGTCGATCTTGACCCCATACTCATTGGCAATACTGGAAATGCTCCTTAACACCACCGGGACCTCGTCTTTACGATGGACCATCGCTTCAAAATTCTTGCGGGCCATCCGGGCAAGCTCGAGCTGGGTCTTGAACTGTACCAGCCGCTGTTTATTGGTCGAGAGGTCCGTAATATCTTTATCCAGCTGAACGATCTTGGCGTCCAGCGACCTCACCAGGCCCAGCTGAACACGCATCACCAGCACAAAATCCACCAAAGCGAACAGGGCGATCATCCCGGCAAGGATCATATAAAGATACTTGACCTCAAGCTCCTTGAGCTTCTCCAGCGCAGGGTTCATGGGGCCTTCCTTTTCGCTTTCAGGGCAAAGTCCGCGATCGAAAGCGCAGTCCCCTCCCGACGCTCAATGGAATCAACATCAATGCCGGTAAAAGCCCCTTTCAATCCTGGCTGTTCTTTGAGCATAGCCACAAAATTATTCACAATGATCATCTCATTCTTGACTTTAGAGACCGCACTGCCGCGAATAGTGAACTGGCCTCGGTCAAAATGGATCTCACGGAGCCATACGCCCTTCGGAACGCTGTCAGACACTTCGTTCATCAATCTGGCCCAGACAACACCTTGCGCGGAGGTTATGGCCCTCAAGGCATTCATTTTTGTCTGCAATGTTTTTGTTTCATTCGTAACATCATCCAGGACCTTCTTCTGCGCGCCCATCGAGGCCCAACGGACCTGAAGCATCGTATGCTGGGCGGCCTTGACCAACGCCAGCCCCGCCAACGCAAGATGAAGAAGGACCAGCACGCCGGCCCCGGCCACCAGGATCCCAAGGATCGCCTCACGCGTCAACGGGCCGAACCCGTCCTGCCAGATATTCCCGCGGTCTTTCCGCGCTTCCTGAGGGATGAAATTAACCTTGATCATATTCATTGAGCGCCAACCCCAGGGCCGTGATAAGCCTGGAACTGTTCGCCTTTAACCCTTCCCTGGATACATTGGGTGCCACGATCATCCTTTCAAACGGGTCCCAAATACTGACAGGAACATCGACCCCGTCCTTGAACGCCTTCTCGACACCGGGGATCTGCGCTCCGTCCCCGGCCAAAAAAACACGCGTTATTGCCAGGTTCTTTTCCGTCACAAAATATTCGAACGACAAGCGTATTTCCGCGATGAGATTCATCATCACCGCATCCACGGATTTCTGGGCCGCTTCACTTAACGCCATACCGGGACGTAAAAGAACATGCGCTTCAGCGGGTGGAACACCAAGAAGATTGGACACACGTTTGTAAAGTTCCTGCGTGCCGATAAAAATATCCCGGTTGAACCGTGGCAATCCTGCGAAAACGATCATCAAATTCGTACCGGTCTCGCCGATATCGATCACCGCACAAGCCTTGAACTCCCTGGCCCCCGACCCCGAAGCAAACCCTTCCGGCGGAAATACGGCAAAAGCATTGGCCAGCGCCACCGAAGCAAGCGTAACCGTTAACGGCTCCATCCCGGCCTCTTTAAGCAATTTCATGCGCCCGTCAACCAGGTCTTTTTTCACCGCTGACACAAGGACAGACATTTTGCGGTTATTATCCATCGTGTCAAGGATATGACAATCCGTATAAACAGTATCCTTGGGGAACGGGAAATATTTGTCGGATTCGATCGCAAATGCCCGGCGAAGGTCTGCGGTCGACATCCTGGGCATATCCACATACCGCACCAAGGTCCCCTTGCCGCTCACCGAAGCGACCACCGCGCGTGGCCCGGCCTGTCCAAAAGAAGACGCCAGTTTCCCCAACACGGCCAGGGCCGAACGGTCATCATTATCGGACAACAGCTCAAGGCTCCAGCGCGACAATTCGAAAGCCCCGTTCTTCAAGAAAAGTTCAACAACTTTACACGAAGAAGGGCAAATATCAAGTCCGACAGAACTGCTCTTGGGATTCAACGGGAACAAACGCTTGATGAATTTGAAGTATGTATCAATAAAAGAGGCCATAATGTAAGTTTAATATAACAAAAGACATAGCATGTTTAAATATAAATATTTGATTTGTATGTTCTGCCATTATTCAGGAAAACCCCGGGCCCCTGAAACCCACCGGGACTTTTTGTCAATAGCCCTTCACAAAAAGAAGAAGGGGCCATGAAGGCCCCTTCTTCAAGAAACACACTTCGACCACATTCATTAGGGTGTCAAAATACCGCCCGTGCTCATCGTGAAAGTAGTCGTCCCTGATGTGCTGACCGTCACAGGCGTAGCAATGAACGAATACGACCCCGTAGCGAATGTGCAACTATACACGAACCCTGCATTAGTGGTGCCGCAATAGTTCTTGTTCGTATACGGTGGCGTTGCACCCGTCAAAGAAGCCTCGGATCCAGGATAAGAACCATTATTCGCCGTTCCGAAGGTCTCGGAAGCGGTCGAAAGTGAACGCAACGTACCCTTGGCCAAAGCATCATTCGCGGAAATCTTTGCCCTTAACAGGTTCGGGATCGCAATAGCGGCCAAAAGCGCGATAATAGCCACCACGATCATGATCTCAACTAGAGTAAAACCTTTTTTATTAGACATACATCCTCCTTGAAATTTCTTCTAAAAAACCGTTTAACTCCCGAATGCAACGACAACCATTCAAGCTGCCGGGCTAAAAGGAGTTCCCTGAATTGTGAGTGATGTCATACAGGAGAGCAATAAAAGAGGTAATTATAATACCAGTTATTCACCCGTTCTCGCCTTGACAACACCCGGTCAAACCAAAATGTCCTTGCCCTCCTTTCTTTAATTTCCTTTATCTTTCTTGCGGATCCCCCGCAGGCTTATGTATTTTATGTATAGCCTGCAACGCCGCCTCAAGAACACTATCCCTACTAAAGCATACCATACCCCGAAGATATTGTCCAAATATCAATACTAACGGACCTGGCCCATCTCCTTTTCAAGAAGCGCTTTCTTTTTATCCATGCTGACCATGGAACGCTGAAGATTCCTCAACCCCATGGACAAGTCCCTGTTACGCGTAAAAAGTTCCTTGAACCGGGCCTCATCCTTCTTCAATTTGGCATCCTGAGGCAACGCTGTCTTGGCGGTCCGTATCGCTTTCTCCGCTTCTGCGGCCTCTTTCTCCAGCCCCTTGGCCTTGGCCTCCAACGCCTGAATGTCCTGCTCTAGCTGAGCCACCGCCTGTAAGGAGAATTTCGCCGAAACGTCATCCGACTCTTTGACAGCTACAGCCAGCTTCTGGCGAAGCCCGTCGATCTCCTGCGTACGGCGGATCATGTCACTCTTAAGCGCCGCCTGTTCCTGGGTCAACGCTTCCCCCTGGCCAGGCCCGGCATTAACGAACACAACAAGATCTTTCCACTCTGCACGCAAACGGTCAAGCTCGATAGTATACGCGTCAAGGGCTTGTTGTGCCGACTGCTGTTCGGCGCGCAAAGCCTCCAGTTCCGCCGTATGATCCTCTCCCGGCACAAGCCCGGTACGGATATCCGACAACTCTCGCGACAATGCCTCCGACTGGGCAGTCAAAGCCGATGACTCCACATCCTTGATCTGAAGCTGCTCTTCAAGGGTAGCCCTCTGACTATTGAGCCCTGCAAGGTCCGCCGCCCCCCCCTTGAACTGCTCTTCCAGCGAAGAATGCTCCTCTGCTTTTTTTTGATACGCTGGGTCCAGAAGCCGGAGCTGCGCGTTGATCTTGTCTCCCTGGGCCTGCTCAAGCTTCAATTCATCATTAAGGGCGCGGATCTTCACCCTGATCTGGTCATTGCCTGAAGCCAACTTCGCGTTCTCCCCGCTCAGCCGGGTGACACTGTCCTTCAATGTGTTCAATGTGTAATCCAGCTTATCCTGCGCGCTTGAAGCTGCCTCAATGGATCCCGGCCTCGAAAGAAGGTCTGCGGGTTGCGCATAAGCCGAAAAAGCAAAAAGAACAAAGAATAAAATAACGGATCGTCCCATCAAGGCCCCCTCAAAAAAAACATGGAAAGAATAAAACCTCAGATCATCTGCGTAATGCTGATGATCGGCATGAACAGTGCTATCACAATAAAACCGATAACGATCCCCAGAAAACCGATAATGAACGGCTCGATCAGGCTGGTCAGGGTTTCCACCGACGCGTCCACCTGCTCATCAAAGAAGTCCGCCACTTTGACAAGCATCTTGTCGAGCTGGCCCGACTGCTCGCCGACCGAAACCATCTTGGTCACCATTGACGGAAAAACCTTGCTCCGGGTGAGCGGCTCCGAAATGCTTTCCCCCTCTCGCACGCTGCTGATGACCTCTTCAATGACCCGCTCCAGCACGCGGTTCCCGATCGTCTTGCGCACAATATCAAGCCCTTCCAGGATCGGCACACCGCTCTGGATGAGGACCGATAATGTACGGCAAAAACGGCTTACCGCCACTTTCTTGAGCAGATCGCCGAACACCGGCAGCTTGAGCTTGATCCCGTCTATCTTATACGCGCCTTTTTCCGTACGCTGATACGCGATGCATGCCGCCACAAGAGCCCCGCCCACAAAAATGATCTGAAGAAAATTATTCTTAAGCCCGCTGCTGACATCCACCAGGACCTGGGTCATCGCCGGCAGTTTGCGGTCAAAGGATTCATAAATGGTCGCAAAGGTGGGGACCACCTTGACCAGAAGCACCGTAGTCACGATCATCGCCATCGACACAATGACCGCCGGATAAACAAGCGCCCCGCCCACCTTGCGCTTGAGGCGCTCGGACTTTTCCATATAGGAAGAAAGCCTTTCCAGGACTGTCGTCAGGACGCCACCGGTCTCACCGACCCGGATCATATTGATGAACAAGCCGTCAAATACCCTGGGATGCTTGGCGAACGCCGAAGAAAGGCTGCTGCCCAGGCGGATATCATCACGTACTGTCACCAGGATCTTTCTGAACGACGGATTCGACGTCTGCTCCTGCAAGGCATCCACTGTCTGGAGGATCGGGATCCCCGCATCGACCATAGTGGCCATCTGGCGGGCAAAAAGGATGACATCCTCGCTCTTGATCGGCGCAGTCCTCTCGGAAGAGGCCGGCATAAGCGACGAGCCCCTTTCTTCTTCAAGGCTTATAATGATCAGCTTGCGCTTGCGCAGCTCGTCGACCACCGCCGACTGGTCCGCCGCGGATATCTTCCCGGTGAACGTCCGCGCTTCAAAATCTTTTGCTGTGTAACGGTATGTCGCCATTATTTCCCCCCTGGCCCCGCATCGGACAACTCCCGAAGGGGATAAAAACGGTCCAATGCGATATCGATCTCGGTCGGGGTCGTGATGAACGTCGCAATATTGCATCCCGTGACCCGCTCCACTTCCGCGCGAAGGGCATCGTCGAGCGGGCCGGACATCACAATGCTAAGGACATTCCCGATACGATCGAGGGGGATCAGCCTGTCCCTGCGTGCCATTTCCACCGGAATAAGCTGTGCCACATCACAATCGACCATATGCTTGCTGACAGAAATATACGGCAGGTTGCACTGCAAAACCAGGGCCGTCACGATATCGATCTCGGTCAGTATCCCGAGGCGGATAAGGACCTCGCCGATAAATATTCCCGGAGAGGCCTTTTGATGCTTCAGCGCGAGGTCAAGGTCCTGGCGCGTGATAAGCCCTCGCTCGACCAAGACCTCACCGATCAGTTTGCGGTCCAGACAGCATTTCGTCATAAACATCCCCCGGAATCCCGTCCTTTATTCCATTATATCCGTGATCAGATGCGGTAAAAGATAAAAATCCGTTTTTACTCATCCGATACGATACGCAACACTTCCTCAATGGTCGTCTGCCCCTGCGCCAGGCGCTCGACCGCGTCATCCCAAAGAACGCGAAGGGTCTTCTGTGCGCGGGCATAATCCTTGATATCGTCCGAAGACTTCCCCTGCAGGAGCATTTCACGCACCGCATCGTCCATGACCAGGATCTCGGTCACCGCGAACCGGCCGCGATACCCCGTATGCCGGCAATGGTCACAGCCTTTCCCGGCGTAAAACCTGGTCTTGGGATCCAGGGCCCCCTCGAACTTCTTTAACGCTTCCGCCGGAACTTCGATCTCATGCTTGCAATGCGGGCATATCTTGCGGGCCAGGCGCTGCGCGCAAACCAGGACCAGGCTGGAAGCGACCAGGAACGGCTCCACATCCATGTCGACCAGCCGCGTCAACGCGCCGGCGGCGTCGTTCGTATGCAAAGTGGAGAAAACAAGCTGCCCGGTCAGGGACGCTTTGATGGCGATATCCGCGGTCTCGTTATCACGGATCTCGCCCACCATCACGATATCCGGGCTCTGCCGCAAAATGGAACGCAGGGCGGCGGCGAACGTCAGCCCGATATCCGAGCGGACCTCGATCTGCGTCAGCCCGTCCACCAGGTACTCGACCGGATCCTCGACTGTAATGATATTCTTGTCAAGGCTGTTCAACTGGTTAATGATCGAATAAAGGGTTGTCGACTTCCCGCTCCCTGTCGGGCCTGTCACCAGGATCATGCCGAACGGCTTGACGATCCCTTCCTGAACAAGCTTGAGCGAATGATCGGACAATCCCAGCTGCCCGAGGCCGACCGAAAGGTTCGCCTTGTCCAATAAACGCATCACGACCTTCGGGCCGTAACTGGTCGGAAGGATGGACACGCGGAAATCCACTTCCTTGCCCAGCATCCTCATCTTGAACCGCCCGTCCTGGGGGATCTGGGTGACCGTGATATCCATCCGCGACATGATCTTGATCCGCACCAGGACCGCGCTCTGGCTCTCGCGCGGGATCTCAAGCACATCGATCAGGACCCCGTCCACGCGATAACGGACGCGCATATTCCCCTCGGTCGATTCCATGTGCACATCCGACGCCCGCTGGTGCAGCGCCTCCTTGAGCACCAGGTTCACCATGCGGATCACAGGCGCCTGCTCGCTGCCGTCAATATCGGCGGCATCTTCCGCCTTGACATCGGTAATGATCTCGAAATCACCCACATCGATATTCTTGCTGATCTCGGATACCGACCCCTGGTCCGCCCCGCCGTAAAAACGGTCGACCGCTTCCTTGATCTGGGACGGTGCCGCCATCACCACATCGATCTTCTTTCCCGTCAGGTCCCGCAAGTCATCCAGGGCAAAAACATTGAGCGGATCGCCGAGGGCGACCGTCAGGCTGGTCCCGAGCGTGGCAATAGGAATAAGGTTATACTGCCGCGCCAGGCGCTCCGGGACCTCCTCTTTCAGGCGCGGGTCCAGTTTAAAACGCCGAAGGTCGACTGAAGGGATCTTGAGCTCGCGCACCAAAAGCAGGACAAGGTCTTTCTCGGGGATGATCCCTTTCTGCACGACCGCCTCGGCGAAAGGGATATTCGTTGCCCGCTGGAATTCCAGCGCGGCATCGACCGCCTGACGGTCAATGCCCGGCAGCTGAAGAAGCGCGTCAATAATGCGTTCACGGACATTCGCCATAGCCTATTTCTCGTCCTGCGCGGTAACGCGCACGACCTCCTCAAGTGATGTCAGGCCTTTGGCCGCCTTGGCCAATGCATCCTCGCGCATCGTACGCATCCCCTCGGCACGGCCCGCGGACTTGATCTGGATCTCACCGGCCCTCGCGAGGATAAGTTTCTTTACCCCCAAAGACATCGGCAGGACTTCATGGATGCCTACGCGCCCGGAATAGCCGGACTTCAGGCACTGCACGCACCCTTTCCCGTGATAAAATGTCAAATCCTTGCCCGGGATGATCTTCCCGATATTCAGCTTGTTATAAAGCGTCTCGGAAATGGTCACAGGTTCCTTGCAGCTGGGGCAAATGCGGCGCACCAACCGCTGCGCCACCAGGCAATTGACCGCGGAACAGATCAGAAAAGGCTCGATCCCCATATTGACCATACGCACAACAGACCCGGACGCCGTCGTGGTATGCAAAGAACTGACCACCAGGTGCCCCGTGAGCGCGGCCTTGATCCCGATATCCAACGTTTCGGAATCACGGATCTCGCCGATCATGATCACATCCGGGTCCTGGCGCAGGATCGACCGCAGCGTCGCGGAGAACGTCAGGCCGACCTCATAACGGATATTGACCTGGTTAAGGCCCTTCATCTGATACTCAACAGGGTCCTCGACGGTCACGATATTCTTACCCGGAGAATCGATATGCCGAAGGATGGAATAAAGCGTTGTGGTCTTTCCCGAACCCGTTGGGCCGCAGATCAAGATCAATCCGTGCGGACGGTCACAAGCCTCCTTGAGCCGGGCCAGCGGACCGGCTTCGATACCGAGCTTTTCGATATCCACCCGGCCCTGGTTCTTGTCCAGGACACGCAAGACCACCTTCTCTCCGTAAACCGTCGGCAGGACGCTCACGCGGAAATCCACTTCCTTGCCGCCTTCCAGGACAGATTTAAAACGGCCGTCCTGTGGCAAACGATGCTCGGAAATATCCAGGTTCGACACAACCTTGATCCGCGACACGATCGGAAAATGCAATGCCTTGGACATACGGTCGATCTCCCGCAGGACGCCATCAACGCGATAACGGATCCGCAAGCTCTTTTCCAGCGGCTCAATGAACACATCACTGGCTTTGGCGGCAACAGCCTGACGGACGATCGTATTCGCCAGGCGGATAATAGGCGCTTCCTGCGTAATGCTCTCGATCTCTTTCGCGTCGAACTTTTCACCGCCCTCATGGATCAGTTCCACTTCCTCGGCGTCCTTAATATCGCGCAGGATCTTGTCAAAAGACTCGTCCGGCTTCGGAGCGGTATACTGCTCGATCGCGTCCTGGATATCTTTCGGGCGCCCGATAATAGGAGTGATCGTAAGCCCCGTGAGCGCCTTCACATTATCGATCGCGAAAATGTTGAGCGGGTCCGCCATGGCCAATGACAGATTGTCTCCGATGCGCGACACCGGAAGGATGCGGTATTTTCTCAGGATCTCCACCGGAAGGAGATTAACAACGGCAAGATCGATCTTAAGACGGGAAATGTTGATCACCGGAAGATGCAGCCCCTCGCTCAAAAGGAACGCGAGCTGCTCCTCATCAATAAGGCCCATCCGCACGAGGATCTTGCTCAACTCCCCGCCGGTAGTATCCTGCTCCTGGATCGCGCGGCCAAGATCCTCTGAACTCAGGATCCCGTCACGGAGCAAAATAGCCTTGATCCGTTCTTTGAATGTCGGCATTAATCCCCGCTGTAATATCTTTTAATGGCGTTACGAATATCCGTCGTGGTGCTCACAAACGCCTGCACGGTACACCCGGTCAGAAGCTCAACATTTTCCACCGCCTTCATATTAAGCGGATTTGACATTGCCAACGTCAGGCTCTTGCCGATCTTGTCGATCGGGATCAGGCAGAACTGCTCGCATACATTCCCCGGGACAGACCTGGCCACGTCGGCATCGATCTCGTAATTGGCCAAAGGCAAATAAGGGAACCCGTACTGGCATGTCAATGCCTGGGCAATATCCTCTTCCGTGGCAAGTCCCAGCTGGATCAGGGCCTCACCGAAAAGGACTCCGGCATGAGAATGCTGGAACTCAAGGGCTTTTTCCAGATGATCGCGCGCAATAAGCCCGCGTTCCACCAGAAGCTCACCCAAATGTTTATTGGAAGACCGTTCGTATCGCATTTAAACCCGGATTTTCCCCGTATGCCTTGATCCCCATTAAGAAACACGGGGAAAGTTTCTATTAAGACTTCATTACATCATACTTTACTTAATTAAATATTATATGTCAATCCAACCCCTGCTTTTCCCCCACCCCGGGGGGCGAAGAAGGCCGGATGGCTTTCTTCACCCCCGGGGTGAAGGAGGTTCGGGGTGATTAAGCCGACCGCTTGGAACTCAAGTTCAGGAGTATCCCGATGAGCACGGCAAAGACCATGAACGATGTGCGCCCATAACTGATAAGGGGCAGTGTAATACCTACCACCGGGCTCAGGCCGATGGTCATGCTGATATTGATCACGACCTGCAGGGCCAGGATGCTGACAACACCGATCGCCATCATATGCCCAAAACGATCCTTCACTCGTTCGGCGATCTGCAACCCTGTCCAGATCAGCATAAAATAACAGACCAAAAGAAAGACCGCCCCCAGAAAGCCCCACTCCTCGCCGATCACAGAAAAAATGAAATCCGTATGCCGCTCCGGCAGAAAATTCAACTGGTTCTGCGTACCCGCCAGCCAACCCTTGCCGAACATCTGCCCGGATCCTACCGCGATCCTCGATTGAATGATCGTATACCCGGCCCCCAGGGGATCAGCGTTCGGATTCATAAAAACCAGGATGCGGTCCCGCTGATAATCCTTCAGAAAATGCCAGCCAACCGGAACCAGGGCCGTACAAGCGCCCAGAAAGATCCCGAACGGCCGCATCTCCTCACCCGAAGCGTAAACCATCACAATAAAGATCCCGAGCACCAGAAGGGCCGTGCCCAGATCCGGTTGTTTAAAGATCAGTGCAAAACTGATGAGTACAAGAATGAAAGGGAACAGCAGGTCCTGACAGGCAGCGCGCATGGCCCCCCGCACACTGAAAGAAAACCTTTCGTTGCTGGAACTGAAATACCGCGCCAGCATCACGATGACCGCAAGCTTCGAAAGCTCTGAGGGCTGGAAAGAGAAAAACCCCATGTTGAACCAGCGCGTGGCCCCCAACGCCGAACGGCCGGAAAAAAGGACCGCCAGCAGGAGCACAACGCTTAAGCCATAGATCACATACGCGCTATCATAAAAGAACCGGTAGCTCACACGGCTTAAGATGAACATCACGCCCAGGGCCATCAACGACCAGATCAGCTGGTCAAAGAACACCTGGCGGGTCACGCGGACATTCTCGTAGGTCGCACTGTAAAGCGCGATCAGCCCGACCGCGATAATAAATATGGTAAACACCCATATGGTGCGGGTCTCGGCGTTGCTCATTTCCCGTTCTTCACCCACGGCCACGGGCATTGATATTTACAGGCGATCTCGGGATACGGCGTTTTCACGCGCTTGAGGCACGCGGCCTTGCAGCGAAAATTATCCGCGACCGGGACCAGGATGAACATCGCCAGGATAACGATCAAAAAGATCTTCCTCTGCCGGTCGGACAACAACGGTTTTTTTGGATCCGGCGCCTGCCTTGTTTTACTGTTATTCTTCTTTCCCATACTTTTATTTCCCCCTATTTCTTCTCTCCGAAAACGTCCGCGGTAAACACCTCGATCCGGGTCCCGGGCTGCTTCCAACAATCCAGCGCAAGGCCGGCCTTCTGCGCACAAAGCTCGGACAAGAACCGCTCTTTGGTCCAACCCGTCTCCGTCGCGACCTGCGGCAGGAAAACACCGCGATTAAAATACCCGCGCGAAACGATAACCCCGTGCTTCCCCAGCTGGATCTCGTCGACACTCCCGATCACCCTCGGTTGGGACAAAACCGAGATCTCGATATCAATATCCTTGAGCTCCCCGGCGCTGACAGGCGGGAACCGGGGGTCCTGCGAAGCCGCGGCCACACCCATATCGCGCACCGTCCGGTACAGCGGCCCCTGGCCGATAATATTGCCGATACACCCGCGCAACTGCCCGTGCGCATGCAGCGTCACGAACGCACCTTCTTCCGCGTTCAAACGGGGGTCTTTCTCCTCAACCTCTGCCGCCTTGCCATCACGCACAAAAGACTCGACTGTCCCACGGGCGATCGCAAGCAAACGCGCCCGCTGAGCCTCGTTCAACACACTGCCCGCAATTCCTGCCTCCGCCACGGCAGATGCCGTATCTTTATAAAAAATGACCGACGCATACCCTACCACCCGGTCTTTATCCCCGGTAGTGTCCGCCGATGTCGCGTATTTCAAAACTTTTGCTTTCCCGAACCCCTGTGCCTTCGCATACAACATGGCCGCCGTGACCACATGAAAACCGTCAACCTCCATCGACCCGTCCCGATGGCCCTGCCACAGGGCTTCCACATCCATCGACTCGATCGCCTTCAAGCCCCGGCCATCGATCTCATGCGCCTGCGCCTCGGTATGAAAATGAGACTGATCCACGCTCACGTCAACAAGGACATCATCACGCTTACCGACCGCCAGGGCCAAGGCATCCGCCATTGAACGCAACACATCCGCATCCGGCGGATAGCCCAGGATGACCGGGACGATCCTGGCCCCGGGGAAAGCGCGCTGGACCATCGGCAGCTGTGTTTCCACCGAATTCTCCGGCTGGCCCGGAGCGCCCTCAAAGACATCCTTACGAAAAGTAAATCGCTTGTCAAAAGACAGTATCCTGGCCGCAAGATCCGTATCAACCTCGATCCTCCCGAGCGGCGTTTCAAAAGCCCCTTGCGCCCAGACAGAAGCACCGGAAAATGAAAAATGATGGCTCGGGGCAAGAATAATGACCGTCGACACCTTCCGGGCAGATGCGGCCTTGAAGCCGTAGGCCGCCACAGGCGCCGAGAAAACATACCCCGCATGAGGAGAAATAAGAACGCCGATGCTTTTGCCTGCCGGCTCCTGGGCCAACGCCCCGGACGCTGTGGCAAGAAAACCATCGACCATCCGGGAAAGCTCGGCGGGTTGCCCCGGATACCAGCTTCCCGCCAATCCGGCAGTCTTGATATTATTATCGGCAAAGGAAGGCCTGCTCATGATGCACAACCCCAAAAAGGCCAGCAAGAGTTTAACCCGCATAATACATCACCCTATCAACGCTTCAAGGCCATCAGCCTCAGGAACCGGCCCGGGCATAAAGCCCGTCGATCGAGAACAGGGATGTCCTCTTGATATTGGCCAGGCATAACAATGTCAATACAATGACCGAAAGATCGACCAGGAGGACCCCGCGCAACGGGATATGGATAAGCTCACCAAAACACCCGCAGCTGTCTAACGGAAGTTGGCGAACGATCGCCTGGCTAACGATCCCGGCCAGGGATACCGACATTAAGAACAACACAACGAACGCCTGCCTGAGCCAGAGCCCCAGCAGGATGAACACCCCCACCAGTAATTCGACCCACGGGAACACCAGCGCGACCGCCGGCTCAAAACCTGTAGGGATCACCTTATACCCGTCGATCACATACAGAAAATTCTCCATCGGGCTCAGGACTTTCTCCCCGCCGGAGATAATAAAGAGAACGCCTAAAATGATCCGGATCATAACAAACATATCACTTCCCCGCCGGTCCAAGGATCTTTTCAACCTCTTGCGCCATAAATGTCCCCCCGACAACACGCTTGCCGTTGACAAAGAAAGTCGGAGTCGAATTCACATCCAGGGTTTTCCCTTCCTCCAGGTCTTTCTTGACCCTGCGCTCCGCATCAACGCTGTTGACGCACGCGGTCAGGCGCACACCATCAAGCCCGAGCGAAACCGCCAATTCCGTAAAATACGCATCGACCGAAAACATCTCCGCCCAGCTTTTCTGGCTCTTGAAAAGCGCATCTTCCAACGGCCAGAATTTCCCCTGGTCAGC
Source organism: Candidatus Omnitrophota bacterium (assembly GCA_903908245.1). Taxonomy (GTDB): domain Bacteria; phylum Omnitrophota; class Gorgyraeia; order Zapsychrales; family Fredricksoniimonadaceae. Next base: position 66,063 of record CAIVRE010000002.1, read on the forward strand.
AGCGCATTCGGCAAAAATAGATGCCCGTGTTGCATGAGCATGCCGGGGCAGCGGAAAATGCTTGTGTTCCAGACATATCCTGCCTTCATAGCGGATGAACAGGTCCTTGAGAAGTCCGTTCGCAGCGGCACAAGCGGGGCATTCAAAATCCGTGTATTCCACGATCTTGACCGGAGCGGATGGCTCCCCCCTGATCCGGCCCTGCTGATGGATGTCGATCTTCACATGCCCGGGGGCCTTGACAATACAGAACTTGTACACGCTCAAAGCGCCGATCACCAATAACACCAGAAGACCGGACAACACCTGTCGGGATATGATCATAAACCAGCTCCGGAAAAAATTACATGAAGATCAACGATCAGATATATTTCCTGATCTTATCAAGAAGCTCCTGATGCGGGAAAGGCTTGATAACATACTCCTGCACCCCCTCGGCCATAAAAATATCGACCAGCTCGGGTTTACAGGTAAGGACAATGATCGGTGTTTTTACGACCCCTTCGATCTTGCGCATCGCAAAAAGAAAGGCGTATCCGTTAACCTTGGGCATCACCACATCGAGGATGATCAGGTCGGGATGCTCGACCTCGAGCTTCTGCAAAGCCTCATCGCCGTCATTAGCCACAACAACATCAAACCCGTGTTCCCCGAGATAACTGCCGAGCAAACGGGTCAAAGTCGGATCATCATCCGCGATCAAAACCTTCTTGCCCATTTAATACCTCTTTAAATGCCCCATCGTCAACTCGAGGACCATGCGCTTTTCATCACGGATGAAAACGGCCATCTCGTGCTTGAATCCTTCCTCGGAATGGAACTCGACCCCGTTCAGCGGAGAATTCACGAACGTGGTGAAATGTCCCATCTCAAGATGGCTATAACCGTGCCCGGAAAGCTCTTTCACAAAATATCCCGCGATCAGGTTTGTTACGGTCCCGCAGGCGTCCAGGGTCTCTTCCTCATCATCCTCGTCAATACGGCCATAATCCAGCAGCCACATCAAGCGCGCGATAAAATCTTCCGGGATATAAACGATAAGAGCCCCGATAGCCTTTTCATGGCCCATATGCTCTTTATCAATATAAAAATTCAACACCGCGATCAGCGTGCGGCCGTTGAACTTCTCCAGCCCGTCGATACGCATCCGGTGGGCGAACTGGACGATCTCTTTCTCGCAAACATCAGGGTCTTTGGAAAGATGGATATCGCCCTTCTGGATGAGCATCTTCTTGACAGAAGACACAAGAATGGACGAAAGGGAAAAAAGCTCCTGATTGCTGCCGTCAAAATAAAGCGTAGGCTTAAAGTTGGACATACGGCTTGATGACCGCCAGGACTTCATCAGGTTTATACGGTTTGATCACATATCCGACGAGTTTCGGATTGACCGCATAAGCCGCTTTCTTGCTCTCTTCCGCGGCTGACGCCGTAACCATCACAATGGGGATCTGGGACGTTGCCGGCACTTTTACCAGACCTTCCATCAATTCGAGCCCCGACATGTTCGGCATCTGATAATCACAGAACATAAGGCAGATCTCGCCAAGATGCTCGGCAATAACACCCAGAGCGGTCTCACCGTTATCCGCCTGAAGGATCTCGTTCTTGACGCCCGAATTCAGCAAAGTCTTCGACAAGAGCTTGCGGTCGAGCAAAGAATCATCAACGATCAGGATCTTCATGCCCACAGGATTTATTTATCCTTCTTTTCTTCCATCGCATCGCCCGCCAAGGCACCGCCCGCCGCGCCAACCGCGCCGCCGATCAAAGCGCCTTCGCCCATATGCCCGCTCTGATAACCGATGATCGCGCCAAGACCGGCGCCCGCCAAACCTCCCACCGTAGCCCCCTTCTGGGTGCCCGTGCAACCGGTCAACAGAAGAGAAACCAGGAGAACCAAGCCTAATCTTTTCATAACCTCTCACTTTCGTTATATTTTAAGTCTTAACTTGATGTTAATTATAACCATCCAGGTCCTACGAGAAAAGGGTTTTCTGTAAATTAACGGCGGCTGCGGGTGACCAGAAAATATGTCTGGCCGGCTGAACAGTCGATCTCGCCCAGGTCCTCCGCCCCGTTCACTGTCATATCCTCCGACAAATGCTCAAAACGCAAATGGTACTTGCCCGGATCAAGGCTCAGGCGCGCGACCCGTATTTCAGCCGGGAGAGCCTGCCAGCTGCGCAGATCCGCCCGCTCCGAATATATATTATATAAACTGCTCATCAGCCCGAAAAGCCCGGCCGCGGGCGACCCGAACTTCTTCTGGATATTCTCCTGCTGTTTGCGTTCCACCAGATACTTGAGCGCCGGCCGGATGACAGCTTTGGCAAGAGCAGCCGCCTTGCGGGACTCCAGGTCTTTCATCGCCAGATCATCAATGCTCACCCCCAGCTCGGTGACTGCCTGCACTTTTACCCCGCCGGGCCCCTCCGCTGTCAGCAAACCGTTGCGCGTCGCGGAATACCGCCTGACGAACCTCGGGAAAGCCACCTGCGCTACCAACCCCCGTTCAAGAGGGACAGGGATGATCTGGGATTCCTTTACCGGAGAAAACCCGGCGGACTGCAGCACATAGACCACCGCTTTCGCATCAGCGCCGCCCCATCCATTGAGCGCCTTCAAACGGTCTTTAAGGACCTGGGGCTCATACATCCCGCCGTAATATTGCGAATACATCTCTTCGGCCTGCCGATAAAAGATCCGGGCGTTATCACGGTCATCCGCCCTGGCCGAAGCCTCGTTCACAAACCCCATGAACATCCGGGCGAACCCGTTATCCTCAAAACGCCGGCGTTTGGCCGCCAGCGCCTGCCGTTCAACCACCTGGTATTTGGAATCCAGGTCACGCGCCTCCACCAGAGCCTCGTTCACATTGCCTGACGACAAATAATTCAGGGACTGGAACACATTGACCAGGACATATTCATAATCAGCCCCGCGATACGGCAGGGCATAATCATTCCCCATCCAGCTGACCGCTTCCTTGGAGAGTGACTGTGTATACAACTCCTCGAAACGGCGCTTGGCCTTGTCAAAACTTTGGATACTTTGCGGGTAAAGCCCGGCGTAATGCTCCACCAGGCCGCGGTCGAGATAATAGAGCAGGTAATTGCCCTGGCCATAGTCGGACGCTTCGGCCTCTATCTTCTCGGCGGCGCCCTTGATGTCCCCGGCCATTACACGGCGGTTGATCTCGGGCTGAAGCGCCGGCCCGTTAAAGGCCGCGCAGGAAGAAACGAACAGCAGCAAAGGAAAGAAGAAACAACGGTTCAAATGGAATATTGCGGACGCTTGACCAGCTTCTTGATCTTCTTCTGGCCGATCCAGACTTTTTCATTGGTGGTCATATTGACCAGCTCCAGGTTGACCTGGAACAGGATCGCGTACTCGCCCTTAATCTCGTCTTTAACGGAATTGATCGACCCCTGAAGCATAAAATCCGCGCCCTTTTCCTGCACCATGGCCGCACGGGTCTCGGGTGCGGCATTCTGCAGCTGATCGACACGTTCGGCGCGCACTTCCCCGCGCTCCGAAGAAGCCGCCACGAACTTTACTTTACCGGCATTGACCAGCGCCTGCTCGAGGTCCTGGACAAAAACCATCGCGTCAATATGCTCGTTGCTACGGTTGCTTACAGTCCCGACAATGACAACCGGATCACGCCCTTTTTCCTTGTTGAAATTGGAAAGCCAGGCGGTCTCCAGGCAGCCCTTGACCATTTCTTCCGCGGTCATACGCGCATCCGTATCATTCCACCGGCCCGAAAGATCGACCACCTCTTTTGGCTCCTTGCGGATGACCTCCGTCGCACAACCCGATAAGGCCAATCCCGCCAGGACCAGCGCCACCCAATATGCTTTTCTCATAAGATCACTCCGTTACGATGATCCCGCTCTTGAAATCGGCGGTGATCGTTTCCAGCGCAGCCCTGGCCTCGTCTTCCGTGACATAAGACCCGGCACGCACCCGATACCATACCCCGCGCGCACCAAGGTCGCTGACCATGATATAAGCCTTATATCCTTTGGCCTTCAGTTTTTCCAGTGCCGATTCGGCGCGGGCCTTGTCTTTGAACGAATAGACCTGGACAGCAAAAGATTCTTTGGAGGAAAGGACCTGGGGCGCCATAACGACCGACGACGAAGGCTTAACGGCAGCAACCGCTGCCTGGTCGGCTTCGGTATGAGCAGGCTTGATCCCGGAAGGCTGCGCCTTTTCAGCCAACACATCCTGCACTGACGCCTTGACCGGCGACTTGTCTTTCGAAAAAGACATCACGCCGAACACCGCCGCCACCACCACCAAAAGAACGATGAGCCAAATTTCACTTCCTTTTCCACCAGCCATATAAGCCTCCATAATTAGGGGGACACAATACTTAATTCATTAATTTATTTGATTATATAATGAATTAAGTATTGTGTCCCCATATTTCTATTTCAATGTTTTTCAACAATAGATACAACCGACGGCTCGAATTTCGGGAACTGGCCTTTAAGCACAGCCTGGACCAGCCCCTTGGCCTCTTCGCTGAAATCCTTGCCCAGCATCCACTCCAGATAACCCGGGTCTTTTCTCGCGATCTCGCGCAGGCTCTCCTTGCGCGCGTATTTGCCGAACATCATATACAGCTCGCCGTTCCACCAGCGGAATTTCCTCTCGCTGTCATAAAAATCACTGCGCTCCGGATAAACGAACTTCGCAAGGACTGAAACGCTGTCACTGCCTTCGCCATAACTCCTAACCTGCGCCTCCAAGACCTCAAGCGTCGCCGCAGTATCCGCCAGGGCGGAATGCGCGCCCTCCAGCGGCTTGCCGCAATAAAAAGAATACGCGGCGGTCAGGTCCCTTTTATTATTAAGGTGAAAAACTTTCTGCGCGTCATACACGATCCGGTCTGTCATCGTAAAAGTCACGCCGGCATCAACAAATTCACGCTCGAGCAAAGGCACGTCGAACTTGTCCACATTAAATCCGCCGATATCCGCATCCCCGATAAAGGCCTGGACCTCTTTTGCGATCGTCTTGAACACCGGAGCGTCTTGCACCATTTCATCCGTAATACCGGTCAACTCCTGCACGACTTTAGGAATAGGCATCAGAGGGTTGACCCGCTTGTGATAGGTCTCTTTCCCCCCCGACGGGAGGACCTTGATCATGGCGATCTCGATAATGCGGTCTTTCTCGATCCAGATCCCCGTCGTCTCAAGGTCAAGGATGACCAGCGGCTTGACAACATTCATAAGGAACCCTTTCAATTAATCCAGCTGGGATTCGAGTTCCCGGAAAAGTTCATCGGTCTTCTTCATGACATCCGCCTTGACCATCTTGAGCGTTTCCGCGTCTTTCTTGAAAGAACGGATCGCGTTGAGGAACCGGCGCAAAGAAGCGATATTGCGCAACTCACGCTCTTCAGCCGGGTCAACCTGCTTGCGCTCCTTGATCATCGAGGTCAGGTCCTTGCGCACCAGAGCCGCGTTGCACCCCTTGTCGAAGACCTGCTTGCGCAATTCCGACAGGTCCTGCTTGGTAAGCTCCTTGCGGTTCCTGGCCAAACGAAGGACATTGATCGCGTCGAGCTCCGGCAGGGCGGAAGGCTCGTGCGCCTCCATATATTCGCTCTTGAGGTACGCAGGCTCCTGCTGTTCAACGAACTGATAGGTCTTGACCAGTTTGAGCGCCATCGGCTTCTTGATGCCCAGTTCGCGCTCGGCGTACTGCTCGAACTTCTCATAGCCCCAGTATTCATAAAGCTTGTCCTGCCAGATCGAATGCAAGACCTGCGCCAAAGCGACCCAGGACGCCTTGAAATCCTTTGTCCCCCCGGCGGCACGGACACGAAGTTCCTTGCTCGTGGGATTATCCATCTTCTTGAGTTTACTGATCCGTTCTTCCTGGTCGATAACAGACATATTACATTTTCTCCATCTTTATCTTCTTGAATTCCGCCAGTACTTTGGCCCTGGTGATCCCTCCGGGAATATCTGCGCCGACATTCGCCGTTCCCGCCGCCGCCGCCGATCGCAAGGCATCCTGGAACGACGCTCCGCGCATATGCCCGGCCAGGAACCCCGCCAAAGACGCGTCCCCGCAGCCAACCGTCACCCCTGCGCAACGCGGTCCACGCGCCAGGAACATATTCTGCCCGTCAAAACCCGCCAGACCGTCTTCATCGAGTGATAACAGGACTCTTGTCATACCATATCCCGCCAGCATTTGCAAAGCCTTCCTGACAGCACGGGTTGACCTGATCTTGAAACCGAAAAAGTCTTGCGCCTCTTCACGATTAGGCTTAACACACCACGGCCCGGCCTTAACACCTTTTGCCAAAGGGATCCCGCTCGAATCAAGCACCGTCAGTATTCCCTTACAGCGCGCCGCCCTGATCAGGCGGGCATAAATATCGTCCGGAGCGCCCGGAGGGATACTGCCGCACAGCGCCAGCACACGGGCGCCGTCCAAATGCCGCACGATAAAACCTTCAACCTTTTTCCAGTCCCCGGCCGATAAATACGGCCCCGGCTCGATAAAACGGGTACAGCTCCCGGCAAGATCAACAACGGTCGTGTTCACCCGGACCTTAACCGCCGGGACCGTATCCTTCAGCGTCAACGAAAGCGCCTTCACGCCCAGGGCTGTCAACGCCCTTGCCAGGTTCACGCCTTTGCCGCCATCAGCCGAACGCACCCCGCGGGCACGCATCTCTGCCCCAGGGATCAATTGATCCACAAGGATCGTCCGGTCAATGGAAGGATTTAAGGTAATGATCAACATAAATGATAAACCTCCTTCATCCCGGGGATGAAGGAGGTTTAATTACAACTGCAAAATAAACAAATTACTCGGTAATGTACTGCTTCATCTCCGACCAGGTCTTCTGTCCGATAACCCCGTCTGCCTTAAGATTATGCTTCCTCTGGAACTCCACGACCGCGGCCTTGGTCTTCGGGCCGATCCTTCCGTCGATCTTGCCCTCATAAAGCCCGGCGCCTTTAAGCGCTTTCTGGACTTCGGCAGGCGCAACCGCCACACGAATAAGCCCTTCCACATCATTCGATGAGGCCGACGAAGAAGACTTGACCGATGAAGACGATGGTGCAGAGGCCTCAACCACTGCCGGCTGCTGTTTATCGTCCAGCTTGCCGGTGATCTCCTTGACCTCGTATTTCAGGTCCACGATCTCTTTTTCCTGCTCTTCCATGCGCTGTTCGAGGTCGACCACCTGGTTCTGGACCTGATTAATAGGCGCAACCTTGGCCTGGGTCGTAGCACATCCGGCCAGAGCCACAACACCGATCAAAACAAATAATAAACGAACGTTCACTGTAACCTCCTTTTAAAATTTTCTCCGAAAATCCCTGAAACCCTATTTCACCTGAAAAAGTTTTTTGACCACCGGCATATCGTGCCGGGGCAACAAACTCGCAAAATCCCTGGTAGCCGCCTCGAACTCGTCTTCAACTGCCATGGTATATTCAAACCCCGGCCTGACCAGCGGAACCCCGCCGAACTTCGCGCGTTCCTTTATGCCATCGATCTTAAGCGTGCCCAAATAATATGTCCGCTCAACAGATACCGGCATCTCCAGCGCAAGCGGCTCCTCGGCAATAGTGGAACCGACAGGAATAGCGATCGCTGTTACCGCGTATTTCCCCGGCGGAAGCTGAAGGAAGAAATATCCCGGCTCCATGACCTCCCCCTTGCCCCAAGGCAGTAAATTCTGGTTGCTCTTGCTGCCCACATAAAAATAATAGACCCGGGAGGGGTCGGCCTGGTCAACAATGGTGAGCCGCGCGTAAGCGACCTTCAAAAGCCCGCAAAAATCCGTTTTACCGAATACAAGCCCCTTCGCCGGCATCTTCTTTCCTGCCGGCAGATGATGTGCCGCGGCCGCTGGTTGCGGCGCAATTGGTATATTGCCTGAATTAGAGCCCTCACGCTGACTGTGCCCGCTTTTTGAAAGAACAGCACACCCCGACAGACTACAAAAAAATAACAGTAAAACCAGACACTTCCACATTTCAGGACACGATAGGATGACCACTGATTAAATTCGGGGTTTAGTTTAGCAAAAAGAAATTTTATTGGATAGGGATTATTTTACTTTTAATGAATACCGACAAAAAAACAACGGGCGAGGTCTCCTTAACCCCGCCCGCAGATTAAACTCTCTCTCAAAAACCGGCAGCAACCCTAGGCAAGCGCTGCCGGACCAGAGGAGAGAACATGGGTCTTCCAGAACATCCTGACCGCCAATGTATGCAAATAATCGACCTGATGGATGAACCGCCCCTGCTTGAAATACACCGTCCCTTTGATACGCATAAAGAACGTTTCACTCTGGGCCTGGGTATCCACGCCCTTGAGCACACGGACCTGGGGCGCGGCAACCGTTTCAGGCACCGCTTCGGCGCGGCGCGTCAAATACACGAAACTCTTGCGGATAGCCGTATCGCAATCATTATCAGGCACAAATTCCCTTACCGAGACCACCCGGCCACGGCTGCCTTTAAGCTCCTTCTTGGAATACACGACATTCTTCATTTTCCACGTCCCCTCCATACAAAAAGTATGGCATCTAAAAATGCGCAAAACAAGGGCTGGGAAGAAGCGCGGGAAAAGGCTTTCTCCCGACGGCAGACTACGTTGGACGGCTGGTTCTTTTATGGAATGGGAGAGGGACCCTGGATTCCTGGCCATTGAGCAGGCGATGGATATTGGGCCGATGACGCACAACCACCAGAATGCAGAAAAAAATACCTAAAAGGGTCACCAAAAAAGGCACGGCAAAAACGATCATGAATACCGGGAGTAAAATAGCTGCCACAATAGAAGATACGGAAATATACGCCGTCGCGAAAAAACACACGACCCAGCTGAGCAGGCATAAGCCGACCGGCCAACGGACAGCCGGAAGAGCCGCGGTCAGGCCGATCAGGACCCCCGCACTGGTCGCCACCCCCTTGCCGCCCTTAAACCCCAGGAAACAGGTCCAGTTATGGCCGCAAACCACCCCGATCGCGGCCAGGATACGCCCTTCCACTCCCGGAGTAAGCCATCCTGCCAGGAAAACAACCGGCAAAAGCCCCTTGACCATATCGATCACCAGCACCGCGGTCCCGGGTAATTTCCCAAGGACCCGGAACGCGTTCGTTGCACCCATATTCCCCGAGCCATGCTGACGAATATCGATACCCTTCATGACCTTGCCGAAAATAAACGCGGTCGGGATCGAACCTGTCAGATAACTTAATCCGGCGACCAACACAAAATTAAGGATGTTCATCATTGAGCACCTTGATCCCTTCCTTCATATAAATAAGCCCGGAAACTACCGCCACAACAACGGCCAGCCACCAGATCACATGCGCCATATCCAGTTGAACAAAGACCGTGACCACGCACACCGACTGCAGGAACGCTGTCGCCTTGCCCAGGATGTTCGGTTTTATCTCCATCGGGCAACGCTTAAGCTCGATCAAAAGGCCGCCCAGAATAAGGATCACATCGCGCGCCACGAACGTTACCACCAGCCACAACGGGAACCGTACCGCCCAGGCGAACCGCTCACCCTGCACATACAGGATGATGAGCGCGCTGATCAGGAAAAATTTGTCGGCCAGCGGGTCGAGGATCGACCCGGCTTTTGTTTTCTGATAGAACCGCCGGGCGATATAACCATCGATCACATCCGTGATCTCGGCCGTTAAATAAATGCCCAGGGACCACCAGAGCAGATACGCGCGCTCCGGCGAATACGACAACAACACCGCGATAAAGACCGGGATAAGAAGGATCCGCCCGATCGTGATCTTGTTCGCCAGGGTCAATCCCATAGGTCACTCCGGAAGGACTTCAAGCTTCTCCCCCGTCTCGGGGTCGAACTCAAGATCGCTGCTGTAATGTTTTCCCGTCGTTGGAGAATATTTTATGACCGGGGCACGGCCTGTGCCGACCACCATCCCGCCAACCACTTTTCGGGCCGCATCCAGCTGCTGGCCGACCGTCTCCGCCGGCTTGACCGGCGCTGCGGCTCCCGGCCCTGATGTCGCGCATCCGGCAAGGGACAATAACAGAAAGAATGAACAGATTATTTTATCCATCGTATCCTGTTAAGCGGCCAGAAAATGCATTCCGCCTTGCCGACCACCAGTGCCTCGGGGACAAAACCCCAGAAACGGCTGTCATGGCTGGCCGCGCTGTTATCCCCCATCACAAAATAATTTCCGGGCGGCACGGTGGTGACCCGGCCTTCCGCGCCATACATGCCCATATTGTAATAATGGATATTCGCGATCGACCCCTCTGTGACCGCTTTCCCGTTAATGAGGACTTTCCCGTCAACGATCTGCACCGTCTCACCGCCCACCGCAATAAGGCGCTTGATAAAATCCTTATCACGGGTAACCGGGTACTTAAAAACAATAACATCCCCGCGCTTGGGCTTGACGAACCCGGGAAGACGATATTTCGTGAAGGGAACAAGCGGCCCGTACTCGACCTTGGGAACGAACAAACGATCCCCTTCAATGAGCGTCATGCGCATTGACCCTGATGGTATCTTGAACGGCTCCACCAGGAACGCCCGGATGACCATCGCCAGGACAAAAGCGACAATGATCGACTCCGCCCACTCCCACACAACCGCTTTCCAGCCCTGCTTCTTCTGCTCGTCAACTTGTGCCATAACCATCCTAGATTTTAAGGGCGGCCAGAAATGCTTCCTGAGGCACTTCCACCCGGCCGACCGACCTCATTTTCTTTTTACCTTCTTTTTGCTTCTCCCACAACTTGCGCTTACGGCTGATATCCCCGCCGTAACACTTGGCGGTCACATTCTTGCCCATGGATTTGATCCGGGACGAGGCGATGATACGCCCGTCGCAGGATGCCTGGATGCGGATATCAAATAATTGCGCAGGGATAAGCTCCTTTAACTTGTCGCAAAGCGCCGCGCCCTTATCGTAAGCATGGTCCTTGTGGACCAGGCAAGAAAAGGCATCGCATTCCTCATCATTGATCAAAATATCGAGCTTGGCGATCGGGGCTGCCCGGTACCCGCAAAATTCATAATCGATCGAGCCATAGCCTCGGGTGGCGGATTTCACCATGTCATTAAAATCGACAATGACTTCCGAAAGGGGGATCTCGTAGATCACCCGCATGCGGTCTGAAATATATTCACTCTTCACAAAAATGCCGCGCTTGCGCTTGGCCAATTCCATGACCGAATCCATCGACGCGACAGGCGTGAGCACCGAAACCTTAAGGTACGGCTCTTCCACGCTCTTGACCGCACTCATGTTCGGCAATTGCGACGGGTTCTCGATGTCCGTCATGACCCCGTCCCTGGTCTCATAACGATATCCGACATTCGGCGTTGTCAGCACCAGGCTCAGATTATACTCGCGCTCCAGGCGCTCCTGAACGACTTCCATATGCAAAAGGCCCAGGAACCCGCAGCGAAACCCGTGGCCGAACGATTGTGATGTCTCTGGCTCATAGGTGAAACTCGGATCGCTCAAACGCAGTTTATCGATGGCCTCGCGCAGATCCATATACTGGTCCGCAGTCACGGGGTAGACCCCGCAGAAAACCAGCGGCTTTAACACGCGGTACCCTTCCAGCGGAGCCGCGCAGGGATTGGCAACGTCAGTCACCGTATCACCCACCCGCACTTCCTTCGGATCGCGGATATTGCAGGTAATATAACCGACCTCCCCCGAACCAAGCTCCTTGGCCTTAACATCAAAAGGCGAATAAACACCAATGCCGTCCACCGTATATTCCTTCTGCATGTTCATCATACGGACCTTGGAGCCGACCGTGACCTTGCCATCGATCACCCGGATGAAAACAATAATACCTTTATAGACATCATATTTCATGTCGAACATGAGCGCCTTGAGCGGCTGCTTTTCATCACCATACGGTGACGGAATGAAGTCGACGATCTTTTCCAGCAAAAGATCGATATTCAACCCTTCCTTCGCCGACACTTTCTGGATATCCGATTCCTTGAATTTCAAGGTCTCGCTGAACTTGCGCACGGACGCCTCAAGGTCGATCGACGCGATATCGATCTTGTTGATGACCGGCAGGATCTCAAGGTTATTATTGATGGCCAAATAATAGTTGGCGACGGTCTGCGACTCAACGCCCTGGGTCGCGTCCACAATAAGAAGGGCCCCTTCGCAGGCCTTGAGCGACTTCTCGACTTCATACGTGAAATCAACATGGCCGGGAGTATCGATCAGATTAAGAAGATAATCCTTCCCGTCCTTCGCCCTGTAAGTCAGGCGGACAGCGGAAGCCTTGATGGTGATGCCGCGTTCACGCTCCAGGTCCATATCATCGAGAAGCTGGTTCTTGAAACTGCGCTCATCGATCGCGCCGCAGGCGAGCATCAGCCGGTCGGCCAGCGTTGACTTGCCGTGGTCAATATGCGCGATGATCGAAAAATTGCGGATGAGTTTCTGGTCCATTTTTATTATTTCTGATGAATGCGGAGGAACATAAAGTCGACCGCTTCATCGATCGACATATTGGTGGAATCAACGCGGATGGCATCGTCGGCCTGTTTCAGCGGGCCGACTTTGCGGGAAGTGTCCTGATGGTCGCGCTCGGCCAGGTCTTTGGCCAGCGCCTCTTCATCAACATCCTGCCCCTTGGCACGCATCTCGTCAATACGGCGCCGGCAGCGCACCTTGAAATCCGCGTCGAGAAAGAACTTGTATTCCGCTTTCGGGAAAACCACGGTGCCGAGGTCGCGGCCATCGCCCACCATCGACTGGCGCAACCCCATCTTCTGCTGCCATTCTACCATCACATGGCGTACCCCGGGCGTGCGCGCGATATAGAACGTATTGTTGGTCACATCCACAGAACGGATGGCTTCCGACACATCCTCGCCGTCGAGCAGGACCTTGAGCGGTTTGCCGGGTTCGTTCAACAGGTCGATGTGCGTATTCTTCGCCAGGCTCACCAGCGCATCCGCATCCTCCAGCCTGACCTGACAGCGCATCGCCTTGACCGTAAGCGCACGGTACATCGCGCCCGTATCCATAAAAGCGAACCCGAGTCTTTTCGCCAGCAGCTTCGCTATCGTGCTCTTGCCCGCGCCCGCAGGCCCGTCGATCGTAATAACCATCATTATCCTTGCTTTTTATCCAGGCTTTCCCGGCGGCCCTTGGCCTGGGTAAGATATTCCGCGAGCGCCGCCTCGTCATGCTCAAGGATGTGTTTACGCAGGTCTGCCAGCGATTTCGCCATTTCATCGATGCTCTTGAGCACATTGCGGTAATTCGACAAACAGATATCCCCCCACATCTTCGACGATGAAGCCGCCACGCGGGTCGTATCCTTCAGGCCGGTCGAACCATAGGGCAGGAATTCATCGGGGATCGCACGCATCATCGCGAACGCCGCCAGATGAGGAAGATGGCTGACGAACGCCATCACTTCATCATGCTTCGCAGGTTCCATGACCCGGACCTCCGCCCCCAGTTTGGTCCAGAGATGCTTTACCTTGTCTTTCGCAAGCTTGTTGGTCCTGGATGTCGGCGTCATGATGACCGCAGCCCCCTTGAAAAGATCCGCCGACGCATTCGCCACCCCGCTCTTCTCGGAGCCCGTCATCGGATGCGACCCAACGAAAAGAACATGGGTGGGAAAATACTTCTCCGCCGCATCAACCACAAAATCCTTGGTGCTGCCCACATCCGTCACGATACAATCACGGCGCAAATGCCGGGCGATATCCTTGATATTCTCAAGGATCACCTTGACCGGCGCGGCCAGGATCACCAGGTCCGCTCCCGCGATCGCCTTGTGAAGGTCCGTCTCGGCCACATCAATGGCGCCCATGGAAAGGGCCGTGCGCAATGACGCCTCATGGCCGGACATGCCGACCACTTTCTCGGCCAACCCGTTCTTCTTGAGCGCCAACCCGATGGAACCGCCGATAAGGCCCGTCCCGAGGATCACCGCTTTACGGAACAAATGTCTTGAAAATACCATTAGATCTCCCTTCCGACGGCACGAGCCACCGCGGTAAGCTCTTCCATTAAATTTGCGAACTGCGGGCAGGTCAAACACTGCACGCCGTCCGACCACGCCTCTTCCGGGGACTCGTGCACTTCGATCAGCACGCCATCCGCTCCGGCCGCCACACCGGCCCTGGCAATACTTCCCACCAGCGATGATTTTCCCGTCCCGTGGCTGGGATCAATGATGATCGGCAAATGCGACTTCTGCTTGACCACCGGGATCGCGTTGATATCAAGCGTATTACGGGTCTCGGTCTCGAATGTCCGGATCCCGCGCTCGCAGAGGACCACATCATAATTGCCCTGCGCCAGGATATACTCCGCCGACATCAACCATTCCTTGATGGTCGAGCTGATCCCCCGCTTGAGCAGCACGGGCTTGCGCGCCTTGCCCACTTCCTTGAGGAGGGAAAAGTTCTGCATGTTGCGCGCACCGATCTGGAACATGTCCGCATACCCGGCCACCAGCTCCACATCCCGCGGGTCCATGACCTCGGTCACGGTCGCGATGCCCGCTTCCTTACCGACCGCCTTCAGGATCTTTAAACCCTCTTCCCCCATGCCCTGAAAATCGTAAGGTGACGTCCGCGGCTTGAACGCCCCGCCGCGCAGCATATTCGCGCCCGCCGCCTTGACCTTTTTGGCAATGGACAAAAGCATATCATACCCTTCGATCGCACAAGGCCCCGCCATCACGACCAGCCGCTTTCCGCCGGCCACGGCAGTACCGCCGAGCTTGACCTCCGAGGCCATTCCCTTGAATTCACGCGACACGAGCTTGTACGGCGCCAATACAGGCATGACCCGCTCAACGCCCGGGAACACTTCCAGCGGGACGACCTGCAGTTTATCCTCGGGGCCGATGAGCCCGATCACCGTCCGCTCCGCACCACGCGACACATTCGCCCGCAGGCCCATCGCTTCGGTCTTCTCCAGAATATGACGGATATTCTCTTCCGTCGCGTTCGACTGCAGGACAATGATCATAAAACCTCTTTCAACGCCTTTAAGAAACGGTTATTCTCTGCCGGTGTCCCGATAGAAACACGGATATAATTCTGCAGGCCCCACACGCTCATGTCGCGCACGATCACGCCCTGCTTCATCAACCCGAGCACCACATCGCGGCTGTCCCTGGGGACACGCACCTGAATGAAATTCGTACAACCCTTGCTGAATTCAACGCCCATCTTCCTGAACGCGGCACAAAGACGTTCGCGCTCGGAAGTCTGCTCCTTGATGATCCGCTTGTAATACGGCCCGTCATTCAGCGCTGCCAGCGCCGCAGCCTGGGCAATAGATGTAACATTGAACGGCTCGCGCGCGCGGTCCAGTAATCCGGCAAGCCCGGCCTCCGCCATGCCATAGCCGATCCGTAAACCCGCCAACCCGTAGATCTTCGAGAACGTACGCGCCACGATCACGTTCTTGTGCGTCTTTAAAAGCGCCAAAGTATCGGGATAATCTTTCGCATTGATATACTCAAAATATGCCTCGTCAAAAAATACCAGCACATCCGCAGGGAACCCGGAGAGGAACTGTGCGATCTCGGTCCTTGTCGGATACAATCCTGACGGATTATCCGGGCTTCCAATAAAGACGATCTTGGTCCTGGACGTGACCGCGGCTTTCATCTGGACAAGGTCATAACGTAGACCGTTGAGCGGCACTTCCACCACCACTGCGCCGGCCGCTATGGAGGAAATGGAATAAACCAGGAACGAAGGCTTGGCGATCACGACTTCATCGCCCGGTTCAACGAACGCGCGGATCGCCATCACAATGACCTCATCCGAACCGCAGCCGAACACGAATTGCTCGGGGGAAAGTTTCAGGCGGCGCGCCAATTCACGGCGAAGCTCGAAACAGCTGCCATCCGGATAGCGGTTCACCGACTTTGCCGCGGCGTTGATCGCTTTCAACACTTTGGGCGACGGCGGATACGGATTCTCATTGGACGCGAGTTTAATAACGCTCTTAAGCCCGAATTCCCGCTTGACCTCTTCAATAGGCTTCCCCGGGATATACGGTTTAATTTTTAAAATATTCTTGTTAGCTCTGTTTAACATAACCATCGCCTTTTTCTTGTTCTCACTAAATCCGGCCTCGCCCGGGCTCACACTAAGCAGGATAAGATCCCAGCACTTTCAGGAATTTACACATCCCCTCAAGCTTCCCGAGCGCCTTCTGCACCCGGGCATCATCCTTATGCCCCTCGAGATCCACAAAAAAATAATAATCCCACGCCTTCTTCTTGATCGGGCGCGATTCAATGCGCGTCAGGTTAATTCCATTCTTCGCGAACGGCTCGAGCATCTTGTAAAGCACCCCGGCCTTGTCCTTGATGGAAAAGACGATCGATGTACGGTCTCTTCCCGTCGGCAATGCCGACTGGCGGCCGATAATATAGAACCGTGTGGCATTATGCGCCACATCCTGGATATTCGCCCGCAACACTTTCAGCCCATAGATACGGCCGCACTCCAGCGACGCCAGCGCGGCCGCATTCTTTTCGGCCGCCGCGGCCTTCGCCGCATCGGTCGTCGCCGCAACACTGATCTGCTTCACCCGCTCGGGCGGCATGTTGGCCAAAAGCCAGTTGCGGCACTGCGCCAGCACCTGGGGATTCGAATAGATCTTTCTTATATCACCGGCCGGCCCGTTCGCCAGGAGATTATGCGAAACCCTGATCATCACCTGCGCGCAAACCTGAAGGTCAGATTCCGTCAAACGGTCCGCTGTAGGCGTGACCGAGCCTTCCACGGAATTCTCGATCGGCACAATACCATAATCACACTCGCCGTTCTCAACCGACAGGAACACGTCCGCAATACTGGCGCGCCCGCAATAATTCGCCTGGGAACCGAATTTATGGACCGCCGCGGCATAAGAATTGGACCCCTCCGCGCCAAGATAAGCAATGGACAGCGGCTTCTCGAGCGCGATCGACGCCGACATGACCTCCCGGTACACCGCCTCGAAAGCCGCATAAGGCATCGGCCCTTTATTGAGCGACTTGATACGGTCAAGCACTTGCCGTTCACGGTCAGGCGCATAGATCCCTTTATTACCCTTGATCTTTGCCTTGCCGACCGCAAGCGACACGGCCGCCCGGTCATTGAGCAACCGGACAATACGGGTGTCAATACTGTCGATCTTATTGCGCAGGTGCGTCAGGTCCATGTCCGCCCTCCCCGTTCTCTCCCATCAGCCTGGATTGGCCGCTGGATTCCCCCATCTGATCCGGCTCGATGAACTCCGGCATGAATTGTGTTTCCTTGAATGGTGCCTCAAGCGCCCCCTCGGCAACCGGTTCGACCGCAGCAGCCAAAGCCTCCGTGACCTGCGTGGAAGGCACTTCATTCTCCCTGGCCATAAGCGCAGGGAATTCTTCCAGCTTCGGCAAGTCTTCGAGCGAACGCAAACCGAAATATTCCAGGAATTGCGTGGTCGTACCGTACACATACGGCCGGCCGGGGACTTCCTTGCGGCCCGCGATCTTGATCAAACCCTTGTTAAGCAAATGCATCACCACGCCATCCGAATTCACCCCGCGGATCACCTCCACATCCGTGCGCGAAACCGGCTGTTTATAGGCGATGATCGCCAGCGACTCCAGCGCCGGGCGGGAAAGCTTCTCTTTATGGCGCGTCTTGTAAAATTCACGGATATACCCGGCATAGACCTGGCTGGATAACATCTGATACCCGTTCGCGATCTCGGCGATAACAATGCCCTTGCCCGCGCCGGAATAATCCGCCATCAGGGCTTTGACAGCTTCTTTGAGGTCCGCGCCCTGCGACCCGGGGATCGCATCCTTCAGCTGGTCGATGGTCACAGGCTTTTCACTCACGAACAGAAGCGCTTCTGCCGCGCCCTTGAGATGATCTAACTGGATCCCGTCCATTATTGCGCCGCCTTTTGTGAATAAATGGTGTTCAACAATTCTTCGGTGGAAGCGATCGCGCCGTTACGTTCCAGCGCCTTTGCGATCATCGCCTCGGCCTCGGCCTTTTTATACTGCAACTGCATCAGCACCTCGACCGCCTCATCCTTAAAAGCCGATGCCGTTGATATATCTCTTTTGACCCCGGTATCCGGGATGAGCCCGAACCGGCTCACCTTGCCCTGCAGCTTCGCAATGATATCCCGCGCTTTCTGCTGGCCGATCCCGGGTAATGTTTTCAAATACGCGATATCGCCCCTGTCAATAGCGGCCGCGATCTCGCTGATGGAACGGTCCAGTGCTTTCACTGCGGCCCGTGGGCCTATCCCCGACACCGAAATGAACTGCAAAAAGAAATCTTTTTCAAGGTCATTGAGGAACCCGACCAGAATGGGTGTCGCGCTTGAAGGGGTCATCTGATAATAATGGTGCGTGACCAGCGTAATGGTGCCGTCCGCGGCCTTGTGCGCGTTCAGCCGCTGGGCCACCGATGCGGGGATGATCACCTCATAAAAAATCCCGCCGGCATCCAGGACAACGGCGAGATCTTTAAGCTCAGCGACTTTACCTTTAACTCGGGCGATCATTTCAACACTCGGCTCATTGACGCATGCCCCATCGCGAGCGCCAGCGCGTCGGACGCGTCCAGCGTAAGGCGTGCGGGATCAATATTAAGAAAACCTGCCACCACGCGCTGCGTCTGAAGCTTGGTGGCATTCCCGTTGCCCACCACCGCCTTGCGAACGCGTTTGACGCTCAATTCCACCAGTTCGATATTCTGTTCGGCACATACCAGGCAGATCACGCCGCGGGTATGCCCCATCACGGACGCTGTTACCGGATGCGCGTGATGCGAATATATTTTCTCAAGCACCAGGACATCGGGCTTGCAAGACTTGACAATATCCGTCAAATACCGGTGTATCTTAAAGAGCTTCTGCGCCAGGATGTCTTTGGGGTTCGGCGTAATGGTCCCCACATCCACCGCCTTCGGCCGGCCGCCTTGCACATCAACCACGCCATATCCCGTGGCTTTCAGCCCCGGATCAACGCCCATCACTCTCATTATTACTCGCCCAGCGCGGCCATCTCTTCATCAGAGATGTCGAAATTGGCGTAAACATTCTGCACATCTTCGTTTTCTTCCAGGACCTCGACCAACGCGAGGATATTCTTGGCCTCCGGGCCCTTGACTTCTTTTAACATCGTCGGGATCATGGTGACCTCGGCCGACTTCATTGCCACACCCTTCTTCTCAAGCGCGCTGCGCACTCCTTCAAACGCAATAGGCTCTGTCGTGACCTCATAAACATCGCCTTCGATCTTCATATCCTCAGCGCCAGCCTCCAATACCAGGTCCATCAAAGCACCCTCTTCGATCGTTTTGGTCTCGATCACAATAAGCCCTTTTTTATTAAAAAGGAACGCCACGGAACCGGGAGTCGCCAGCGCGCCATTCTTGCGGGTCAGCGCAGTACGGACCTCGGCTGTTGTCCGGTTCTTGTTGTCGGTCAAACCTTCAATGAAAAGGGCTACTCCGCCGGGAGCGTAGGCATCAAAAGTAAAGGATTCATAAATAACCCCTTCACCGCCGCCGACACCCTTCTTGATAGCGTTCTCGACATTGGAACCAGGCATGCCGATGCCGCGCGCGCGGGTCATCGCCATACGCAAACGCGGATTCGTATCCGGGTCTCCGCCGCCTTCTTTCGCGGCCGTCGTGATCTCGCGCGCCACCTTGGTGAACATGGCTCCGCGCTTCGAGTCCGTGATCGCTTTCTTATGTTTGATCTTTGCCCATTTTGAGTGACCTGACATTGCACTGCCTCCGTTATGCTTTTAATAAAAACTTTAAACAAAAAAGAATCAAACCATTTAAGCCGAGTTCTGTTCTTCCCGTTAAAGGAAGGACGGCCATCTGACTTACTCCCCCGGTTGCCCGTGGGACTCTTGCGGCCTACCCGAAGACACGAAGCGGGTCACCTCGCTCCTTTTTGCCAAAGGACGTCTTCTATTTGGCCTTGCTCCATGCAGAGATTGCCGCGTTTCACTTCCTCCGCCCGAAAGCGGATTCTTCGTCGCTGTGGCTCTGATCCCGAAGGAAGCTCCTACAATTTCTCATAGAAAAGCTTCCGTAGGTCCCGGATTAGCGGGATGCATCACCCTCTGGAGCTCGGACTTTCCTCCCCGATGAAAAATACATCAGGGCGGCCGTCATGGCTTGATCCTTTATCTTTTTTAAGAGCGGATGTTGCCAGGCGGTCGGCTTGCGCGTTCTCCTCCCGCGGCACCACTTTACATTCCACTTTCCTGAAATTCTTGAGCAACGCCATCGCCTCTTCATAAAGAGGCTTCATGTTCGGGTGCTTGACCTTGTAATCGCCCTTCAGCTGAAAATACAACAACTGGCTGTCGGTGCGCAGCTGGACATGCTCGGCGCCCAGCGTTTTTGCCTCCTGAAGCCCGCGGATGAACGCGCGGTATTCGGCGATATTATTGGTGGCCTGCCCGATCGCTTCGGAAACTTCACGGACCACCACGCCATTTTCCGTAATATGGACCCCGATCCCCGCCGGGCCGGGATTACCGCTGCAAGCTCCGTCCGAAAAGATCGTGAAAACCCTCATTTTACAGGTCTTCCTGAAGGTATTGCAGGCGCGCGCAGATCTCGCAGCGCACCAGCACATCGTACATCTTGATCTTGTTGATCACCTGGGCAGGAAGATGCATGAAACACCCGCCGCAGGCATTATTAACGATCGGGACGATCGCAACCCCGTCACGATTCTCGACGATCCGCTCGTAAAGCGCCAGCGGTTCCTTTTCAACCGTGACCATGACCTCGCGGCGGCGCGATTCCAGCCCGCTGGAATCCTCGGTCAACTTCTGGACCGCGGCATCGACCTTCTCCTTTTCGGCAAGATACTTTTTCTCCTCGCCGTCAACAACGATCTTTTCCGCATCGATCTGCTTTAAGACCTTCTCGGATTCCTCCATCAATTTCAGGACATCTTCCTCGATCGCCGCCTTGTCGACCTTCATGTTCTCGATCTCAAAAAGGCGGGCCTGGTACTCCCTGTTGCTCTTAAGCTGCATCAACGATCCGTCCGCCTTGATGATATCCTGTTCTTTGGATTTAAGGTCGAGCTCCTTGGCCTTGCGCGCGAGTTCAAGTTCTTTCGCGCGGGCTTCAAACTTGTGCAGCAGCTCTTTCTTGTTATCAAAGTGCAGCTTGATCTGGGCAAGCTCTTCCGGCTTCTGACGGATCTCACGGCGGAAAGCGAACAACTCCTCATCAATCTTCTGGATCGCAACAAGCTTGCGGATAACTTCCTTTACATTCTGAGCGACCACGATCTGCCTTTCGGGTGAACAATTAATGCTTTGTTATTCTAAAGAAAAAAGATGGTGGACACAGAAGGACTTGAACCTTCGACCTCTGCCATGTGAGGGCAACGCTCTAACCAAACTGAGCTATGTGTCCACGAAATTGAAGAAATCTTTTCAAAACTGGGCCCACCAGGACTCGAACCTGGGACCAAGAGATTATGAGTCTCCTGCTCTAACCGACTGAGCTATAGGCCCGAAGTTTTTTGCCCAAAAAATGTCCTAAAAGCATATCACAGCGGCTTTATATTTTCAACGAACAATATTCCAGGCAGCCTGACACGACATTCTTGGTGAATGCCGTGTCAGTGCCCGAAGATCAGGCAATTTCTTTCTTGGACGGGAATTTAAAAAACAAGGCTCTGGATCGGCACAATGCTCCGGATAATGGGTGTAAGGCCGGTGAAATCCCCTTTCCGGAACTGCGCGATCATTGCCGGGTCGAATTGCATCAGGACCGCATTGCCGGTCTCGGCCAGGTCCATTTTCCCGGCATTCAGGTCAATACCACCCACCGCATTCTCGGCAGGAGCGGCAAGAACGACCTGTTTGTTCATAAGCAAACCGGTAAAAGGCACTTTGTCCGCAAAAACCAACGAAGGGATCCGGTCACCAACGACTTTCTGATACGCGGCCTTCTCTCCATCAGTCATCAGGGCGCTGGTCGCATAGACGTGCACCTGTCCAAGATCTTCCGGCGAAAACGTATCCGCCATCCATCCAACCAGGTCAGGACCGTTAACCCCGGGTCCACCCATATCTGTATCAGTAATAACCGCGGCAAGGCGGGCGCGGGCATCTGCCGTTCCAAGGAAGTCCTGTGCTTCCTTCATGTTGCTGACTATCACTATCTTGACTTGGAAGTCGGAATAGTTCGCTTCAATGACCAACTCCAGCATATCCCGTACTTGTTCATCACCATCAACAACAAGGACCGTTCTACGTGCGACCTTTTCTGCAGGATCGTAAGAATTGATCCTTCCCGCGACACCCGTGTTCTTAGCCCGGGCGAAAGAAGCCCCTTTTAACGCGGCCAATTTCTCGGCAACGAATGCCCCCAGCCACGGAAGGTCTTTCAGGCGCTGATCATTACTATAAAAGTCCCCATGCCCGGTCACCCGGCCATCCTGAAAAGTCAGGCTGACATATCCTTTATAATACTGCTGCTCCTCATTGGCCGCCTGTTCGGCCGGCCGGACAATAATATCATAAATAATATTACCGTCTTTCAACGAATCAACAGTACCGGAACTGATCCTGAAAATAACATCAAAAGCCTCGGCAGAACTGAACACCCGGGTATCGATCCGGCCGCCTTCCTGGACAAGGGCCGAACGGCGTATGGCCTGCTGCTCGGCTTCCGGATAAGACAATTTCTTGCTCCACCCGAACCGGGCGACCAGCTCTCCGCCGCGCAAAGTCTGTTCCCATTCACCCACAACTTTCTCGGACGGATCCGCCACAACTTCAATGCGCTCGGGATGCTCCTTGGCAGTCAGCTCGAAACGGTATGTCTTCGCCGGCATGTTCTTGTCGCTAATGAAAATAACTTCCGGCTGCGGCTTGTGATAAACAACTTTATATTTCTTCCCCTGACGGACAAAGGCCTGCGCGTTGGCAATAGCCTCATCCAGGCGCTCCGTTGAAAAGGCCGCCAGCCAGAACGCATTCCCCCACCCCCCCAAAGACTTGTCAGGATCATTCTCAATGATCGCGTCAGACGGTAAACTCTCTTTGGCGAAAGCATACCTGGCCTTGACCTCCGGATCATTAAGGAGCGCCGCACGCCCGGAAACAACCTGCCGTTCCACATCCCGCGCGATCGCAAAAACATCAACCGCCTTCGCGGCCGCATCAGGGCCGTCCGCTTCACGCCGCTCCGCCAGGCCGGGTAATGTCCCCTTTTCGGCCATTCGCGCCAACCGCTCGTCCCTGCGGGCTGTTTCCATACGGCGGCGATCCCCGGCATTGGCCAATGCCTCAGGGTCCACATTCGGCCGCCGGATGGCGCGCCGTGAAGCGTCCATTGGAGCAACCTCCACCTCAACATTAACAAGGTCCCCGGCCTTCGCGGCCGCATCGCCCGGCGCCTGCGCAAAAGAAACATCCGACGGCTTCACCACACCGCCGGAAAAATACTTGCGCGGAACAACATCCCCCGATGCCTGGTCCACCTCTTCCTTGATGTAATTGAACGCCCCCTTCTTGAAGGCTTCCACATACCTCAGGTATATCTGCTGCGGATCGATCTTCCCGCCGCGCTCGATCCCGGCCATTTTGTTCTTGTCCGCGTAAACCTGGGACAACAGCGCCGCTTTTAAATTCTTCTTGTACCATGTTGCCAGGATCATGCTGTGGAAGATCTGCCGCAAGACCGCAAAATTCTTTCCGGCATTGACCTCTTTCTCGAGCTCCGGAAGCACGATCTCACGAATGATCTGCTTGGAGATCTCGGACACATCCTTCTCCGGCTTGTCTCCGGCGCCAGGGCGTCCCGCTTCGGCTTTCTGCATGGCAAGATAATCCGACTCAAGCATGACCTTCAAATGACTGTTCGCAACATAGGCCGTATTCCCCCGGACATAGACCGCCGCACTATCGGCGGTTACCCAAACCTTGTTAAAAACATCCATTGGGACATCGGTCACTCCGTACTCTTTACGGGCGCGCTCGTAAACACGGGCCCAGAAAGTCCTGCCAAGCTCTTTTTCAGGATAAATAAGTGAAGACGTGATCTGTTTAAGAAGATAATCCTGGGCGAGCATATCCCGGCCCATCGCGGTTTGCCCCAATTCCTCAGAGACGATCCTGTCGGATTCATAAGGCGAAAGGTTCACCCACTGGTCCTTGTCCGGGATGGTCATGGATGCCAGAAAATACTTGACGAGCTCCTGGGATTCCTGCGCCAGCCGCGGATCCTCCCCGTTGGCCGAAAGGCCGGTATTACCGGTATCAACAATGAAATTGAACAGGAACGGATCTTCGGGATGGACCGTAATGCCCTTGAGAATGACCGGAACGAACGCCGCGCTTTGGCTGACCAGCGTCCCCGGTTCAGGAAGGATCATGCCCTGGGCATAGGACAACTCGGGCCCGAAAGACAACAAAAGGACCAACAACAAAGAAAGGCAGCGACGCAGAGGATTTAACATTATATTTCCTTATGTGTTTGGTTTTTTAAATACTGCCACTAATAACTATTACATAATGGAAAATATAACATATGAATCGGCATTCTGCCATGTGGGAGGAAAAATCGGCTTCAAACATCAGCCATTCATTAACGGATGACCTGGAACACCTTATGGATGCCGGGCTGGATGCCCTTGACCTTCATCCCGTAAGAACAATCGACCTTAAGGTCACCGGGAACAGCCATACCGCTGATCTTGAACTTCTTTCGGATCGATTCCCCCGGCATCAGGATCACCACCGGATCGCCCGAAGGGGCCTTGGTACCCCAATTCTGGCCATTAATACTACAGAATGTGGTCTTGTCATCGATCGTGAAGGTCTTGAGCGCGTACTTACCCGCGTTGGTCACAACGAGATCGAACACGACCTTTTCCCCGACCTTAAATGTCTTGTTTTTGGTTTCGATGCTGATCTCAAGCGCCGGATCAGCCCCTTGATCCGCGTCAACGACGTTCCCTCCGGGGACCACCGGAGCCTCGGCATCCTGCTGGGCAAGAACGGCCATACCCGGCGAACTCAATAACATGCCAAGAAATACTATGAACAAGATCCGATTCTTCATAATTTCCTTAAAGAACATGTTTAATATAAATTATAATTCTCATATATTTTACCATAAAAAACCATCCCGAAGATGAAAGAGATTTTCTCTTTTATCTTCGGGATGGTAGTAATACTTTCTTGGGATGATTAAACAAGCCTGCGGCTTGTCAGATCACGTAATCATCCTTGGCCGACATATCCAGGAACATCTTGAGCTTCCTGGAGCGCGTCGGATGGCGCAGCTTCCGTAACGCCTTTGACTCGATCTGGCGCACGCGTTCACGCGTAACATTGAACTCCGCGCCAACCTCCTCCAGCGTCCGGCTGGTGCCGTCCACAATACCAAAACGCAATTCCAGGATCTTGCGCTCACGCTCGTCCAGAGTATCAAGCACGCCGCCGATCTCATCCTTAAGCATCGAATGCAATGTCGCCGTCGCGGGAGAAACCGCCTTTTTGTCCTCGATAAAATCCCCGAAATGCGTATCGCCTTCATCCCCGATGGGCGTCTGCAGCGAGATCGGAACCTGCGAGATCTTCATGATCTCCTTCACTTTCGCGATCGGGATGCGCATCTGCTTGGCGATCTCGGGCGCGGACGGTTCACGGCCATACTCCTGCACGAACAGGCGCGAAATGCGGATGATCTTGTTGATCGTTTCCGTCATATGCACCGGGATACGGATGGTGCGCGCCTGGTCGGCAATAGAACGCGTAATGGCCTGACGGATCCACCAGGTGGCATACGTCGAGAACTTGTACCCGCGCTGATATTCAAACTTTTCCACCGCACGGATAAGCCCCATGTTCCCTTCCTGGATAAGGTCCAGGAACGACAGGCCGCGGTTGATATATTTCTTGGCGATCGACACCACCAGGCGCAGGTTCGCCTCCACCAGGAGTTTCTTGGCTTTATTGAACTGCGACTGGCGGATCTTGATGACACGCAACTGCTCACGCACCTTGGCCAGGGGCTCACCGAGCTCTTTAACGAGCTTGGCGCGGCGCTCCTCGATCTCCTTGCGGGGCACCGGCGGCTTTTTCATGGCCAGCTGGCGGTCGGCATATTGAATGCCATCCATGATCACATTGACCCGGCTGATGATCTGCTCGTTGACCGTCGCCGTCAGCTTAAACTCGGCGATCATAAGTGCGCTCTGCGGTGTGCCGCCTTTAATGCGCTTGGATCTGTCCAGGATCCGCGCGAGGTCCTTGAGCAGCTTGGGGCGGCGTTCCAGCTCGTCCTTCACCACATCCTCAACGTTGATCTCCTGCTTGAGCGTTTTCTCGATAATGCCCATCGCCTCTTTGCGCGCAAAACCGTTAATAAAGAGGGCTTCGGAAAAACGCTTCTCGGCCTCCTCGATACGTTTGGCAAGCGAGATCTCCTCATCGCGCGTCAAAAGCGGGATGGACCCCATCTGCTTAAGATACATTTTTACCGGATCATCCAGCGGAATGAACTTGTCGGCGTAAACATCGTCCTCGCGGCTTTCCTCGCGCACGCGGCGGACCTGCTGTTCGCGCGTCTCTTCCGCCTCGGGGCTGGCGCTCCCCTCCTCGACAGCCGGCTTCTCATCCTCGTCGGAATCCACCACGCGGATCCCTTTGCCGTCAAGGATCTCGAAAACATGGTCGATCTCCTGGGACGAATCGATGGAACCGGAAAGGGTTTCGTTCACCTCGTCATAGGTGAGGACGCCTCCCTTTTTCTTGCCCGTCTCGATCAGCTTGTCGAGATCCACCTGAAAATCGGCTTTATCTTTTTCTTTTTCATTATCTTTCATTAGACTCAACCCCGTTTATGGTTCAACCCTTGATGATCGTATTAAATTGCTCCTGGAGAGAACGGACCATATCCCAGTCTCCCGCTTTCTCCGCCAGTTTCATCGCGTCGCGCAAACGCTGCCGCTCCGCTTTCTGCCGGGTCCCCTTGATGCTTTTAACACAGTCGGCGAACATCCGCTTCTGGTCATTGAACACCACATCGTCCTGCGCAAGGCGCGTCAGGATCGACCTTGTTGCATCATCCCCGAATGAATTAATAAGCGCCGCCACGCCGACCTGTTTCTCCCTGTCGAACAACTCGTAGACTTTGGCGACGATAAGCCTGATGGCATCGTCCTTCAGGTCTTCCGGCAGGATGACCACGCGCGACTCCGCCACCCATTTTGGGTCCACCAGCATGAGCTTGAGGAGCAAACTTTCCTCAGGGGAAAGCTCCTTGCGCTCATACGCCTTCTTTGCTTCACCGCCGCCCGGCCTCGACTGCACGATATTCCCCAGACGGCGCCGTTCTTTGATAACAGCCTCCTCGGGGATCTGCAGCCTGCCCGCCAACTCCCGCACATATCCATCCCTGACCACTTCACTTGGTATTTTGTCGATGGTGGGAAGCATCTCCTGACAGATCATCGCCCGGCCTTCGATCGTATGCGCATTATGCGCGGCCATTAAACGGCCTAATTTGAAATCGAAAAGGCTGTGAGCTTGTTTGATCCGGTCGCGGAAAGCGTCCGCCCCATCCTTGAGGATGAATGAATCCGGGTCTTCGTCGTCGGCAAGGGCGGCCACGCGCACGTTCATGTCCTCTTCAAGGAGGATATCCAGGCTGCGCAGGGTCGCCGCTTGGCCAGCGGTGTCCATATCAAAGAGCATAATAACATTACGTGTATAACGCCTGATCAGGCGGACCTGATCGGCCGTAAGCGCGGTGCCCAGCGAAGCCACCACGTTCTCAATACCGGCCTCGACAGGCCGGATAAGGTCCATGTAACCCTCTACAATAATGACCGCATCCTCGCGGGTGATCGCATCCTTGGCCCAGTTAAGGCCGTAAAAATGCCGGCCCTTGGTGTAAAGGATGCTCTCCGGCGAATTGATGTATTTCGCCTTGTCATCTTTCTTGAGAGCACGCGCGCCGAAAGCCAGGGCGCGGTTACGGTAATCAAAGATCGAAAATATCACCCGGCCGCGGAACCGGTCGTAAAACCCCTGGCCCTTATCGCGAGGAACAACCAGGCCGGACTTTAAAATAACTTCATCGGAAAATCCTTTTTGCTTCAGCTCTTTGGCCAACCCGTCCCAGGCGTCGTACGCGTAACCGATCTTGAAACGTTTCACGCAATCAAGGCTGACCGTCCGCGACTTTAAATAATCCCTGGCGATCCCAACCTCCGGCTCCTTGCCGGTAACAAGATTGCGGTGATAATACTCGACCGCCACCTCGTTGGCCTTGAACACCATCTGCCGCAGGTCATCTTTGACCCTGGCGCCCGGATCTGTTTCCGGGATGACCACGCCGGCCTTGGCCGCGAGCATCCTTACCGCCTCGGCAAAATCCAGCCGCTCATGCTTCATCACAAAACTGAGGACGTTCCCGCCTTCATGACAGCCGAAGCAATGGAAGATCTGCTTGCCCGGCGTCACAACGAACGACGGTGTTTTCTCATTATGGAACGGACAAAGAGCTTTATAATTCGCGCCCGCCTTCTTCAACGGGATATAGCTTCCGATCAACTCGACGATATTCGTCCGGTCGATAACCTGCCCGATAACATCTTCCGGTATCAAACCCACGTGCTGCCTGCCTCTGAATTATTTCTTGATCACATCTCTGAGTGTCTGCCCTACCGCCGGATTCTTCTTCTGGTCGGGCAAAAGCCGCGTCACAAAACGATCGCAAGCCTCCCGATAGAGCACCGGGGCGACCAGCAGGACATGCCTGCCGGATAATGATGATAAAGTCATGGTCTGCAAGTACTTCTGTCCGGATGCAAGGAACAGGAACATCAGCATACTGGCAGTTAACACGAGCCGGCCCACCGCAATGACCACCGCGCCCCATTTGTCGACCGCGTTCTCCGCTTTCACCGAAAAAAGCATCAGAAGCCCGTCACGACTGAATTTGCATACCAGCAGTGTCATCACCCATAGAAAAGCAAAAGCCGCAGCCGCAAGGAGCGTCGGCGGAATAATTGTCTTTTGAACCACGCCGCTCAAGGCAGTATAAAAATGAAAAGAGACCATCAACGCCAACAGGAGCGCCAGGGTCTTGAGGAACTCGACCACAAAACCGGTCTGTGCGCTGACATAAAAGATCCTTATTGCGATCAGCAGAACAACAATGTCCACCCAATTAATGCTTTTGAGTATTTCCATCAGTTCCATCTCGCCCGAAAGCGCTCAAATTTCAATGGTTTATAGAGTGAGGCTATTGTGAATTGCCAAAGTATAACATATGACTTTTTAGAATGCCAATAAAAATAACGCGTACAACCGATCAGCGGACTGTCGATAACCGCCAGCGCCTCAAACCCATCCAGAACACAAGAGCCAATACCAAAAGCAGCCACGAAGGTGCAGGGGAATTGACGCTATTCTGAGGCACCTCGGGCGTTTTCTCAAAATCAAACACATCGGACGCCGCCATCATCTGCTTCTCTTTATCCTTTAAACCCCTCCATTGAGCATCCCGTTCAACCACCATATACGCGGTTGCCGGTGTCAGGACCCCCAGCTTCCGGCTTTGTTCAACCAGCCAGGGCTTTTCCTTATCCATTAAACGAACACTGGCCATAGCCGCCTCATTGCGAAAGATCAATTCCAGCCCATGTTCATAACCCTCATCATTCAAAAGGGATCCCGTCTTCTCCAATGGCTTGAACCCTCCCGCACCAGGATCATAGACCTCTACCCGGCCGGTATCGAGCCTGTCCGTATACCCACGCGCATCGGATGACACCGCAGAAACCCTTGATCCCTGCCGCAAAAGAACAACCCTGTCACTGGCGGAAGCTTCCGATGCGCTCCACAAAGGACGCTGTTCCCTGCCTTTATTCGGTGCAATGATCAAATACTGGCCTGCCTCGGGAATATACCTCTTAAAAACATCCATTTTCTCGGAAAAAGGCAATACATTCTGAGGCGCCCCCGTTAAAACAACAAACAGCGGATATTCCTGCCAGCAATCCGAGCCCGCACGGTCCAGGCACGTTTCTTTATATTCCAATACCGCATTCTGGATAACCCTTTGCAGGTCCAGGGACCCGCGTAAAGGCAAAGACACCCGCCCAAACGCCCTTCCCAGGTACGCGGCATCACGCACATCAACAAACCCCGAAGACAATGCCCGCGCCTCAAAATTGGCTTCCGTCAATTTCGCCTTACGGATACCGGGATATTGCGCGGCAACGCTCCGGATCAGCGCTTCATACGCTGCCGAGCCCATCGAAGCCTGGGCAGAACGGTCAATAATAAAATGAAAGTACGGCTTTCGCGCCAAAGCTGGCAACCGGGCGATCACGCCCCCGGGCAGGATCAGCGCAGATGCGCCGACAACGCCCGCCGAAGGAGCGTCTGCTGACGCCGCCGTCAGGACAACAGGCCGGCCATTGAGCCTGACCGCAGGATAAAAATGCTCGGGGTAAAGAAAATCGATCTCGACCTGCCGCGTCTCATTCTGCAGGACAGGGAACACCTTCAATTCCACCCGGGTCGGCGACTGATAGGCCAGAAGGCCGGGATCCCGCCGGGTATTCTTGATCTGGTCATACACCCACATGGCCGTCTTCTTTTCAAAGATCCGGCCCGGCACCATTGCATCCCCAACCTTCAGGCGAAAACCGGTGATCAACACGCCCGGAGGAAGGTCGATCGTCTGATAAAATTCCCGCGGCCCGGAAAATTGCCATGCATATTGATCTTCTTTAACTGCCGTCTCGGCCTTCGGGGCCCATGCCATCGATAAACTCAAGGTGCTCTGAACAAGATCCGAAGACGGCTTAACAGATGCCACGCCTTCTGCAACAATGTTCACCTCGCGCTCATGCGGCGCCCGCCACCCTGTACCGGCCCTCATGCGCGAGCTGCGCCCCCAATAACTGCTGACTGAAACTTCCGGCAATTCTTCACCGGAGAACAATTTGTAAACATAGCTGATCTTCTCGTCAGGCAAGACCATACCTTCAAAAACGATCGCATTATAAAGATCGGACAAATACGGGAGCCCGTCACCCTCTTTGAATTGCTTGAGCGCCCTCATGGTCCGCGCCACATCTTGCGCCGCGCCAGGGAACTTCAGGTCCCCGTGGCCTTCCGATGAATACACATATTCCAGCGCCTGCTTCAGGACGATCTTGTCTTTCACGACCTGGACACCAAAGAACAAAGGAAGGACCAGGAGCCCTGCACAAACAAACATGACGGCTCTGCGCAGCCCGAGTCCGGCTACTGCGGCTTTCCAGTCGTCCATAAGCGCTTTCGTATGGACCAGGAACAACGCAACGGGGATCCAGGCCAGAAAGCCGAACCCGAAAAACAACACCGCCAGAATACCCAACGGCAGAAAAGGCAGGACGATCAGAAAAAAATACGCCGTAACAAGAAAAGTGACACTGCGCAGGAATAAGCCCCAGCCCACCGATCCGGGATTTCGCAATGGCGGAAGGATCATCAGGATCCCGTTGATAGACACCAGAACGAACAGCAATATCCCTTCAGGCCCCGTCCACACCTGGAACACCTTTATAAAAAGAGAGATCATTGCCGGGCCGGACGCCGCCAGAAGAATACGCAGGATGGAATTCTCCAATGCTCCTTTAACAACAAGGCTTTGATAGGTTGCCATCACAAAACGGACGAACAACTGCATGAAGAACAAACACACAGCCGCAAAAATAAAGAACGGAACAAATGAGAATGCGGCATACCTGTCCCCGAAGACCATGACCGTCCCAAGCAGCAACATCGGCATCAGAAAGATCCCGCCAAGGATAAAAACCGGCAAACGGCCTTCATCGATCTCGAGCTTATGACAGGAGATCCTGACCACCCCGTAAAATATCCCGGGCATCATGAACGTGGCCTGGGACAGAAAAAGATCGCCCTGGTCGATGATCCAGCGGTCAATATTCATGGGGACAAGCTTCATCCCGCCATTCATAAAGATATAAAGATAAATAATATTCAAGCACATCAGGAGCACGCTCATTTTCGCGGGGACCACGGCACCCCGCGAAAAACTCTGCCACCACAGCGCCACCGCAAGGCCGATCATCGCGGCCTCACAGGCACCGACAGCCAGCCAACTTTCCCGGGCCTCCGGCCCGACCAGCCAGCACGCGTGGCAATTGATCAAAAGAAGGACGACCTGCGGCAGGATAAAAACCCAGATCAACGCGGCCGGCGTCCCGAAAGACTCGGGCAGATTTGGCTTATTCATAAAAGAGCTCCCTTTCCCAATAAATTATTACAGCGCACAGGACGGGAAGGAACACCATCACTCCCACCCCCAAATGAAGCAACCCCTGGAACTTTTCCAGGCTCAAGGCTTGAGCCCAGGCATGAACATAATATGCACCCACGATCCGGATGCCATTAAGAAGTATCGTTAAAAGGTACGCTCCCGCCACTGTCGCCGCAACCGCGGCCCATTTAAAGACAGGCCGGGACTGGTACCTGGAAAGGATATGCACAACAGAAACAGAAACGATCAAAGAAAAGAACCCGAACGCGTCACACTCCCGTGTCACGCGGACCAGCGTCCCCGAAACCGGGATCACCCAACTCCCGTCGATCAGGGAAGGCTTCTGCCAGAAGAACAAACCCGCAATATATGCCGCCGGCTGCCCCCATAAAAAGTGGATCCATTGCGCCACTACACGATGGCCGGACCACAATAAATTTGTGAACGCGAACAACCCGACCGCCTGCAGGACGATCAGGTCATTCTTGACAACACTATGCTGAACCTTTGTCGAACGATCGCTCATAAACGGCACCGCTCACTTCTGCATGGTCACGTAAGTATAAGTAAAAAGCCCCCCTGTGATCATCACGGCTCCGGCAATAAAATAAACGCCGGAAACAGCGATCAGCTGAAGGTCCCAGCCTATCGCGTACGGAACGACCAGAAGCGAACCGAACGCTCCCAGCGTGAACACCGTCAATGCAACGGCCTTACACATTGTTTTGATAGCTTCGGGTGTCATAACAACCTCCTGTTTTAAACTGTCTCCATCGATCCATCGCCGCTCTTCCCGGGGGCGGCCTCTCCCGTCTGATCTTCCCTAAAACCCTACACCTCCTCCCGGCACCACCGATGATACGACATAGCGGCGAAAAAGATCCCGGCCGCGGCCACTGACCCTGTATGCAACAGGATCGTCCGTACGTCATAAGCCGGGACACCCCAGAACTCGGCCAGCGCATAAGCGCCATACAACACAATAAGGCTCACCGCCATCCGCTGGTCCTTCCATGTAGCCACATAGGCCAGCAAAGCAAGGGTCATCTGCGTGAACACGCCGGTAAAGACCAGATAGGCCCAGAACTTCGACGAGTAAATGAACGGCAATCCCCACAGCACCGCCGGAATGATCCCGAAAAGGACCGATGTCATGACCCACGCCGCCAGAAGCGCTGCCGCCAGCAGGACGCCCCATTGCACGGCCACCCCTTCCCGGCGCACGGGACGCAGCAGGGCGTAATCCCGGAACGCCACGGTACGGTAATAAAAACACAGCATCACCGTCAGCGGAGCCGCGACAAAAACGAGGAAATTGACATACGGCCGCGCATAGAATCCCGTCGGGCCAGCGATAAAAAGAACATAAGCCATGAACACCGCGGCCCCCGCCAGCAGCATCCCCCCGATGCCAGGGACCGCCTCATCTTCCACATACGCCCAATGAAAAGCCTGGCCGATAAGGTTTTTCTGTTGCGCGTAAAGCGGGGCCTTCCGGTACACATAAGGGCGGCTTGATGTGCGGGTCCTGGCGCGGTGCAGCGGCCAGGACAGAACATACGCGTATTCCACCATGCCCTCGTTCAACATCGCCAGGCGCCACAGGAACCCCGTGAGCAACAGGACCGCCACCGCCGTCAACCCGTAGAACGCGGCATCCGACACGACCAGAAGCTGCAAAAGGTCCCGTGAATGCCCGACGATAAAAAGCAGGGCCCCGTAACCGATGAAGAGGATCATCCTCCCGGAAATATACGCGATCACGATCGTGGCAAGAAAGGTCCCCAGGCACAGCACGATCCAGGCCCACTTGACCCGCTCCCCGACAAGGTCCGTCAACCCCGACAGCCACCAGGCCGTCACAAAAGCCACGGCCAGCCACAAGAAACTCCCGACGGCAATATGCGCTGCACGGTACCCCGGGACCAGCCGCGCCATGGGAGACGCCATCTGGCGCTTGATCATGACCCCGAACTGAAAGGCCAGCGTCATCCAGAGACAAAGCCAGACGGTGGTCAGCTCGTCGAACAGGTCCCACTGCTTTCCGGCCATGAACACCTTGCCCAGCGCAAGAACAGCAACAAACCCGAGGACCAGGGCCATCCAAAGCCAGCGCTCCCGATACAACATGAGAACAGCCTGTATCCTTTTCATCGGCTCATCTCCAGAAAGATCTCTTCCAGGTTCAGATCCTCGACGTCCACCTTTACGCCCAGCGCCTTCTCAAGGCCCTGACGACGGCCCTCGTTATAACCGCGGACGGTCAATATGGCCTGCTGTCCACGGACATAACTGTTGACCAGCCCCTCCATCACCAATGGCGGCAGGGCTCCGGTAGGGCAATGCACACGGATACGCTTGACCTCGTCTTTGAGCTCATCAAGCCCGCCGCAGAAATCGATCTTGCCGGACCGCAGGACCGCCACCGTATCGGCCACACGCTCAAGGTCGGAGGTGATATGCGTCGAGAAGAAAATGGTGCACTTGCGCTCGGAAACAACTTCCAGGATGGTCTTAAGGAACTCCCGCCGCGCCACCGGGTCCAGGCTTGCCACCGGCTCGTCAAAAACCAAAAGTTCCGGCTCATGGCCCAGGGCAAGAATAATAAGGAGCTTTTGCATCTCTCCCTCTGAAAGGACCTCAACGCGCGTGGCAAGGTCCAGATCCCACTCCCGCACAAGCCTGTCCACCAGTGCAGCATTCCAATGCGGATAAAAGGACGCCGTATACTCGATAAGCCTGCCCGCCTGAAGCCACGGATAAGGCCGATACCCCTGGGGGACATAACCGATCAACGCCTTGGCCTTGTTGGACAGGTCCCATGATCCCTCGCCGAAAACCGTCATCTTCCCCGAATCCGTCTTGAGCAAGCCCAGGACACATTTAAGCAGCGTCGTCTTGCCGGCCCCGTTCTTTCCCAAAAGGCCGATCACAGACCCTTCGGGCACATCCAGAAAGACTCCGTTGAGGACCGCCTTGCGGCCATAAGCCTTTTTGACATCTTCACAATGGATAACGTTAGACATGATGATCTTCCTCCCAGATATTTTTCAATTTCGTCAGGACGCTCTCCTGGTCAAGGGACAATTGCCGCGCGCTGTTAACCACTTCCCTTATAAGCAGGATCAACCGGTCCTGGCTCATATCAGGAATAGTAATATTTTCCGCTTTGGCCGGTATCCGCATCCCCTGGCCACGCACGAATTCAATAATGCCGCTCTTCTCTAATAAAGAATACGCCTTTGACACGGTCATGGGATTGACTTCAAGGCTCTTGGACACATCCCGGATCGAAGGCAGGAATTCACCGGCAGTGAACTTGCCCATCGCAATTCCGATCTTGACCTGGTCATAGATCTGCCGGTAGATCGGCACGCCCGATGTTGGATTGATCTGAAAGTATAACCTGGCATTAATATCCATATTCCTCCTCGTATGATCTTATACTGCATCAGTAGTATAATACACAGATACACCAATGTCAATACTGAACAACATAATTCATTAATATCTGTTAATTATTGCAGTATATTGACTTAAGATAATATTATTACTATCGATAAATATTTTCTTACGAACATTTACATATGTGCATTATTCATATGATACAGTACTTATCGTAGCAATTGTATGCATTAGCGAGCGGGTGACGCCAGACGCTTAGGGCGAAAGCATCTAACCCAATGCGATTGAGGGCTCGGCTTACCACCATATAAGATAAAGACGAGACCTCCTAGCATTGGGTTAGATGCTGAAGCCAAAGCGATGAGCCCCAGGCGACAGTACCCGCGAGCAAATGGGAGGCGTGATGGCAAAAGGGCGGAAGCATTCATGCCAATGCGATTGAAGGCTCGGCCTTCTAATAAAAAAGCCCGTGTCAAAAGATCGACACGGGCTTGAATACACCAAGGAAACTTTATTAAACAGCCGCGAGAGCTTCGTCCTGCGATTGGGCATTGGCTTCAAAAGACGCACTGACTTCCGCCTCGACGGGAACCGGCACAGGCAAAGCTTCAGGTGCCGAAACAACTTCCGGTGCGGAAACTTCCATGGCCGCGGCGCCCGTCGGCTCTTTGGCTTTTTCAGCGAACTTCACCGAAACCACGCGCGACACGCCGGTCTGCTGCATAGTGATGCCATACATCACATCCGCGTGCGCAATAGTCTTTTTATTATGCGTGATCACGATGAACTGCGCGACCTTCGCGAACTCCTTGAGGACACTCGCAAAACGGTCCACATTGGCCTCATCGAGCGCCGCGTCGATCTCGTCAAGCACGCAGAAGGGGCTGGGGTTCACGCGGAACACCGCGAAAATAAGCGCGATGGCCGTCATGGTCTTTTCTCCGCCCGACAGCAGGCTGATGGTCTGCAGCTTCTTACCCGGCGGGCGGGCCACGATCTCGATCCCCGACTCCAGCGCGTTCTCGGGGTCCAGCAGCACCAGCTGAGCCTCGCCGCCGTTAAATAACATGCGGAAATACGAACGAAACTGTTCATTGACCTTCACAAAAGTATCCATGAACAACTGCCGGGTCGTCTTGTTGATCTTGCGGATGGTCTGGTCGAGCAGGTCCTTGGCCGCCAGCAGGTCGCTCTGCTGCTTGGTAAGGAAATGGAACCGGTTCTTGAGCTCTTCGAATTCCTCGATCGCCATCAGGTTCACACCGCCGAACGATTCGCAGCGCTTGGCCAGCGTCTGGATCTCAAGCTTTAACGCCTCAACATCAATTTGAGGCTGTGCCTGTTCGGGAGCCTGCGAACCATCCATCCCCGGCATATCCATCGCCACGCCCGGCGTTGCCGCAGCCGCGTTGAGGTCAATATTATATTTCTGGAACACGCGCTCCTTGACCGCCTGCTCCTGATACTCGATCTGCTGGACCTTCATTTCCTTCTCGTGGACCATATCGCGATTA
Source organism: Candidatus Omnitrophota bacterium (assembly GCA_903908245.1). Classification (GTDB taxonomy): domain Bacteria; phylum Omnitrophota; class Gorgyraeia; order Zapsychrales; family Fredricksoniimonadaceae. The sequence continues at coordinate 103,353 of CAIVRE010000002.1, forward strand.
TCCGCGATCTCTTTTTCCATCATCATGATCTGCGTACGCACGCTCGACAGGCGCTGGGAAACATCCTGCTCCTCCACCTCAAAACGGCTCAAGGACCCGTGTAATTCTTCTTTGGCCGCCTTGAACTGCTCGATATTGCGCTGAAGCTGTTCAATATCCTCATTGAGCTTGATCCTGCGTTCGCCAATAGAGGCCGCTTCCGTGTTCAACCGGGAGATCTCGTCCAGAAAGCTGTTTAGGGCGGCCCTGAACATCTCCAGGTTATCCCGCCAGGAACGTTCCTTATCTTTCAGGGCATTAAGCTCGCTCTCCATCTGGGCGGACGCCACTGCAGCCTCTTCGCGCTCGTGACGCCTGGCCGACAGCGACTCCTCGCGGCCTTTAAGGCCGCTGCGGATGAACGCCACTTCCTCTTCCGCACGCGTCAACTCGGCCCGTAAATGGCCGTCTCTTTCGTTCGATCTCGTCAACCCCTGGTCGACTTCCGCGACCTCCATCGCGACGGCCTGGATCTCGTCGGATATCTTCCTGGCCTCAAGCCCGATATCATTCTGCTGGGCCTCGCAAACAGAGAGGCGGCGTTCTTCGGCGTGGATCTCGCCCAGGATACGGTCAATAAGCTTTGACTGGTCGGCAGCCATCGCCACCTTGACCTGCTTTTCGATCACCAGGTTCTTGACGTCCTCCTCGATCGCGCTGATCTGCGCGGCCAGCGACTGGGGGTCAAGTTCAATGAATTTTGTTTCGCAGATGATCTCGTAAAGGGCTCCGCTGTCAAAACGGCTCAAATGGCTTTTCAAACTTTCATGACGGGACGGATCGACCGCGATCACTTCCTTGATCTTGCCCATGAATCCGGTCTGCCCGGCCACCGGCACGCTGGCCGACAGGAAACGCCCGTCGATCACAGGGTCCGGCATGTCCTGGTACTGCACATGCATCTTTTCAATAAAATCTTTTTGGGAAATAAGGAAGAATTTCTTTTTCTCCAGGCCGTCAATAGACGACGCCAGCGCATTAAGCTCTTCATTCTGGCGGCCGAGGATCTCCTTCTCACGGAACAGGTCCCCGCTCAAACCGTCGCGCCGCGCCATCACATCCACGATCCCCTGCGATATCCCGGCCAGGCGGCGTTCGATCTCTTCCTTTTCCGTCTGCGCCTTTAACTGCTCGACATCCAGGCGGCGGCGGCGGGCCAGGAACCCCTGCGTTTCTTTCATCACTTCCGTCAAGGCATTGGTTGTTTCCACCTGGCGCGCGGTCATCGCAAGGATCGTCTCCTCGTCCTTGTGCATGGCCTCCTGGCACTCCAGGATCGCCTGCGCAGCGCCGGCAAGCTCGGCCTTCTTGGCGTTCAAACCCGCCAGGGACGCTTCAACATTCGCGTTGAACATCGCGAGCGCACCTTCAAGCTCGCTGATCTTTTCCTGATGCCCGCGGCATTTATCGGCGAGAACGACCTTCTGGTCCGCGATCCGCTTTTCATTCTGGTCCAGGTTCGCGAGGCGCTCCTCGTCAAACCCGGCCTGGCGGTTGGCCATATCGATCTGATTCTCCAGCTTGATATCCTGCTCACGCACTTCCTGTACTTTGGCCTCAAGGTCTTCGAGCAGGATCGACTCGCGCTCCACCACCTGGCGGTACTCCTCGAGTTCGCGCGAAACATCCGTCTCCTTGCCCTGCACTTGCGCCAGGAAAGACTGCACCTCTTCCCTCTCCCTCTTGAAACCATCGAGCTGATACAACGCGAAGATCTGTTCAAACCCTTTGAGCTTTTCGAACTCTTCCTTGTAACGCTGGGCCTTGTTGGCCTGACGCTCGATGGACGATATCTGACGCTTGACCTCAACGACAATATCATTGATGCGCAGAAGATTATCCTCGGTCTCCTTGAGCTTGCCCTGGGCTTCGCGCTTTTTGGATTTATATTTGGTGATCCCGGCCGCCTCATCGAAGATCATGCGGCGGTCATCGGCTTTCGCGCTTACAACCAGGTCGACCTTGCCCTGCTGGACCAGCGAATAAGACTCGGCACCCACGCCGGTACCCATGAAAAGCTCAGTCACATCCCTCAAACGGGAAGTCTCTTTATTGATCAGGTATTCACTCTCACCAGAACGGAACAAGCGGCGGGTGATCAAAACCTCATCCGCGTTCAACTGAAGGGTCCGCGACCTGTTATCAAAAGCAACGCTGACCTCGGCAAAACCGAGGGCCAGCTTGGTATCGGTCCCGTTAAAAATAACATCCTGCATCTCGCCGCCGCGCAGCTGCTTGACGCTCTGCTCGCCGAGCACCCAACGGATGGCATCGAACACGTTGCTTTTCCCGCAGCCATTCGGCCCGACCACCGCCGTAACCCCTGGCTCGAAATTAAGCACGGTCTTTTCCGCGAAGGACTTAAACCCGAATATTTCCAGACGTTTAAAATACATGTGCAGTTTCCCTGATATGAAGGCTTAAATTAGGATCCCACTTGTGCGGTAGAGTCAGCTTCCAGCCACTTGTCGATACGGTCGCGGCGAAATCGCCACAAACCGACCGTCTTCATGGCAGGGATCTTCCCCTTCTTGACCCAGTCATAAACCGTGCGTTTCTTGACCCTCAAATAACCCGCGACCTCATCAATGGTCATCAGGTTCCCGATCTGTTCGATATTAGGCTTTGAATTCTCCATAACTATATATAGACCCCCAACTGGATAATACACGCTAAATGTTGTGCGTTGATCACGAAATTACTTTAATAAAGGAAAGGGAATACGTCAACGGAAGTTTAATAAATTATTAATATAGCAGAAAATGCCATCCTGTGACATTTAGCACTGGTCTATCTTAAGGTCGATCTCAACATCCGCGTTATAATCAACACCCTCCAGGCCAAACCCGAAAAGGCGCAGGAATTCCCTGTTATAACTGTCAACACCGCCAAACTGGTTGGCATTCGCAGTCGTAACCGCGGTCCACATGGCGCTGACTTCTTTCTGGACATCCGGCCGGACTTCCCAATCGTCAACACGGATGCGCCCTTCTTCATCCACCGGCACCGCGGACAGCGGACGGCAGTTGAAAAGCCGGTCACGAAACAGGCGCGTGACCTGCTCTATACAGCCCTCATGAATGTTCTTTTCTTTCATCACTTTCATCAACAGGACAATATAAAGTGAAATGAAAGGGATCGCCGAACTGGCCTGCGTCACCAGCGCCTTGTTGACCGAAACAAATGCCCTGCCATCAATGGCGCTCATCTTCCTGTCAAGCTCATGCGCGGTCTTTTCAAGATGGTCCTTGGCCGCTCCGATCGTCCCCTGGCGGTAGATCGGCTGTGTCACCTCCGGCCCGATATACGAATAGGCCACGGTCACCGCGCCATTCGCGAGAAGGTTCTTTTCCGTCAAACGGTCGATCCACATCTGCCAGTCCTCGCCGCCCATCACCGCGATGGTCTGCTTCACATCCTCCGGCGTAGCCTGCTCGAGAGAAACTTCCGTGACCTCACTCTTGTCGAAATCAAAGGATTTGTTCGTATAACTGCCGGTGATCGGCTTTAAAGTGGACTTGAAAAGCTCTCCCGTTTTCGGATGAAGGCGGCGCGGGGACGCCAGGCTGTAGACCACCATATCGACCTGGCCCAGGTCCTTGGCAATGGCCGCGCAAACCTTCGCCTTCATATCGTCGGAGAACGCGTCCCCGTTAAGACTTTTGGCATAAAGGCCCTGCTTGCGCGCGGCCTGTTCGAACGCATATGTATTGTACCAGCCCGCGGTCGCGGTCCGCTTGCCGTCGGATTCTTTCTCGAAAAAAACCCCCAGTGTCGCGGCGCCTGAACCGAAAGCCGCGGTAATGCGCGACGCCATCCCGTACCCCGTGGAACTGCCGATCACCAGGACCCTTTTAGGGCCGCCCGCGATGGGGCCGTCCTTCAAAACATGCTGGATCTGTTCCTGGATATGCCTGGCACACCCGGCAGGATGGGCCGTGGTGCAAATAAACCCGCGGGTCTTGGGCTGGACGATCATTTCTTCAAGCCTTTCTGAAATTAACTTTCAATTGCTGTTCTTTTGGCCACAATAACGATCCCCGACGCCGTGACCGCAAAACGCTTGCGGTCAAGGTCAAGGTCATAACCGATCTTCTCGCCCGGAGGGACATGCACCTGCTTGTCAATGATCGCGTTCTTGACCTGCGCGCCTTCTCCAATAACGACGTTCTCCATGATCACCGAGTCAAGCACCTGGCTGTCGCGCCGCAATATCACCTGCGACGACAATACCGAACGCTCCACGCGGCCGCCCTCGATCACGCAACCGGGGGAAATAATGGAATCAACGACCATGCCCGTCACACAACGCTCCTTGTCGCAAACCGTCTTCATCATCACCGGAGGATAATGCGAATAGTGCGTACGCACCGGCCAGGTCTTGTCGTACAGGTTGAACGACGGGTTCACCGCGACCAGGTCCATGTTGGCCTGATAGTACGCATCGCGCGTCCCGATATCCCGCCAGTAAGTGGACTGCTGGCCAAAATCATACGACAGGACCTTTTTATTTCCGGCCAGCATTTTAGGGATGATATTCTTTCCGAAATCATGGTCGGAACGGACATCGACGCTGTCACGCTCCAGCTCCTGGACCAGCACCTTGCGGCTGAAAAGGTATACCCCCATCGACGCGAAGATCTTGTCCGGCTCATGAGGGATCGTTTTGGGGACAACCGGCTTTTCCTGGAACCCGGAAATAAAATGATGCTTGTCCACCTCGATCACCCCGAAATGAGGCGCCTCTTCCTTGGGCATCTTGATGCACGCGACCGTCACATCCGCATGGTTCGCGATATGGGCCGCGATCATTTTCTCGTAATCCATCTTGTAAATATGGTCGCCGGCCAGGATAAGGATATGTTCCGGCGAGTAATCGCTGATCGCGTAAAGGTTCTGAAAAATGGCATCCGCCGTCCCCTTATACCAGTCCGCCCCGAGGCGCTGCTGGGCCGGGATAACATCAATGAATTCCCCCAGCTGGCTGGAAACCACATCCCACCCGGAAAGAACATGACGCTGCAGCGAAAAAGACTTGTATTGGATAAGCACAAAGATCCGGCGCAGGCCGGAATTGATACAGTTAGAAAGCGTAAAATCAATGATACGATAGATCCCCCCGAAAGGGACCGCCGGCTTGGCACGGTCGCGCGTAAGCGGATCGAGCCGCTCCCCCCTGCCTCCCGCCAGAATAAATGTCAATACCTGTTTGGACATAACTATTTCTTCTCCATCAAAACCTTGACCTCGTTGAGAAGCGCCCCTGCCTTCACCTTAAGATCTTCCTTTTCCTTCTTGTTCGCTAAAATTGGAACTAATATATCATATCCCCGTTTGTATTGCTTGTTTTTCACATACGCTTTTGCGAGCGCGTATTTGCATTCCACATTGTCACTCTCCAGCTCTACCGCCAGTTCTGCCTGCTCCACCGCTTTGGCAGGATTATTCAGCGCAAGATACGCCATCGCGAGGTTCTTGCGGTACGAAGCATCCCCGCTATTATGCGCGCACAACAAACGGTAATACTCAAAAGCCTTTTGAACATCCCCCTTTTTTTCCGCCGCGTCTCCCAAAACCCGGAACGCCTCGTCATACCCCGGAAGCACCCTGAGCGCGGCCTGGGCCTCGGCCACGGCGGGATCAATGAACCCCATATCATACAAGGTCCTCGCCCGGCGGATATAACGGTACGGGACCACTTTCGCGGGCCCCAGCTCCTGGAGGTCCAGCTCTTTGGGCTTCCAGGACGCGAGATCGATCCCGAACTTCCTGATCCATTCCCGGTTTTCCGGGGCATCTTTTAAAAGAATGATCGCGTCAAAATCAAAATAAACCGGCTTCCATTCAGGCTTCCCGGCCAGCATTTTAAGGAGCTTCTCCGGGGCGGAATAACCCGCCGTACTGACGAACGCCCCCGTCAAATGATACCGCCGGACAGCCGCCTCGAACACTTTCGCGTCGCCGTTATTCCAGATCTTCTGATATTCCTTGAAGAAAACAGGGCCGCGCAATTCCGTGCGCCCGTCCATATAAACCATCACATCAGGATAAGCCCGCCCCACCAGGTACGCCCCGGAATTGAAATCATTGAAAAAATTCCCCTTGATCCTGTTATCGATCAGGAACTGCACCCCCTTCTCCGGAAAATTGCGCTGGGAGATCCCGAGGAATTCGCTCTTTTGCTTGTACTTGTCGAAATCATAATAGCCGTGCGAGGAAAGCGCGTTCCCAAAATCGATCAGCTGCACCATCAACAGGAGCGCCAGCGCAGCCCCGGTCAAAAGCAGGAACTTCTCACTGTTGAAACGGAATGGCACCACGTCCGAAAAACGGACCTCGGCCAGGTTATACCCGGTCACCAGAAAAGCCGCGAACGCAAAATAGACCATATTCCTGATCGCGCCCAGCGAAAAAAGGAGGAATACCAGCCAGAGCATCACGGCGCTGATATCAAGCTTGCGGCGGTTAAAAATAAAACTGATGAACGACAGCAGGATGATCGACTTGAACACCCACTGGTCATCCGCGTAAAAAAGCGTCTTCCAGGCCAGGGGCCGCTGAAGCTCGGTAATACACTCGAAGAATACTTTCGAATCCCCGGAGATACCGATCAGCGTCCGGATGGGATACAACACGCCTTCGAGCCCCATCGGATTAAAGAACATGGCCGCAATAAGGGCGGCCGCGATAAGCCACAGGCGCTGAAACTCGTCATCTGTCAACCGCCCGATCTTGTTCCATTCATACGGCAGGGGCAGGCGGCGCTTCATCGCCTCGGCCAGGAGCCCGATCAATACAAAGATGACACCCCAAAGCGAATACCCGTGCATATTCGTCCAGGCCACCTGCATAAAGAACAGGACCCACACCGACCATGGCCGGTTCAAATACGATGAAAGGATCACGATATAACTGATGAAAAAGAAAACGCTGAAGATATCCGGGCGGATGGTGAAACGGGTCTGATAGATCTGAAGCACAAAGAAAAGGAAAGGGATGATGACCAGCTGGCGGTCTTTATCGTACACCAGCATTAACGCCAGAAGGAATGTTAAAAGAACGATACCGGCCTGCATATAAATAAGGCCGTCAAACCCGAAAGCCTCACGGACCAGATGAACCACGACCTGGAACAGCCACTCATGATTGACCCAGGGCTGGCCGAAGAAAGACGCCGAAAGGACATCGAACGACGGCACATAACCATGGTGGACAATATACTCGCCCATCCTCAAATGCAGCCAGAGGTCGAGGTCCTTGATCTCGATCGTGGAGGCGAACAGGACCACACCGAACAATATGCCCAATGCGATCAGCCCGAAGGCCCAGTTCAATTTTCTGAAGAAATCAATGCTCATAAGCGAGATCAGGCCCCTATAGTCCCCCATTCTACAATCTTCCCTGACCGCATGACAGCAATTTTATGCGCAATTCGGTGCGCGGCCTTGATGTTATGCGTGATAAAAATATACGTCAGCCCCCGGTCCTTTTGCAGTGCCACCAGGCAATCAAGGACTTCTTTCTGGATGATAACATCAAGAGACGAGACCGCCTCATCAAGGACCAGCAGTTTCGGGCCGGTCATCAGCGCACGGCCAATGGCGATACGCTGACGCTCCCCGCCGCTGAATTCATGAGGATAACGCGACAGGATCTCGCCCGAAAGCCCGACAGCCGTCAATACCGACTTCATTTTAGACGAACAAGCCTCTGCCGAGCACTTCGGTTCAAGATGCAATGCCTCCTCAAGAATGGACCGGACCGTATACCGCGGATCAAGACTGGCGAAAGGGTCCTGAAAGACCATCCGCGCCATCCGGCGAAAATAACGCTCGCGCTGCCGGTCTCCCCAAACAGGCTGCCCCTCAAAAAGCATTTCCCCCGCGTCCGGCCGCACCAGGCCCATGACGATCCGCGCGAGCGTGGTCTTGCCGCAACCCGACTCTCCGACGAGCGCGCAGCTTTCGCCGGCCGTGACCGACAGCGACACGCCATCGACGGCCCTCACCTGACCGCCAGCCCGATCGGCAAAAGTCTTTTGGATATTCTTTAACTCCAGCAACATCCTACAGGCCCTCCGCTTCAAGAAGTGTCCGGGTATACCCGCAACGGGGCGAACTCAACACCGCCTCTGCCTTGCCCTGCTCGGCCACTTCGCCTTTGCACAGGACCACGACCTCATCGGCGACGCGGCGCACAACACCGAGATCATGCGTAACAAGAACAATGGCCAATCCCAGCGAACGGCGCAATTCTTTAAAAAGATCCAGGATCTTGTCCTGGGTATTGACATCCAGGCTACTGGTCGGCTCATCAGCAATAAGCAGCTTCGGGCGGCAGACAATGGCCTGGGCGATCATGGCGCGCTGGCGCAGGCCGCCGCTAAGCTCGAAAGGATACGCTGCGGCCACCCGCTGCGCGTCATTGATCCCGGCCGAACGCAAGGCCGCAAGCGTACGCTCACGCACGATCGTCCCGGAAACATTCTCATGCGCCAAAACTGTTTCCCCGATCTGCGCGCCGATAGTCATGACCGGATTAAAAGCGCTCATCGGCTCCTGAAATGCCATGCTCACGCCGGCCCCGCGCAGAGCGCGCATCTGCTGCCCTGAATGATCCGTGATATCCTGGCCGTCAAATACGATCCGTCCGTCTGTCCGTTCCATGACATCCGGCAAAAGCCCGAGAATAGCCAGTCCGATCGTCGTCTTGCCCGATCCCGACCCACCGACAATGCCCGTGATCGAACCCTGGGGAACATCAAACGAGACATCGCGCAAGATCCGCGTATGGCCCAAACTTACCGACAAATGTTGTATGCAAAGGATATCCGTCATGAAATTAATTACCAATAAGGCAGCCCATTAAGTCAATCTCCGCGGCACTAAACATTCGCCTCCCTCTTCAACATCGGATCAAGCGCGTCGCGCAGGGCGTCGCCGATCACGTTAAAACAAACAACACTGATAAAAATAAAGAACGCGGGCCACAGGATCCACGGTGCAAATTTAATACGCACGATGCTCATCGCGTCCGAAAGCATGTTCCCCCAGCTGGCATACGGATCCTGTATCCCCAAGCCGATCAGGCTAAGCGCCGACTCGCCCAGAATATAACCCGGGATCGACAGCATCACCGCCGCGATAGAATACGCCACCGTATGCGGCAGGATATGACGGATAATGATCTGGACATCGCTTAAGCCAAACGTTTTTGCCGCCAGCACATAATCACGCTCACGCAACGACAAGCACATCCCGCGCACCACCCGCGCCAACCCCGCCCAGCCGATCACCGAAAGGATAATGACGATCGCAAAATACACCTGCACCGAATTAAAATTGTCCGGCACCGCCGCGCGCAGGGCCAGCAAAAGGTAAAACCCCGGCGCCATCATCAGCACTTCGCACAGGCGCATCAAGACATTATCGATCCGCCCGCCGTAATATCCGGCGATCCCCCCCACCAGAAGCCCCAGCGCGAACGATATGAGCACGCCGATCAACCCAATGGTCAAAGATACCCGCGCGCCATAAATGATGCGGGAGAAAACATCACGCCCCCGGCTGTCTGCACCCAATAAATATAATCGCCCGGGTGCATCCACCAAGAACAACCTGGACGAAAAGAATTTAACAGGATACACCTTGGCACGATCCGTCACATAAATGCGCTGGCGATACTCGTTAAAGGTCAATTTCATCCCGTAAACGAACGGAGACCGCAACCGGCCTTCATGAATGATATGGATAGCGGTCGGCGGGCAATACGAAAGGCCGCGGGCTTCATCCTTAAAAGAATAAGGCGCAAGAAAATCGGCGAAAAGCGCGCAGGCATAAAGCGCGCCCAGTGCCCACAACGCAGCCACCGCCCATTTATTCCTTAAGAACGCGTCTTTCATAAAGAAGCCTTCTCCTGCCTTATCCGCGGGTCCGCCTTGGCCAGCAGGATATCCGCGATCAGATTCCCGATGATGAACATCACCCCGCCCATCAGCATGCTCGCCATCACCAGGTAAATATCTTTGGAACGCACCGCCGTCAGCATCAGCGCGCCCAGCCCCGGCCAGCTGGTAATGATCTCCATGATCGCCGCGCCGCTGAGCAATCCCGCGAATTCATATCCCAAAAGAGTGATGAGCGGATTGAGCGCGTTGCGCAAGGCATGCACATAAATGACCCTGTCCTCCGGCAACCCCTTCGCCCGGGCGGCCAGCACATACTGCTTGCCCAATTCTTCGAGCATATTCCCGCGCATGATGCGCTGTAACGCCGCCACCGATCCCAGCGATAATGCCACGGTCGGTATCACCAGATGCGCGCCCAGGTCAAGCGCCTGGCGCCACCAGGGCATAAGCTCGAAACCAGGGCTGTGCATCCCGCCCAGCGGAAGCACTCCGGTCTGGCTCGCCCAAAATAACAGGATCATGGCCACGAAAAATCCGGGCAAAGACAAGAACACATACGCCAGGACCTGCGCCACCCTGTCCACCCAACGATTGCGATGCAGTGCCGCCCAGACGCCCAAAGGGATCGCCAGAAGCCAGGTCAGCAAAAACGCGCTGAGCGACAGCACAAACGTGTTCCAGATGCGCCCGCCGATAATACTGGTCACCGGCACATTGTAATAAAAAGAATAGCCCATTTCCCCGCACAAAAGGTTCTTGAGCCAATAACCGTATTGCAGGAACGCGGGATCGTTCAAATGATAAAGCTTTTCATAATGCGCCAGTGTTTCCGACGATATCTGCGGGTCAAGCTTGAGCGTGTCCAAATAATTCCCCGGCGTCAGGCGCATGAGCATGAACGTCATGAAGCTCATGGCGAGAAGAAGAAAGACCGCGATGAATAAGCGTTTAAGGATGAACTTCAACATAGATCTCTTCAAGGTTATGAAAAACCCCGCCATAGACCGCGGGCTTTAAATTGCCGAATTTATTGCGTACGGCCGTCAAACGCGCGCTGAGCGCCGTATAAACCATGGGGACCTCATCCGCAACGATCGTCTGGTATTCATCGTAATACGCCTTGCGCTTTGTTTCATCAAGTTCCTGGGCGCCAGCGGCAAATATTTCATCAATGCGTTTTTCCCAGGCCGTTGCCGGAACCGTCTGCTTCGGGTTCCACATGTGCAGCTGCCCCGACGACAGCCAGACATTCTGCCCGAAATGCGGGTCAACAGACCCGGTCAACCCGAGCACGACCGCATCCCACTCGAACGTCGACGTCAGCTTCCCTACCAGCGTATTGAACTCGACAAGCTGGAAATTCACCTTCATGCCGACACTCTCAAGGTCATTACGGATAATGGACGCAATATCCACCCGCTCGGTATTATCCGCGTTGGTCAGCAGGGTGAACTCCAACGGCCGCCCGTCCTTGTCTTCCAGTACCCCGTCATTATTAATGTCCTTGAACCCCGCCGCGCGCAATAACTCGCGCGCCTTGTTAAGGTCATAATCGTATTTGCGCACATCTTTACAATAAAAGAAACCGGAGCCGGGGCTTTCGGGAGAATACTGGGGATAGCCCAGGCCATTCTTGACGATCTCAATGATCCGCGCCTTGTCCACCGCGTGCGCCACAGCCCGGCGGAAATCACGGCTGGAAAACCACGCCAGCTTATGCGGCGCGACATAAGGCTTGCCCGTTTTCATGTTCCTGCCGGGATTCTGGTTGAAGACCACAAAACTCGCGCCCATATCGGGGCCAAGGTCGTAGATCTTAAAATGCCGTTCACTCTCCAACGGTTTTAATAACGGATAGTCCATCCCGCGCACGCCATACGCATCGATCGAGCCTTCCATGAATTTCAAGAGTTCCACATCCATGCTCGGCACGATCACATACCGCACCCGGTCCAGATACGGCAGGGCATCGCCATTATCGGACTTCTTCCAATAAAACGGGTTGCGCTTGAGTACCACGGCCTGTCCGGGCTGATACGCCTCAAGGATGAACGCCCCGCTGCCGACGATCGACTTCGGGCTGTCAATACCCCAGGTGAACGCGAAACGCCCTTCCTTAACCGCTTTTTCCAGGACATGTTTGGGCAGGATCTCCTGCCCCATCCCGCGCAGGAACGGCGCGAACTTGCAGGGAAGAATAAAACGAACGGTTTGCGCGTCAACCTTCTCGACCTTGAGCGGATGGCCTTCTATTGTAAAAATATCCCGCGCGGAATTCGGCACCGCATCGTTGAAAATAAGGTCATTAAACGTGAACACCACATCATCCGCCGTCAGTGCAATGCCATCCGACCAGCGAAGGCCGCCGCGCAGGACAAAAGTCCAGGTTAGCCCATCCGGGCTGACATCCCAACGCTGCGCCAGGTTTGGCTTCACCTTCATGTCAAACGCGTCAACCGTGGTCAGGCCTTCGAACAGGCGGCTGGTGATCTCGGTCGTGGATGTTTCTTTCGCGAGGACAGGATTAAAGGATTTCGGGTCGGAGGTGATGGCCAGCACAAGTTCACCGCCGTAACGCGCCTGGCCGCCAGCCAGCACCACCCCCGTAAAAACAAAAAAACACAGCAGGATAAGTGCTGTGTTCTTTGTGATATTAAAAAAGAATGTCATTATTTTGCCGTATTCACAGGAACTGCCGGCGACTGCGCGTTAAGGGTGATCGTCTGCGATGGCGCCTGGTCGAACAGCTTTTCCACGTCAACCGTCTTCGTTTTGGCCGCGTGCGCGGGGACCCGCCTCATCAGGGACGTCCCCTGCCGGGCTGTCAATACCGCCAGGCTCAAACACGTGAAAAGAAAAACACACGCGATCCCCGTCGTTACTCTCACCATGACAACACTGGTCTGCGCGCCCAGAAGGCTCTCGGCCGAACTGAAACTTTCCGCCAACCCGCCGCCTTTACCCGACTGCATCAGGATGGTCGCGACAAGCAGGATACATGTAATAATATGAACAACCGTTAAAAATGTGATCACATCGAACCCCCGTTTAATTCATCGAATTTCTGACAAGCGCGGCAAAAGAATCCGCCTTGAGGCTGGCTCCGCCAACCAGCGCGCCGTCAATATCCGGCTCAACAACGAGCTCGGCGATATTCTCCGGCTTCACACTGCCGCCGTACTGGATACGCGTGGCATCCGCCGTGGCCTTGTCGAACATCTTAAGCAATATTTCGCGAATGAACTTGTGTACTTCCTGCGCCTGGGTCGCGGTCGCGGTCTTGCCCGTACCGATCGCCCACACCGGCTCGTAAGCCAGCACCACTTTAAGCATATCTTCCTTGGTAAAACCCGCAAGCGAACCGGTCACATGATCGCGGATAACATCGAACGTCCGGCCGCTCTCGCGCTCGGCAAGATTCTCACCCACACACACGATCGGTTTCAACCCGTTCTTCAGCGCCGCCCTGGTGCGTTTATTAACGGTCTCATTCGTCTCGCCAAAAAACTGCCGGCGCTCGGAATGGCCGACGATCACATACTTCACGCCCACAGACGCCAGCATCGGGCCAGAAACCTCGCCGGTGAACGCCCCGGAATCCTCCCAGTAAACATTCTGCGCGCCGACAGCGATCGCGCTGGCCCGGCAATTCTCGACCGTTGCCCCCAAATGGACGAAAGGCGGGCATACCACCACATCCACCGCGGTAACGCCGCCGATGTCTTTCTTGAGAGCGGCCACCAGTTCCGCCGCCTCGGATGCTGTCTTGTACATCTTCCAGTTACCTGCAATAATTTTCTTGCGCATAGTGGATATCCCTTAATTACACGAACAACTGCAGCCGCAACCGCCCGTGGATTTCTTGTCGTTAAGCGCCGTGATCCCGGGAAGCTCTTTGCCTTCCAGATATTCAAGGGAAGCCCCGCCGCCTGTTGAAATATGCGTCATTTTGTTGTCCAGCCCGAACTTGAGCACCGCCGCCGCGCTGTCACCGCCGCCGATAATGGTCTTGACGCCCTTGTCTTTCAGGGACGCCAAATGGAACGCGATCTCCCGGGTGCCATTGGCGAACGCATCGCGCTCGAACACGCCCAGCGGGCCGTTCCACACAACGGTCTTCGCACCATCAAGCACCTTCTTGAACTTGGCACGGGTCTTGGGGCCGATATCCAGCGACTCGAAACCATCGGGGATAACATCCGATATCTTGCCATCATTGGAATCAAAGTTCGGGACGATCACAAAATCCTCGGTCAACTCAACGCGAACGCCCGCGGCCTTGGCCTTCTCTAAAAGAGTCCTGGCCAGGTCGATCTTGTCTTTTTCCAGCTTGGAATTCCCGATATTGATACCCTGCGCTTTCAGGAACGTATATGCCATGCCGCCACCGATGATGATCGTGTCGGCTTTCTTAAGCAGGTTCTCGATGAGCATGATCTTGTCGGACACTTTCGCGCCGCCCAGGATGACCACCAGGGGACGCTCGGGGTTATTGACCGCGAGGCCGAGATACTGCAGTTCTTTTTCGATCAGAAAACCGCTCACCGCCGGAAGGTACGCGGCGATACCGGCGGTCGAGGCATGCGCGCGGTGCGCGGTGCCGAACGCGTCATTGACATAAATATCCGCCAGCGACGCGAGCTCTTTGGCAAAAGCGGGGTCGTTCTTTTCTTCTTCCTTGTGAAAACGAAGGTTCTCAAGAAGCGCCACTTTCTCCGCCGCCGAAGCGACGCCGCTTTTGACGTCCGCGCCCACACAGTCAGACATCAACTTGACCGGATACCCCAGAAGCTCCGCCAGGCGCTTTGCCGCCGGGGCAAGAGAGAATTCTTTTTCGAAACCAACGCCCTTTGGACGGCCCAGATGGCTCATCAGGATCACTTTCGCCGCGCCATTATCAACAACGTATTTAATGGTCGGTATGGCGGCACGGATACGGATATCATCCGTGATCTTGTCCCCCTCCAGCGGGACATTGAAATCCACGCGGATAATGACCTTTTTTCCTTTTAAACTCACATCCCGTACTGTCTGCTTATTCATAACGCCTCCGAATGATCAAATAAGAAAGAAAATGAACCCCTATTATATTTAGTGAAGCCCTTTTGTCAAACCTCAAATCATTCGCCGGAAAAGGACCCAATGTTCACTGACGAACATGGGCGTCCACATTATTCCAAGGCGGGAAAGATCCTGGTCCCCCCAGTTCCGTCCCCATAAGTAATAACGGGTCTTCGCGTCCCCGAGGATCGCCCCGACCGTAGGCGTAAAAATAAAATCCTTGTACCCTTTGCCGTAAAGGGCATTCACCTGGCTGACGATCGCGTTGCACGGTTCGATCGCATTGCCCCGGACGACCGCGCCCGACTCAAGTTCATGTTCAAAAAGGGCATTGGTCGCCATCCACTTCATCAGGTTCGCCGTATCATATTGATAGGTGGAATGGAATTTCAGGACCGTAGCGCTGACGACCAGGACAAAAACAAACGACCCTGCGGCGAGCACGGCGAACGAAGGCAGGGGTAACGCCTCCACCCTTTCCGCCAGTAAAACAGCGAGCACAAACGCAAAGAAAAAACCAAACGGAAGGACATAATACCCCCAGACAGCCCAGGGAAGAAGGACCAGCAGATATCCCGCGTAAGCCAGGGCTCCCGTTAAAAATACCCACAGCCTCGCGCGGGTCCACGGGCGGGAAACAGCTCCTTTCTGAAACACCATCAGGACAACAGCCAACAGGATCCAGGGCGCGTGATACAACAGGTCTTTTTGCGCCCACAACAACACATTCTGTCCAATAGCGCTGAAATTCGTGACCACATAGACCGAAGTATACTCGCTCCTGCTAAAGAAATTATTCAGGAACACTGCATAGGCCGCGGCAACCAAAAGGCAGGCGACCCCGAACACCAGGACCCCTTTCTTTCGGTCGAGAAGAGACACAATGATCGAACTTGCCCCCACAGCCCCCATAGTCGCAAGAAATGGTTCTTTGGAACCGACGGTTAACAACAGGAAAAAGATCCCTGCCGCCATTGCCCCCCAACGGATCGTCCCGCCATTGTCCAGCCTCTGCTCAAACGCATTCAGAAAAAACAAAAGAGCAAACCCGAAGAACAGGACACCGAGGATCTCGTGCGTGGAAAGGTAAAAGAAAGCATCGTAAATCTGGCAAAAAGACAATACCGCAAAAACAAAAAGCGGCGCAGCAAAATGACTGCGCGTAACCCGGAAAGCCAGAAAGGCCCATACCCCCAATGCCAGGACACACTCGGCCCAACGGAAAATATAGAATGCGGCCGGACTGCTGGCAAAGACCTTATAAAAGACCGCAGAATGCAATGCCAGAGTGGGGCGGATATACCCGGAGGCCATCCAGGCCTGGCAAAACCCTGTAAACCTTTCCCACCAATTGCCGGGCTGTTTAAGCATGCCGAAATCGTCCATCAAACCCCAGGACCATCCGCCTAAGACAAAAGAGACCAGGATCACGGCCAAAGGCACGAACGCCAGGATCAGCCACCCATGCGCCGACGACATATTGCACTTTCCGGAATTATTTTGATCCATCGCACCCTCCCAGGGATTGCTTGCCAAACGCCGCCATAGCTCCGGTCAAAACCCAGAATATGGCGGTCAATTGAGACGAATAAAGCGTCGTATCCAGGCCGCTGTGCACCAAAAACCCGCACCAGCCGGCAAAAAAAGCGGCCAGCAGCCAGCGCTCCGGCGCTTGCGGCAAGCGCCGGATCAAAAACGACACCTGAACAATGATCGCGGTCAGGAACCACAAGAATAAAGCCAACCCGACCAGCCCGAGCTCCGCCCCCATTTGCAAATAACAATTATGGGGATAGATCGCCCACATGGTCACATATTTCTTGATCACCATTGTGTATGTATTAAGCCCTGTTCCAAGGACAGGGTTGTCTTTAATGATATTGATCGCGTCATGCCAGAACGTGAGCCTCCCGTTCCCGTTAAACGACAGGATCTTCTCCTGTTCCATCACCGCGTCCGAAACAAGGGACACATCGCGGACCTTGAGGAGCAACGGCTGAAAAACCACAATGAACAGGGCCATGAACGCCAAGACCACCGGCCAAAAACGGCGGTTAAAAAGAATAAAAACAACCACCGCGACCACCATTCCCAGCCAGGCGCCCCTGGAATAGGTCAGGCCCAGCGCCGCTGAGGCTATCCCCACAAAAAAGATCCCTCCAAAGGCCAGCAAAGCGTTCTTGAGCGTATATTCGATCAACGAACGGGCGCCGGCCATGATCATGAGCATGATCGCGGGCAAAAGAACAAGGATCAAATACGCCCCAAAATCATTAGGATGCTTGAACGACGCCATCACACGGCCGCTGTTGAACGTGGCGCGCACAAAAATATCATACCCCGAGAACGCCTGCCAGAGCCCGTCGAGAGAAATGATCCCCGCCGAGACCAGAAAAACACCTATCAAAATACCATAGCGTTTACGGGAAGAAAGCGTTTCATAACTTATAAAGAACAAGAACATGGCATAAAGAGATTTACCGATAAAACCCTTAAGGCTTAACAAAGGGAACTGGCTCCAAATGATGGAAAGGCCAGACCATCCGAAATATAATACTGCGGGAAGGAGCACCCACTTGACCGGGAGCTCCCTGAAAGCCGCCCACCCCAAGGAACCACGCTTAAAGAAAAAAACCAGGATAGCGACCGACGCGGCCACCTTGACAAAAGCATTCGTAGCCGGGAGAAAGAACATCATCAGACAAAGCAGGACGAACAGGATACGGTCACACAACAGGGTCATTGTCATCAGGAGGGCTGAGCCTTATACCAGTCGATGGTTTTCGCAAGGCCTTCCCGAAAAGACACCTCTGCGGTAAATCCGAATTCTTTTTTCGCGCGCGACACGTCCAGACGGCGGCGCGGCTGGCCGTCAGGCTGGGAAGCGTCCCATTTAATAACCCCTTTGAAGCCGGTAAGCTCAACAATAAGCGCGGCAAGGTCTTTGATCGTGATCTCGAAATCCGTGCCAAGATTCACAGGGTCAGATTTGTCGTATTTCTCGGCCGCCAGCAGGATCCCGCGCGCGGCATCATCCACATACAGGAATTCCCGGGTGGCATTGCCTGTTCCCCATACCTCAATGGATAAGGCGCCCGTGCGCACAGCATCCACACACTTCTTGATCAGCGCCGGAATAACATGGGACGAATCCGGCGAAAAATTATCCGCCGGACCATAAAGGTTCACTGGCAGAAGAAAGATCGAATTAAACCCGTACTGCTGACGATACGCTTGCGACTGGACCAAAAGCATTTTCTTGGCCAGGCCATAAGGCGCATTGGTCTCCTCGGGATACCCGATCCAGAGATCGTCTTCCTTAAAAGGGACCGGCGTGAACTTGGGGTACGCGCAAATGGTCCCCAGCGCCACGATCTTTTTGACCCCCGCCAGACGGGCCTGCTCCATGAGCCCGACGCCCATCATCAGATTATCATAAAAAAATTTCCCCGGATTCTCACGGTTCGCGCCAATGCCTCCGACAACCGCCGCCAGGTGCAAAATAATATCAGGCTTCGCCCGGCCCAGCATGCGGACGATCCCGTCTTTCTCCCGCAAGTCGAATTCCCGGGAACGGGGAATAAAAATATCCCGGCACCCGCGCACTTTAAGCTCACGCACAACAACCTGCCCGAGGAACCCGGCGCCGCCGGTGACAACCACTCTCTTGTCGGGCCAAAAACTCATCGCTTGCCTTTCAACCCGTAAACTTCTTTTTCAACCAGGGCCATGTCGGAGTCGACCATCATCCGCACCAGATCCTCAAAACTGACCTTCGGCTTCCAGCCGAGCTTCTTGCGCGCCTTGGACGCATTGCCCAAAAGCAGATCCACCTCGGTCGGACGGAAATAATGCTTGTCGATCGCCACGAACTTCTTCCAGTCCATGCCGGCATAGTCAAAGGCGATCTTGAGGAATTCCTTGACCGAATATGTCTCACCCGTCGCGATCACATAATCATCGGGCCTGTCCTGCTGAAGCATCAGCCACATGGCTTCCACATAATCGCCCGCAAAACCCCAGTCGCGTTTGGAATCGATATTGCCAAGATAAAGCTTCTCCTGCAGGCCATGCTTGATCCTGGCCAGCGCCATGGTGATCTTGCGCGTCACGAACGTCTCGCCACGGCGGGGAGACTCATGATTAAAAAGAATGCCGTTACAGGCAAAGATATTGTACGCCTCACGATAATTGACCGTCATCCAGTAGGAATACACCTTGGCCGCGCCGTAAGGGCTGCGCGGATAAAACGGAGTATTTTCTGTCTGCGGAGTCTCGAGAACCTTACCGTACATTTCCGAACTGGACGCCTGGTAAAACTTTGGCCTGTCCTTCATCTCCCGGATAGCTTCAAGGATACGCGTGGTACCCATTCCCGTGATCTCACCGGTATATTCCGGCACATCAAAACTCACCCGCACATGGCTCTGGGCGGCAAGATTATATATTTCATCAGGCGCGACCGACTTGATGACCTGCGCCAATGACGACGCATCGTTAAGGTCGCCGTGGTGCAGGCGGAGCTTCACTCCTTTTTCATGCGGATCAGCGTACAAATGATCGATGCGCTGGGTATTGAACGAACTCGCCCGGCGGATGACCCCGTGGACCTCATACCCCTTCTTCAGCAAAAGTTCGGCAAGATACGATCCGTCCTGGCCGGTAATACCGGTAATAAGCGCCTTCTTGATCTTTACAGCCATTAATAAGCTCCTTTTCCTTTAAGCACGACAGGGAGCGTTTCCAGCAGGATGCTGACATCCAGCCAGAACGACCAATTATTAATATACCAGGTATCCCACTTGATCAAACGATGGAAGGGAAGGTCGCTTCGGCCGCGCACCTGCCACAAACCCGTGATACCCGGGCGAACCTCCAGGCGTTTTAACTGTTTCGGATCTTCCTGCTCCACCTGGTCGAGCGGCAACGGCCGCGGGCCGACCAGGCTCATATCCCCCATCAGAACATTAAAAATTTGAGGAAGCTCGTCGAGGCTGTATTTTCTTAAAAATTTCCCGACCCCGGTCACGCGAGGGTCCTGGCGGATCTTGAAAATGGGCCCGTCCACCTCATTCTTCGCCTTAAGGTCACCCAGCATCGCGTCCGCATCCGCCACCATACTGCGGAATTTCCACATCTTGAACACCCGCCCGCTCCGTCCGTAACGGCTGGAAAAATAAAATATCGGGCCCTTGCTGTCGCATTTGATCAAAAGGCCGATCAACACAAAAACCGGCATCAGAAATACCAGTGCCAACCCGGATACGGCACAATCGAACAGGCGCTTGCCGTATTGCATACGGTTATGGCCCAATTCAAAATACTCCAGGACCGGGATATAACCGATATTGAATTTGAAGATATCCCCGACCGCCTGGTCGAAGGCCACCGGGATCACACGCACCGCGACCCGCAGGTCCTTGGCGGTCTCGATCATGTCGTAGAAGACATTCCCCGGCGGGTGGATCGTAAAAAAAACCTTTTGCACAAAATTCTTCCGGATGACCTCTTCCAGATTGGAAAGCTTTCCCAGCACTTTGTGGTCAGGCCCAAGCTCGGTCGTTGTCTTCACGTCATCAAGAAACCCGACCACCTTCAACCCCAAGCCTGGATGGCGCTTGATCTCCTGGTCGAGCATCATACCCGTCCGCCCGGCGCCAATGATCAGTACATTAAAATTGTTATAACCATTCGATGCCAGGAATTCGACAAAAAGCCTTTTGAGGAACCGCCACAGGCAGAACAACACAGTGGTAAAAACAACGATCAGCAGGAAAACCGACCGGGGGAACCCCACGATCTTCATGCTGTAAACGAATATCAGGACCGTGCCCGTCGCGAAAAGGATCGATCGGATCACCTGCCCGATCTCGTGCACCTCGATCACTTCCCGGCGGGTCTGATATAAATGATGAACGGCGTTAAAGAACAGGACCGTCACAAACCAGATCACAAAGACCAGATGGAACGGATTGCTCGCATCGAAGAACAATTCCTGCAGGGTCATCGGAAAAGCAGCTTGCCTGAGCCAGGAAGCAAGAAAAATGCTCAGAAAGATACACCCGATGTCAATGGAGACATAAGACAAACGAATAATGAAAGCCAGGGCTCTGCTAATCATTTTTTACGCGTGAGATCCATTATTAACCAATAAATAAAGAGAGTATTCCCGACCAAATACCGCTTCCAAAGCCGCCGCGGCTCACAACACAACCGGAACAGCCATTCCAGTCCGCCCGCCTGCATCCAGCGCGGCGCCTGAGGCTTGACACCCGCGTGAAAATCAAATGCCGCGCCAATACCGATCATGACCGGAACATCCAGCGCCACACGGTTGAACGACATCCAGAAGTCCTGCTTTGGCGCGCCCAAACCCACCCAAAGGATATCAGGTTTGGCGGCATTGATCTCCCGGATCACATCCGCCGCAAGCGCTTCAGCCCTGTCTATATAAGCCGGCGATATCTTCCCAACTACTACAACCCCGGGGAATTTTGCCTTTAAATTGTGTTCCAATCTATCACAAACAGGCCCTGTTGCGCCATAAAAAAAATGACGAAATCCTTGCGGCCGGCCCTGGTCACACACTTGAAGCATCAGGTCGGGACCATACGTACGCCGCACATCCTTATTTCCTTTTAAACGGCCGAGCCAGGCCACAGGAGCGCCGTCGGGCGTGACCATCGCCGCCGCGTTGACCACAGCCCTGTACTTCGGGTCGCGCCGGGCATCCACGATCGTTGACACCGGGGCCACACAAACATAGCCCTTACAACGAGATACGACCATGTCACGGATAGCGGCAAAGGCCGTATCCAGGTTCACCGCCGAAACGTGAACATCCAGGACATCATAACTAAACATATCTTTATCACCACTAATAAGTATTAATGCTCGCGGCCTATCACAAAAGTATTCGACGCGCTCCTGACATCCACCAGAAATGGCGCGAATGCAACATCAGGCGCAGCCACTTCAACGATCTCCCCGGCCCGGACGGTCCTGGCCCTTTCCAATAACGCTCTGTCCTCGGCCCTTAAGACACCATACGCCGATCGACCAAAGTCTGGCCGATGCGCACGGACAACAGACGCCGCGGTCATCGACAAGGCCAACAAGATACATCCCAGGAAAATGCGCGAAGGCTTGCCCAGCTCAACAGCCACAAAAATAAACATCCCGACCAAAGGGATCAACAGGAAACGGCTCTGCTGTGACCCGAAAAACCATAAAGCCCAATATACCACAACAAAAACCGCCAGGACAGGCATCTTTCGGTCCTTGAGCCTCTGCCAGGATATCAACAGGAATGGAAATAGAGAAATCAGAAATATCAAACCTAGTGGATAATCAAAAGAATTATTCACGCCTTTTTCAGGAACAGCAATAAGCCAGAAATGTCCCATGAACGCGAGCAAAGAACGGCCATGGCCATAACCGTCCTTGATCTCTTTCCAGATACAGGAAACCTGATCCACCGAAGAAAGCCTCTCGCGATGGCCCGGCGCGCAATCATCCCGGCTTAAAACAACCCTGGTCACCGGATAAAGCGGCGTTCCCGCGACCAAAATTGATTTGGCCATGAACGGGCCGGCGACAAGAATACTGGCCAACAAAAAATAAAACGCACCCTTCTTCCAGGGATAACTGGGAAAAACAACACTCCCCCGCGCTATACGAAAAACAAGATAGGACACGATCATCCCGATCAAGACCATCACCATCAACGCCGGCATCAACGGCTTCGACCAGAGAAAGAACGCAAACTCAACAGCCGCCAACCTTATGTTACCCGACAAAAAACTATCAACAGCCGCGAAGAACAAATAACAAAGCGCTATATCCAGCATCCCGGTCCCGACCTGAATACCAAAAGAATGAAGGCCAAACACAGCCGTCACCGCAACGACCGATGCCGCCATCCGCCCGTTGGACCAGCGCGCCGTCAAACAAGCGGCCACGGCGGCTACTCCCAACATAAAACAAAATTGTGGCCATTTATTAGGTAATTCCGTTGCCAGCCAGAAAGGCGCAAGGGCAAAATCAATGGGCAACAGGAAGAGATCTGCCGATGACCATGGCAAATGCGCAAAAGATCCGGCGATCAAGTGCTGACGGGGCAACGTAATATGGTAATTAATAACATCGAATTCCTGGGGCAGGTGCGGCGGAAGCAAAGACGCGGCGAATGCAACACAAACAATAACGCCCACAAGCCCGGCCGCCGCGAATAAAAACCATTTGGGCAAGTCCAGTGCGCGGACCACGATCTTTTCACGACAGACAACCGCCAGGGCCGCTATCGCGAACAAGACCGTCGCGATCCAGGAAGTATGCCCTGTAGAATGAGGCCAGGCATAAAGCTCCAGCCAGTAGATCGGATAACCTATTAAAAGAAGCAATGTTGGAAGATGGGCGAGCGGTATCATCGCGCGATAAAAACAACCGCCCGCCAGGCAAGATAAACAACCGTAATAATAATGCAGTAAATATCAACCGCTCTCATGAAAGAATATCTCCACCCCACAACTGCTGACAAAAGTCTTGCCATGGCATGATCATAATATCCCCCACCCGGCGCATGGCGCGTTCATTACAAACAAGGATCGCTTTCCTGGGTTTATACTGATCAACAAAAGATCGTAATCCCCGCATATCCGCGCTATCAACCCTTGAGACACCTTTAACCTCCACCGCCACTTCTCCGCCGGCCAGAACAAAGTCAACCTCATGCCCCGACTTGGTCCGCCAATAATTGATCTCAAAATCCTTACGGTCATATTCACGGAACGCGGCCAATTCCATAAAAATAAAATGTTCAAACGCTTTCCCGAAAACATCCCCTTTTAGGTCATGGATCTTCCGTTTAAGCACAGCACCCGCCACCCCGACATCAAAAAGATAAAATTTCTCCGCCCGGGTAATAACGCCCCTGTCCTGGGATCGTTTAAAGGGAGCCACCAAACGCCCCAGAAGGGTATCCACCAGGATCTGATAATATTCCCTGACCGTTTTCGCCTCCACACCGCAATCACGCGCGATATTCGCGAAATTCAACATTTCACCATGGGAATAACTCATGGCATCAAAGAATCTTGAGAACGCGGGAATGTTGCGCACCAACCCCTCGCTCGCAACCTCTTCTTTCAGGTAATCCTGCACATAAGCCGTCAAAGACCGTTGCGCGTCATCCTGCAAATAGTGGGAAGGGATCAATCCGTTATTCAATGCTTTTAACAAGTTGAAGCGCGGCAATTCCGCGGAAACAAACGGGAGCATTTCATATCGCCACGCCCTGCCGCCCAAAAGATTGGCGTGCCCGCGCCTCAACTTGCGGGCGCTTGAACCGCAGAGAATGAACCGCAGCCCTTTCTCTTCGATCAAATAATGGACCTCATCCATCACTGCCGGGATCTTCTGAACTTCATCAAGGATAACAGGATGGGAAAGCTGTACAGGCGTCAACCCCAGGATCCGGTGCCGCAGGACAGAAGGGCTTTTACTCACATCAAAAAAAAGGTCTGTATCAAGAAAATTAAATGAAACACTATCAGGGAAATTCTTACGTAAGAATGTCGTCTTCCCCGTCTTGCGCGGGCCCCATAAAAAAGCTGACTGCCGGGAAGGAAGCTTTATTCTCAATCGACGGATCATGTTTTCCATACAGGAACAAACTCCCTTGGGGTTCTACCAATCGGGAATATACTACATATAAGTTATACTTGCAAGGCCTTTCTTCATCGAAATAATTTCTTATTCTGTTCGATCCACTCCACGATCCGGGTAACGCCCTCCCGTGGAACGACCGTCGGTTTCCATTGAAGCGATCGTTTGACTTTGGCAATATCGGAAATATAAACCTTCTGGTCGAACTTGCGCCAGTCATCAAACCCGACCTTGACCGAACGACCCGTAATATCCTCGAGCAACCCGATGAGTTCCAAAAGCGAAAGCGTGTTGTCCGGCCCGCCGCCAATATTTAAAACAACCGAAGGGTCTTTGGACAGAATAAATTTATCGAACGCATTGACCAGGTCCCCCACCCACAGCACATCGCGCACCTGCTTACCGTCCCCGTAGATCGTGAGCGGCTTGCCCTGGATAAACCGGATCGCGAACCAGGCGATCCAGCCCTGGTCCTCAAACCCGAACTGCCGCGTGCCATAAGTGCAGCTCATGCGAAAAACCCCGGTGCGCAAGCCGAACGACTGCGCCGCGTCCTGGACATAAAGGTCGCCCGTCAACTTGGAAACGCCATAAGGCGTATGCCCGCAATGATCAATGGAACAGGTTTCCGGCACGCCCTTGATCGTACGAAAGACATACCGGGTCTTTTTCTCAAGGATCGGATAACGATTCACGTTATCCCCATAAACTTTATTGGTCGAACAATACACCAGCGCGGCCTTGGGGTTGGCCTGACGCAAAGCCTCAACAACATTCAACGATCCAACAGCATTGATGGAAGCATCCTCGCAGGGATCCGCCAGAGAGAACCCCACCCCCGGCTGGCCCGCGGCATGAACTACGGCATCGGGCTTGAATTTTTTAAACGTCGCTTCCAGGATTTTACGATCGCGGATATCCGCCTTGACCAACTGGATATTCCTGAACTGTTTTAAAAAATTCCAGTTGTACTCAACAGACTTCTTGTCGACGCCAAATATCTTCGAACGCATCAGGTTGTCGTAGACCAGGACCTCACAGCCCTTGTTGGCAAAATGTTCCGCCGCATGCGAGCCCACCATCCCCGCGCCGCCTGTGATCAGTATCTTCATTTGTCTCTCCTGAATCGTTTGGAAAAACCCGGATCCTTAACTCAACGATCTATTCCGCCAAAACATACTCCTGGAACTTCCACAACAAATAGAGCGGGATATTCCTCAACCTCTCACCGGAAAGATTGTCCAGGGATGTTGTCACCGCGATCTCCGGCGAATATCTCTTCCTGTACTCCGCAAGGCTGCGGGATCTGTTATTACGCCCGGATTTCACTTCAACAGGCACAATCCCTGACCCGATCTGTACTATAAAATCAAGCTCTGCCAAATTATTAGACTTCCAATAAAACGGCATAGAAATACCGGAATTCAACAACTCCGTCAATACAAAGTTCTCCGCCAAAGCCCCTTTAAACTCTTTGTACACCTCCGGTCCTTGATAGATCGTCTCGGCAGGCAATTGGGCCATTTTTCTCAATAAGCCAACATCCGCCGCATACAATTTAAAGTAATTACGATCGGCATACGCGCAAAGAGGCATAAACGGTTTCTCTATCCTGGCAACTTTATGAACCATACCGGCCGCGATCAGCCATTCAAGGGCATCTTCAAGCTCTTTCGCCCTTGCCCCCGGCCTGACATGGCTAAAAATAAATTTGCCATTCTCCCTGGCAAGCTGGCTGGGAATGGACTTCCAGATCAGATTCAACCTTGGAATATCCGCTACAGGCGCGTGCTTGGCAAAATCCAGTTCGTAAGAATCCAATATCTGCTGCTGAACCATTTCGACAGCAGAAACATCTTTTGTTTCTACCCATTTAGCAACAGCTTCCGGCATACCACCCGTAATATAATAATTTCTCAAGAGATCAACCAGTCTCCCGGTAAACAATTCAGGGATCGGCTCCGACTTCTTCAAGCCAGACAAGAAATCAAGGATATCTTTTCCCTGTTCCGCCAAAACAAATTCATAGAAACCCATCGGGCGCAATGTCAGAAAATCAACCTTGCCGACAGGAAAAGAAAATGGCTTTGCTACGGCGATCCCGATCAATGATCCAGCGCAAACCACATGATACTCAGGCGCTTTCTCACAGAAATACTTCAAAGAGGTTAAAGCAAGGCCGCAAAATTGTATCTCATCAAAAATGATCAACGTTGCTTCAGGCCTAATGGCTTTTCCGCGAAACACGCCCAACTCTGTAACTATTCGCCGAGGATCAAGGTCCCGCTCAAAACATTTCTGTAAATGTTCATTACCTTCAAAATTAAAATAAGCGACATCATCATAAGCTCGCCTTCCAAATTCTTTAAGAAGATAAGTCTTCCCGGACTGCCGCAACCCCTTTACTAATAGTGGCTTGCGAACCTTTGAATCTTTCCAGTTATAAAGGTCTTTTATCGCTGATCTATCCATACGGTCAAATATACCATAATTGGCATATAAAATGCAATAATATCTGCATTATTGGCACTTAATCGCGCTTGTTGCTCGACATAAATAAAGTCCGATGCTTGGCAATGATGCGTTTCAAATAATTGATGAGCGTGAAATACTCATTGATCGTCCGCAGGACATTGATCTTGCTCGCTCCCTTTTTCTTGCCGTAATTATACACAAAAGGGACCTCGATGATCTTGTCCGTCAAAAGGGACAGCTTGACCAGAAGCTCCGCGTTGGCCACAAACCCTTTGGATTGTATCAACCCGAACGGCCCGAAATATTCCGACGCTTTCTTGAGCACGCCCGCCCGATAGGCCCTGAAGAAAATCGTGTAATCTTCCACGGAAGCAACAGGGAAAAATGCCCGCATCAGGCGGTTGGCGCAATGACTAAAGACCACTCTTGGTAATGGAAAATTGACATATTTCCCGCCCGGAAGATACCGCGAAGCAACCACAATATCCGCCTCGCCACTGGTAATGCGCCCGGCCATGGGCAAGACCAGGTCCTGCTCGCTCGTCTGGTCGCTTTCCATAATAACGACCACATCATCATCGGCAGCGCCTTTAAGCGCCTCATGAATACCCGCGGAAAATACCGCGCCGACATTCATATTGATGACCGAACCCGAGATCACAAGGTCATTGCCCTGTTCTTTTTTAAGGAATTCCAGGGAACCGTCGGTAGAACCGTCATTGACCGCGACCATCCGGTACGGCTTGCCCGCCATCATCCGGCGGATACCCGCGATAAGCCCGGGCAAATTGTCTTTTTCGTTATAAACAGGAAATATGAAATGGATCATGCTTTTTTGTACCCTTTCCATGACAACAACGAATCCCACAGCCATCCCAACAGGAACGCCGCAAGCGGCATGACCCAGGTGATCTGGCGCAGGAGAAACCAATATTGTTTAAAAAGTGTCGTAAGCAACACAAACTGAAGACCAAGGACGACAACCAGAAGCAGGAACCCGGCCTGCTTGCGCCGCTGATCATTCCACGGCACGAACAAAGCCAGCAACCCAATGGCTGTCCATTTCAACTTGGAGAATCCGATCATGTTACCGAAGATCGCCTTCAAGAACCCGCCCATATCCGCCAACGGATTAGGCAGGTATTCAAACACAGGCCGCGTTTGCTCGAACGCGGATCGCTCAAAACCAAATATCCCGAGGTTAGGCGCGGCATACCAAAGCCACATCCCGGCCAGACAACTAAAAATAAGCAGAAGATAGATCAAGAACGCCCCGGATACCGGCTCGGATCTGAGATCATTACGCCGGGAAAGGAACTGAAAGATCAACAGAAGCGTCAGAATAACAAAACTGTAAATATGGAAACTGACAAAATAAACAAGGAACAACGCGATCAAGCCCTTGGACCAAACATTCATCCGCCGAAACCCGGTGAACAACAGGTCCAGACACAGAAACCCGCCCAAAGCCAGGATCGGCAGAACGCCGTAAGGCCGAAATTCAAACGCATGATAGACCAGGCTCTGATTCATGGCCACAACGGCAAATGTCACAACAAACGCGAACGCTGTCCGAAAATACCGGCGGCACAGAAAATACAAGATCACAAAGCCAATGATCGCGACCAGGATATGGGGGATCATAATGCCCCACTTATTATTCCCGAACAAGGTTACGAACGGCCAGGAGATCAGATAATCGCCGGGGAAACAGGAGAAATCGCCATAAGCATTATGCGACCAGAAATGCTTGAACGGCCCCTGGATCAAACCTAACTGATAGATCTCGTCGCCCCAAAGTTCACGCCCCGCCAGTGAAGCAAAACGCTGCTGAAGCCCCAAGAGAGACACTAACCCGCAGATCAGCGGAATACGCCAGGCGTAACATTTTGAAAAGATCCTGCCTATCATCCCTCGTCCTTATCACTTCCCGAACCGATCAAAAAGCGGTCCAAGGAATAGCATAAATATTCGTCGCCACTGAGTAGGTCTTGCGCCCGCCATAAACAATGATCCCCTTGCCTGCTTCCGGATGGGCCGCGAGGAACTCCCGCATTGACCGGGTATCTTTGAAATTAATTTCATTCGATGATTTCACCTCAACCCCAATAACCTGGCCGCTGGAACGGATCACAAAATCAACCTCAGCCGCTCCATTCTTTGGCCTCCAATAAAACAATTCCGGCGTGATCATCTGCAGGGAAGCCCAGGACATTATCTGTTGAAGGACAAAATTCTCAAAATAACGCCCTTTGATCTCGGTTTTACCCAAACCGCGGGAAGAATGGATCCCCGCGAGAAAACACGCCACCCCTGAATCAAACCAATAATATTTAGCCTGCTTATACGCCCTCTCCCCCTTAACGGAATATCCCTTTAATTCATACAATAAATTGGTATCCTTCAGAAGACTCATATATCTGCTGACATTTGTCCTGGTTTCGCCGCAAAACTTCGACAATTCCTCCTGCACGCTCTCCCAGCCAGTCGCCTGAGCCAAAGCCTCCATTAATCGGCGAAAATGCTCGGGATGCCGTATCCTTACCAGATCCTGAATATCCCGTTGAATAAAAGTATCCACATAGCTGTTCATCCTCTCCAACGCGATCTTGTCGTTCCTGGCCAATACAACACCCGGCAGGCAACCCCGCCATACAACTTGCGGCATATTACCATCCGAAGATGCATCCCCCGGCTTGGCCTCTTTGCCTTCCCATATCTGATCAAATACACCCGCCGTCAACGTCGGATTTAATTCTCTCGATGAAAAACCCGTTAAATGCAAATATTTTGCCCGTCCGGCCAAAGTTTCCCGGGGAGCCTGGCGTAATGAAATATTCCCGGAGCCTGATAGAACAAATTTCCGCTGACGATCAGACTTATCAACAAAATATTTTACTGTCACCAATAATTCGGGAGATCTTTGGATCTCGTCAATAATGGTCGGCCTGTCCTGCGAAAGCAATCCCTTGGGGTCTTCCTTGGCTTGCGCCAGGACATCCGCGTCATCCAGGGTCAAATATCGCCAATCCTTTAAAAAGCCCGCTTGCTCCAGAAGCGTGCTCTTGCCAACCTGCCTTGGCCCTGTCAGAATGACCACCGGATGCGAATGAAAAGCCTCCGCGATCCGCGCCTCCATCCGACGTGAAATATACTTCATACGCAAATCTCCTTATACAAGCAGCGGGCGGACCTTGTGTCCGCCTTGCACCATTACACAAGAGCATACCATAGAATTATGCACAAAAGAACAATATATTATGCACAAGTTGACACGATATTATGCACAAATCGACACGGATCATGCCTCGTCATCTATTTTCAAAAAGACATCTGACATCATCTTGCCATAAACGCCCAGTGAATAACATTGCTCAAAGCGCGCCCGGTTGGCCTGGCCCATCTTCCGCCGGCGGCCTTCATCCGTAACCAGAGCGAGGACATTGGACGCCAATGCGCAGGCATCGCCTTTTGCGAACAAAAGCCCATGATCCGCATCGGGCAATATCTCGGGGATCGTGCCCTCTCTTGAGGCCACGATCGACACCCCCTCGGCCATGGCATGAAGAAGCACCAGCCCGAAAACGTCTCTCATCGTTGGAAAAATAAAAATATCCGCCGAACGGAATATCGCCGTCCGTTCACGGCTCTGATCGATATAACCCAGATAACTCACCCTGCCCGGAAATTCTTTCTGCAGCGTTTCAAGGCGCACCGCAACAGCATCATCCTCGATCGGCCCGGCGAAAGTCAGGCGGACATCCCTGTGCCCTTTAAGGATCAATGGCACCGCATCAAATGCCACAAAAATACCCTTATCCCGGCTTAAATGCGAAAAATAAAGGATATTAACACCGCCCACAGCCCGCTGATCGCCTAAAACAACCGACTTTGTATCTTCCGCCGTGCCTGGGACAACAAAGAGTTTCCCCGGCGCCATCAGCCCGTCATAACGCGGCTTCACAGCCTCGCCCATAACAATGCTCGCGGCCGCGTGTTTGAGCATCCATCGTAACATCGCCTGCTGCCACCCGGGCAAAGCATCGTAAAGCTCACGCACATACTGGCCATGATCATGGATCACAACCTTTTTACCCAAAAGGATCCCTGTGGCACAAAACAAAAAATCTTTCAGGAAAGGCATCTTGTAAAAACTGATATTGTAGAGGACATACTGCGGACGATGCAACGCCAGCCGCCAAAGG
Organism: Candidatus Omnitrophota bacterium; assembly: GCA_903908245.1. Lineage (GTDB taxonomy): Bacteria > Omnitrophota > Gorgyraeia > Zapsychrales > Fredricksoniimonadaceae. The sequence continues at coordinate 134,706 of CAIVRE010000002.1, forward strand.
TACTGGCTAAAATACTTCACCAATTTAAAAAGCTTTCCGCCGGTAACCTTCTTGTTTGTCTCATAAGACCAGAAATGCATGTCCAGGAATATAACGTCAAGGGCTTCGACGAAGGACGAGCGCATGAGCATTTCATAAAGCATGCTGTGACCGAAATACGGCGGCGGAAGGACTCCGCAAACAAGAACGCGCACTCTTGGACTCATTTTAACGCCTTCTCCATCAAAAGAACATTATGAAACCACGGTATTTTTGCAGCAGGCTGCTGCAAAATCAGAGTCAGATCTTGCGACTTCCTTATTTCGCTCATATCGGATACCTTAAACTCATTTTATCGACTCGCTCCAACAACTGAGTAAAGCTCCCAGCCGGTATCGGGCGTGGTCAGGACATGGACAGGGAAATAACGCATCAGCGCAACCCTAAGCGAAGGCCCATTCTCCCGAAGCATTCCCGGATTAATAAGAATATACTTCCCTTCCCCGCACCAGGGATCGCTGGAATCAAAATTCTTGATATGTATCCGCCCGTCGAAGATGGCATGTAAGACACCGCTATAAGTGACAACATAAACAAGCGGCCGCGCGTCTCTATCCAAAAAGAAACGATTGAGCGTCCGCACTTCCTGAAAGGTCGGAAGGTTTTGCTCCCTGTTATCTTCTCTGTTCTTCACAAATTCAGCTGCGGCATGATACCGCTGTTCAGACGTTATTAAAAACAACCCCCAATAACGCTTTTCAAACCACCACACCTGAAACAATAAAGAAAGCATCAGGCTGATAATAACCCATACGCGCACAAGCTTCTGTATACCCGAGCGAACACGATCAGAAGAAGGCACCTCCATGTCGGCCATCAATGCCATGGCCAGGATCATCAACGTGCTTGAAGCAAGGAACACGCGGCTGTAATGCAATCCCAAACTCCAGGACACCAGCTGAAATATAAATAACCCTGCGATCAGATCAAGGGCTTTGTTCGAACCGCGAAAGAAGGGCCAAAAGAAAACCCCCAAGATAAACGGGAACGGCCATCCCATTGACGTTGTTCGCATAGCAGCCATCGGCAGGCAATTCAAAAACGGCAAGGCCTTGGCCAGCAACTCCAAACCGACACCCAAGGCAAAAACCAGGTAAACCTGCAGGACAACCGGCGGAAAGCCCACAATATTCCAGTTTGCCCTGAACCATTCCATGGTAAAAGTAGAAACATAAGTCCCGTTCTGGAACGGCCAAAAAGGTTTGGTAGGATAAATAGGATTGCCATAGATCACAATATTCGCCCAGCATCCAGACGCGGATATGAACATCAAAAAACAGAACAACGCAAAGACAACTGCAAATGCCGCCCAAGGGCGCCGAAGAAACTTGTTCAAAAAGAACCACCCGCAGCCAGCGCACAACACCATGACAATGATCCCTGAAAACCGATTCCCGAACGCGAACGCCGCACCGGCCAAGGCAAAGACGGACAAATAAGCCGCGGCCCGCAACGATCCTTGCGACTCCGTATCCTTCCAATAGATCACGAACGCCATCGCAACCGCCAATAACGCCGCCAGTTCAAACATCATCACAACCGCATCAACCTTTGTTGATACTGCCAGATAAGATAACTCGGGGATAGACAAAAAACCGGCGACAGCCGTCAGCGACCAGAAACGACGCGCGCCAACAAGCCTCAAAAAAGAAAAGACACCAAATCCGCAGAACACAAAATTCAACAAACGGGCAAAACGCACCAGCCAGGTATCATTGACCAGGCCATAAAGCATGGCATCCCAGCTTTGTACCATGAAAGAACTTCCATAACACTGCGGGCCTTTTTCATGCAACATGTCCTGCAATGTCCGCCCTGACGACATAAGCTTTGAGAAATACCCATACGCCACGATCTCATCCCGGTCCGACCACGGGATCGTCACCCGGTAAAAGTACATTGCCAACACCAAGGCAATGAACAAAAGAACGAACTTTTCTGCCCGACTCAACCGAACGGTCAGACGCTTCCTGAACTGCCCAAAATCCGCAAGAACAGGCCACGCCCATATCAGCGCAACAAGACCCAACACCCCGTTGACGGCCTGGCAATAAGCCCAAGGCAAACTGCTCGTAAAACCCCACACAGGGACCATCGACATTACGCCACAACTCAGCGCCCATGCCAGGAAACATAAGAACAAAGACGCATAAAATACCCCGTTCTTCTGAGTGCCGGCATAAAGCCTTAAAGGCTTACCTACAGCATCATTGATCACTTTCAGCGTGGCTAAATAAAAACCCGCCAAAGCGAAAATAACGGAAAACCATCCCAACATGAACACTCTCCCAATATCAAAATTTACGGGCGACAATGATCGTTTGCGTCAAAAACACAGGCCAAACAACCTCCCGGTAAAGGATCTCTCCGTGCCGGTCGACCAAACGCACAACCTCTTCGGCTCTTAACGGACGCTCGTCATTGAAGATCCAAAGCCCGAGCAACACCGACCAGAACCGGGTAAAATGATAAAGCCACGTCGATGTGGGGAATGTCAACAACACATGGCCGCCCGACTTTACCACATCAAAATGCGACTTCACCGCCGCCATCGTCCCTTCAGGCGAGAAATGTTCTATCAACCCGGCACTGAAAGCAATATCCATCCCACCGGGCATATCCAGGTTCAGGATGTCCTTGTTATATAAACGAACATTGCCCACGCCTTGCACTCTTTGGCGTAACTTTTCCAATCCTGTCTCGTTATTATCCACAATGTGATACTCTCCAGGCCGTATCTCTTTGAGGATCCCATCTAAAAAACAACTATTAGCCCCGCCCAACTCCATAAGTTTCGATCCACGCCCTTCATCCTTTACATACGTCTTGATATTGCCCAGAATACGTTGTTCCATGATCTTGCGGGTCATCCTGGCCGAAGCAAAAGGTTTTTGATAATAAAGGTCCCAATCCGTCTTTTCATAACGATTGTCCGATACAAAAATAAAGTCGCGCTGGATCAGGAAATTCAAAAGGAAAAGGCCCATCTCAACAATGATCTTGGCCAGGAAAACATTGAAACCAAAGCCCTGCACCAAGACCATAATGGCCGCACAGGAAATGCCCCCCAACAAAAGAACAAGAAGAAAATATTTGCTTAAAACCCGGTAATCTTTCTCTGTCGAATAAAAAACCCTGGTCTTGATCAGCCGGTAATTCACCGCCATGGCTGAAACACGGGATACCGCGATACTTAACGCAACCTGGGAACACACGCCATACACCAGCATAAAAACGATAAGATCGATCAGTGCGGTAAGGACAGAGACAAGAAAGAACCTGAAGAAAACAAACCCTATCTTCATGGAATCAAGGACAGGATTAAAACGGGATCGTAAAGTGATATCACTGACCAAGGCGATCGAAACACGCCTGACGGGAATATTGTTGTATTTACACAACAAAATAAGATCCATATCGAATTCATAATAATTGGACCGGATCTTTAAACATAACGGGATGAACGACCGCGGGATAGCCCTCATGCCCGTTGTAACATCCTGCAGATCAGCCCCAGTGAACGCCCTGAACAAAAAACCAGGGACAACGCCCAAACCTCCCGACAAAGAAGGTTTGTTTTCCAAAGGCCGGCCCACTCCCTGAACAAGGCTATTCGGCGACATTTCCAGTTCACGCGCCAAAGCCAAGGCATCTTCAAAGCGATGCTGTCCGTTGGCGTGCATTACGACAGCCCCCGCGTGCCCCGGATGCTGGCAATAAACATAATTAAGGCCCGCCTTGATCGCCGCGCCTTTGCCTGAATTTACCGCGTGTTTTAAAACTGTCAGCCTGGAGTTCTTTGCAAACGGGGAGAGCATGTCGTCATAAATACTGCCGGACCCATCATCCACCACAACAACCGCGGCGATATCCGACTTTAGCAAGGAATCCAGAAGAGAAAAAAACCGTTCCCGGTGGGGTAAATTATAAAACGGGATCACGACAGAAACATTTAACATTGCTCGCCTTTATTACGCGCGCTCAATTGATGGGAATACGCCCAGGCAACACCAAACACAGCCCAGAACGGGACTGCATTATAGGGTAATTCCAAAATGACCCCGAACTGCGCATTCACGATCCAGAAGATCAAAACACTCACCAACAACCCGCCTTGCCAGGAACGCGCCCGCAAGAAAGCCTGCACCATCCTGACAAGAGAGAAAACAAGGAAACCGATCATAGCCACTCCAACGATCCCGCCACGGTATATAAAATACAAGAACGAATTATGCGGCATGATCCACCCATCCCTGGACCACTCTCCGTATGCGATTCGCGCTATCTCGATCGAGGTCGATCTAAGCGGCTTACCAAAACTGAAGCCAAACAAAGGCCGTTCTTGCAACAATTCCTTAAGCATATCCCGCCAAATAAATAACCGGAATACCGCGTTACCATAAGCAGGAGCTAATGCACGCAATGACCGGGGTGAATGCTTCTGAACATCAGGCGTTTCATTTTGACAAACCTTTTCACAAGAAGGCTCTCCTGAAGGGGTTATTACAAGCTTAGGAGAAGACATCTGATGTGAGGATTGCGTCATATCAGGAGCACTGGCCAGGGGAACAGGCTCACACTCTACTTCTTTTAACGGAGCTACCACCGAAACGGCTACTGGAGGAACCAACAAAGCGTCCCCCGGCTGTTCTTCTTTGTGGTAGATCTGCGCCTGCAGCTTTAGAGGAACAAAACTATTTCTTTGTCGTTTAATAATCTGATCATTTTCGCGATATGAATTAATGATACGCCCTGGCGTGATCATCGAGGTCGCCGCATTGCGATCTCCCCATATCCATAAACTCATGCCAAAAAGTATCCCTATGATCGAAATAAGAAGCAACTGCCGTAATAAAGAAAACCCCATAATCCTGGTGGCGTACCAGACAAGGAAAACAATGCCGGCAACAACGCCCAACAGACACCCACGCCCGTTATTTAATGTCACAAACCGGAACAAAAAAAGACAAACAAAGAATCCAACAAACCCCCACCGTAACCCACCATGAGATATACCGAATGCAACACATAACGCCAGGATAAGAAAAATATACTGCAAGCTCACGTTCGGGAACACAACGAATATCACAGCAAGAAAAATAGCACTGAACAAACCCAACCCTTTGTGATAACCGATCTTCACCTTCCCCAAAAAGTGCTCCACAAGGATCGCAAAAACCGGATAATAAAACAACGCCGCATTGCGCAGCGCATACGGTCCTCCGCTTATATACCCTTGCGCAGTCTTAACCATCACCCAGGTAAAATAAACCAAAACCCACAAACGCCAACCGCGCTCTGCGCGCCAGTCAACAGGATCAATAAAAAGATGCGCGATCAAAACGATCACACAAAAGATCATCAGCAGTTCGCCGACAAAGACAGGAAAATCAAGGAAAGACAACTGAACACTGATCTCCGCGAAACGGGAACCGGCCACGGCATAAAGCAAAGTCACTAATGCCACCAGCCCAAGGCATAAATAACTTGATACCCTGATGAACATTGAAGATCTTTGCGTCATGCCCAATAAGCTCCATGAACAAGCTTCAATAAAGAACGCTCAACACGCGCGATCACCATAAAACAATAACGAAAGGATGCCCGCAATGATCCGGGCAAACCACGCAAGAACCGATCGTGCTCAAGCAAGGCCCGCTCCATTTCTTCTTTCTGACGCCCGGACTGTTTCTGACTTTTAGCATCCGTATGCCATCGAAAATCCGCAAGCATCTCCGTAATGTGTTGAAACCGATAACCCCGCAAAGCAAGCCGGAGAAAAAGATCATAATCCATCGCATAATGATAACCGATGTCGAGAAAATTACCATCATCGAATACCCGGCGCTTGAAAAAAGTCGTTGTGCTGGGAATATATAGAATATGCAAATATTTCAGCATGAACATATCAAAGGCGAGCTCTTTACGCAAACGAATAAGCCTGCCCTTAAGATCAACAAGCCGGTAATCCCCATAAACAACATCAGCCTCGCCATATTCGTTGAATGCCAGCGAAACCTTCCCAAAACACCCGGGAAGATACTTGTCATCCGCGTTCAACCAACCGACAATATCCCCCGTAGCCGCCTTGAACCCTTTATTAAGCGCGTCGCTCTGCCCCTGATCCGGCTCACAAATGACCTTCAAGTGCGGATAGCGGGCCAGCACTGAAGCTGTCGTATCCGTCGAACAATTATCCACAATAATATGCTCAAGATCCGAATATCCTTGAGACAACACACTCTTTATCGCTTCTTCAATGAATATTCCCTGGTTAAACGAGGGGGTAACGATAGAGATCTTTAAAGAAGACAGTACCGGCATAAATTCAACTGACTCGCTGATAACGGATCAACTTCTTCACAAAAGCCTTACAGCTCTTTTGAAAAGGGTATAAGAGACGCATCATATCCGAAGAGGCCTTCCCCATGAACGACCCACCCGTATAATAATGGGGCATATATCCTTTTGCGTCACCCTGAAAATGCAAAGCATGCGCCCGAATAGTCACGCCATCACGGCCGCTTTTGAACAACAAGGGTTTTCTATTCGCGAATCTTACCTTCTTCATCCCGTCTGTCACTGTATATTCATCCGGCTCGTACGCCGACGCCGAATTAATATTGTTATTAAAAACACTGCCTTCACGATCCACGGCCAGATTTAAAACACTCGAAATATTCTCCCGACAGAAAAGATACAGAACCGTCATGTCGCAGATCCCGCCAGACATTCCTGTCGCCATATAATCTTTCCAGAAACCCTTTAATTTATTTAAATACTTCGGGATGGAATAACATTGAAGGATAAAGTCACAAAACTTCTCCAGCCATTCCCGCGTCCAAAAACTTATATGAGCAGACGCTGCGCCAGACTCCTCCTGCTGCCGTGGAATAAAGCAAGCACACCCGCGCTTGTCCCGGCCATAAACCCCCATGATCTCCGGCATTGAACTGTACAACAACACATCGGAATCGAGGCACATAACGGATCGAACACCCTCGGACCTCATGTACTCCAATAAATAAAACCATCTTAGAAAACAAACCGACTCAAACTCTTCCGAAAGAGTGCTCATATGAACATACGCCTGTTGGAACCTTGCCGCATCAGCACCGCTCAACTTGTCCAGAGCAGCATATCCGATACCCTCATATCCACCGGAATCTCCCAATAAAACCACATCCGAATCAGGGCTACTATGCTTAGCCTGATATAAAGCGTAAGGCAAATACCAGCTGCGGCCCCGATGAACAAATACAATTTTTGTGTCCAGATCCATTCTTACCCCTTAAAAATAAGACAAGTGCTACTCCAAAACTGGATGGATAATATATCCCCTTGCCGATGATCCATATCAGAAATGATCTTCTTAAAAAATTCATCCATATCCAGACGGTCATTATCCAAAGTCTCATCCGCAGGATTGTACTTCATACCAGGCCAAACCTCCCGAACATTGCCCTGATCCAATGGAAAATAAGAACACCCCAGATCTTCTATAATGTACACGCCCCCTTTTTTCAAATGCTTGAACAAACAATCAAAACTTTTGATCATATGCTTGTTAACATGGCTTCCATCGTCAAGGATAATATCAAATCCGCCGGATTTCTTCGCCAACCCCTCCAAGACTGCCGCATCTGCCTGGCTTCCGATCTCTATACATATCCTGTTTTCCTCGAACTGCTTCGTTCCCGGATCAATATCAAGGCCATAAATATTACTCCCGGGAAAATATCGTTTCCACATTCTCAGAGACTCACCGCGAAAAACCCCGATCTCCAGCATACTTATTGGCTTCCCCCTGAAAGGGGCCAAACACTTTGCGTACACATCCAGATAACTGACACCTTTGTACGAATGGTTTTCGTCACCCTTATCCGTTTCATAAATCCGGCCAAGCATCTGTAAATTGCCTGAGAAAGGCAATGACAAGACAACCTCATATAAACCCCTGAGGACCTTGATCTGCCCGGGTGTTAATTTTCTTTTTAACAACTCGCGAAAACTTTCTTTCTCACTTTTCATAATCCGGCACCCTCTCTCTTTTCATTTTCATGTGCACATATCTTCAATTATTGTTTGAAAAGCATCCCCAAATTGCGCGGTCCGGTCTTCCAACCGATTCCTAAGGTCATCCTTTGTGTTCAAAAACCCCGGCGCTTCACTTATTGACCAAGCCATTCTTATCTTATCCGCCAAACTCTTGGGATCCTTCGGATCAAAATATATTCCCCCAACCGGATCCTGTTCCCGATGGACAGGGATATCAGAAAGCAGTATCTTCTTCCCAATACTTTTACACTCCTCAACCGTCGTACTCCAGCCTTCAAATAACGATGGATTAACTACTGCTAACGAGGCCGCGTAAAGAAGAAAAACATGCTCAAAAGGAACCCGGCCCAACAAAAGAATATTTTTCTGCAAACCCCAATGAACAATAAACTCCCTTAAACCGTCGCTGTGTTCCTTATTCCTGCAGTTATCCATTGACCCGCTGCAAACAAGGACAACATCCAATCCCTCGCTTTTCAAAAGGCGTATTGCCTCAAAAACAACAGCATGATTCTTATGTTTCCAGAATTGATTGGGCAAGTACAGGAATTTAGCAGGCAGATCATACTTTTCCCTGATCAACTGAATATCTTTTTCATGAAAGTCGAAGAATTTACGGTCAACCTGGCCAACAAATGTCAGTACCCTTGCTTTGGATGAAGCCCCCGGAGAAAACAATTCAAGATCTTTCATTGCATCACGGCTGCTAAGAATGATCCGGCCGCTTGTTGTTGCCGCCACCTTGAAACTTTTATCTCTCGATATTAAATCTCTCTTTGTAAATAACTCTCCCAAATGCATATGCTGAAAATCAGCTATCCAGGCAATATCCCTGACCTTGTGGAATGCGAACAAACTGGGAGTATGAAAAATCACCCGAATATCGTTTTTCAACAAAAACGATTCAAAAAGACCCTGTCCACATCCCAGAAGTCCAAAGGATCTTGAAATAACCCATAAGAGAGAATACCGGTCCAGAAGCGGCGTTGTAATGATCTCAGCATATTGGGAATAAGCATCAATCGTATCGCGAGATGCCCCCGTCCCCAGAAAAATAACCGGCGTAATCATTCGGTCTTTAATCTTTGAAATAGCATACAAAAGATTTTTTAAATAATTCTGCCCGCCGAGCCATTCACCCGAGAGGCCAATAAAACCGACACGGATCATTGTGCGCTCTCCTATACTTCCAATTGCTTGACTACACGCGCCGGATTACCGGCAACAATGGATCCTGCCGGAACATCTTTGGTCACTACGCTTCCGGCGGCAACAATACTCCTCGCGCCGATCGTTACCCCTTTTAATATAATAGAATTACAACCGATCCAGACATCATCTTCGATCAAAATAGGCGCCGATACAATATCAGCAACAGTTCTCGACCCTGCATCTCTGGGATACCCTTCCATCACGATCTTGACAAAATGCTCATGCCTTACATCTGCCTCAAGAGGATGACAATTCGTATCCTGGATATTAACCCCATGAGAAATAAGAACCCTGTCTCCGATCTTAACCTTCACGGCAGAAAATATCCTTGAATCCAGCCCGAGATAACACCATTGCCCAATTTCTATATTCCCACCATGGCCAAAAACAAGTAAAACACCCTGAAGAACCGTATTGGCACCCACATTTATAATATTGGGATCTTTTAAAGCATTCTCGATCTTCGCGCCATCCAACAATTGCGCGCTTCGATGAATAGTCGCGACCTGTCGATAATATAACTCATGGAAAAACAGTCCCAGCCCTTCCAGCTTCTTATAAAAGAGATATGGCAACTTTAACAGTTTCTTCATTGATACCCCTGCGTTTAACTTCTTTTAAATCTTTTCAATGACATTTGTTTCAACATTCAATACCGGCAGCCCCTTAATAAGATTCAACCTGTCATCTCCACTAATATAGGTGAGACCGCCTTGAACATCTTTACTTTCTCTAAATTTTGAAGGGACATAAGCTTGCTCGGCAATAAGAACCTCCAAATCGTCATTTAACAAATCCTTCCTTACATAAAAGGCATTACTACCAGTAGTATTTATCCCAACCAATAAATACCCTCTTTTATTCGCAAGATATGATATCGCGGCTAACGAAGCACCCCAGTAAAGATTGGAATAGTGTTTCTTTGTACGAGAGAACTCCCGCTCATAAGGAACCGATATTTTCCTTACAGCGCCGAATACTGCGTTATATTCACATACCAATATACGCGGTTTAAAAAGATTGATTGCTTCAAGAATGAAATAATCGTTGCCATCCAAATCAATAGACAAAATCCCAAGGTCCTCATTAAAGCCGCTTTTAGCCAACAAATGATTTATATTCTCTCTGGTAATAAAAGCATCGATAGCGCCAAGATGATATTTCCAAAAAAAGTGTGATTTTTTCAATCTCTTAATATTTCCTGACGAGCTATCGATCACAAAGCCGCTCCAATTGTCTTTCATTAGCAGAAAACGGCAATTTGACTCAAAAAAGTCTTCAACTCCAAACTCAATAAATGTTTTCTCCTTTATTTCAACAACCTTGGTCAGACGTTGAATGATCCCGTCTTCTCCCCATTGTGAGAATATCTTGAATTCATAATCTTTAAGATGTTTTGACTTCTTGTTTTCATTTAAAGCAGACAGCATGATGCCCTGATTTATTTTTATCTCATCGAACCTTTCATTTATTCCAAAAGCTCTCAGTATTATTCTTGTTAATTCGGCAGTCACAATTCTTAATGATCCCATCATTTAATCCCCCGAATATCCCAATTCAATAATCACATCCACCCGATCATTCCTTTTGCCACCATCCAAACATACCTTGGGACAGAAAGCCTGTAAAAAAGATCGCGCGTAACAATATCCGCTCGCCGATCCACTGCAACATCCTCCGGATGCCTTAGAGGAAAGCTCAATCCTTCCTTCGGAAGCGCAACAACATAATGATCCCCTTTTTTTGTATGCGTACTATCCTGACCAAATCCGATATTCGAAACCAGATTAATCGCAGGCATAACCGAAAGGCCCTTCATCATCCAACATGTAAAGATCCACTGATAGTCCCATGTATTAAGGCGTCCTGAAAAAGCCAGATCAAAATACCTTCTCCAATACAACCGCTCCGGCGGATCTGCCATGTTGAGAGCTCCTTGACCCAAAACCTGCGGCCAACGGCGCATATTCACATCGTAATGCAGCCATGCCCGACGCCAGGACGCCCACCCCCAAATACCGCCATATTTTGAAAAATAATAACTGTGCGAACACGCCGCACCACTCTGAAAATTATTACCGGAGATCATCATCACACGCTCATTATGACGGTACTTCTCCAACAACTCCATGCAAAACCGGAAGAAACTGACATCCGGCAAACAGTCATCCTCCAGAATAATCCCTTCTTCCTCATTCTCAAAGAACCAGTTTATTGCCCCGCTAACAGCGCGCTTACATCCCGCATTCTTGTCCCTGAAAAGAGTCTTTACCTCACATTCCCAATCAATATTGCCCATGACATAAGCACGCACTTCCTGAACTTTCAGACCCTCCCCCGGTTTATCCTCCCTAGGACCATCCGCGGCAATATACAAACGCGCAGGCTTGGCCTGCCGGATAACCTGGAAAACCCTGGCTGTCGTATCCGGGCGATTAAAAATAACAAAAAGAACAGGCGCCGAAAAACCCGCTTCACCCATAGTGCTATATCCTTACTGCCACTTGTGATTATAAATCCCGAATGTTTTTCTGAAAACCGTTGCCAGCCCGCCGTAAATAACCTTTAAAAGATTCAAAGGCTTCCATGGCCAGGGACAAGCCAACGCCACAAATACGAACCATGAAAACGGGTTGCTCGAAGACCGCCTGGAAAAGTAATCCCTGAAAAACTCCCCTCGGCTGGCCGCACGATGCCAGGCATGAAAGCCTGTCGTAAGTTCATCCACCTTAAGGGTAAGAGCCGGATCGGTCATCAACCGGTAACCCTTGTGGTGCGCCCGAATGGTGAACTCATAATCCGACAAATAATGCGGCAACACTGCCGGATAAAATCCTCCAATATCCAGAAAATCTCCCGCTCGAAGAAAAAGCCCGCGGGTCGACAAACAATTAACCTCTTCCGGGATCTCTGTATGATCGAATGTGAGCCGCCGCCAATCCGCGTGAACCCCCGCCTCTCCAAGCTCTCCGCTCTGCTTTCTGAACACTCGCGCCAATAAAAGCGTCTTTGGCTCTTTAGCCAGGAGCTCGGCCGCGGTCTGAAAAAAATCCGGGGCAAACTCCGTATCATTATTGATCAAAAGCACAACATCCTGTGGATCAACGCCATGCTTCTTGATCCAAAGATACCCTTGATGCAAACCGCCCGCCCACCACCAGTTGCCACTCCCCGTAATAACGGTCAGCCCTTCAACCTTGCTTCTTACATAATCTTGCGTACCATCGGTCGAACCGTCATCAACAAGAATAAGATGATAATTGCCATAAGATTGCGACAGAAGGCTATCAATAAAAAGCCTGGTCTTTTCAATACGATTGTGAACAGGAAGAAAAATATAGATCTTCATCGTAAAATGCAGTGCCCAACTGTCCCGTTAACAATCTCTAAGAAACGATTGCCATAATCACGCATTTCTACGGCATTCCTGGTCCTTGCAACAACCTCCTGCTCCAGATCAGGCCCGGGCAAAAACTCCCGCCACTTATCCGCTAAAATTGATGCCAGGCTCTCCGGAGAAGCAGGATCAAAAAAGATGCCTTTCGGAGGATCCTGTTCCTGATGAACAGGAAGATTTGACAAAATGACCGGCTTACCGAGCGCTCTCGCATCCTCAACAACAGTACTCCAACCCTCAGAAAGAGACGGTTGAATAACACCCAAAGACCTCCGCATCAACTGGATCTGATCACTGCGCGGTATTAGCCCCATCAAATGAACCTGTTGGGCAATACCTGATCTTTGAATGACCTGGAGAATTTCATCCGAGTACGCAGGATGACGATAATCATTAATATGGCCGGTACAAACAATAACGGGGAAAATTGACCGGGCTCGCAATAATTTCAATGCTTCAAAGACGACATGATGATTCTTATGCTTCCAAAATTGATTACACACCATAAGAAAACGATCGGGAAGGTTATACTCCCTCTGGACTCTTAAAGGGTCGACCTCGAACCATTGCGGCTGGCAATATGTCTTGAAAGACATCACTGCCGCCTTTCCGGTCGCCTGCGGATAAAATTGATGAAAATCAGACATAACCGTCCGACTGCTAAAAACAACAACCGGAGCCTGGCTCGCGATCGTCTTGCATGAAAGATCTCTTACTTTAACTTCTTCTTCTATAAAAAAACCGGGTAAATGCTTATGCTGAAAATCAGGGATCCAGGCGGCGGATCTGTATTCCTTCAAACTTTGACGGTCAGGAAGATGGGGATAAACAAAATCGATCTTTTCTTTTCGAATAAACGCGTCAAATCGAGGTGCCCTCTGATGAGAAAGAATACTCCTGGCCTTCCATCGCAATAAATTTACAAGAGTCCGCTTGCTCATAGCGTCTTCTAATTGATAGATCCGGTCAACACAGGCCCTGAGATCACCGTAAAAGACTTGCTCCATTTCCGGTGGACAGATCAAACATAATTCAAAAGTCTTTCGGACATCTGCAGGCAAACTATTTAAAGCTAAAACAAGATTTCTGATATATTCAATGCCTCCGATCCAGCTGCGGCCTCCTGCCATAACCAGCCCGATCCGTAAAGGTTTCTTCATGCGGCACCCGATTCCAAAAGGCACCAATGAACAAAATCCTTAAGGCCGGATTCAAAAGTCATGGAAGGAGTAAAACCCAATGCCCGAATTCTTGAAATATCCGCCCTCCAGTTTAACGGAACACCATTGGGCAAGGCACCGGAAAAATGCACCATCGACTGCGCATCCACTATCTTGCATATCAGCGAAGAAAGCTCTCTTATCATCGTTTCCTCTCCACTGGCGATGTTATAGGCTTCCCCTTTCATCGGCGCGACATTAACGATCACATCGACCGCCAGGGCAACATCAACCGCGTGAAGGAAATCACGGCTTTCCCGGCCACTCCCTTCCAGGACAACACGGGTTTGTGTCTGCACTTTGGAAACGATATCCCAGATCACTTGCCGCCGTAACCCCGGACCATAAGCGGAGAATAACCGGGCAATGGCCGTTCGCATAGAGTAGATCTTCGAGAATTCCTGGCAAAGGATCTCGCTCTGTAACTTGTGATAACCATAAGTTGATATCGGGCACAAAGCCTGATCCTCATCTACAGGAAGCTTTGCCGGATTCCCATATACAGCGGCGCTTGAAAGCATGATAAACCCGCAATCCGGCCTGTGCCGCCGGATCGAATCAAGAAGAAAAAACGTCAGGGCCGGGCCATTCTTATAATCCATGCCGGGATCGATCATCGATTGCACAACAGAAGCAAGGCCGCCGCAATGGATACAAACATCGGGCTTCCAGCGCTCGAATAATTGCCCTAATTGTTCATCCGGCAAATGCAAAGACTCATAACCAGCCAGATCAGACAACGGCGCCTTTGCCGCAACCACAAGGTCTACCCCGAAAACAAGATTACCTTGACGACGAAAATGCCCGACAAAAGCACGGCCAAGGAATCCAGCGGCTCCAATGATCATTATTCTTTTCAAGACCGCCCCCCATTCATGTGCTTAAAACCAAAAAATGTATACATCACCCCGGGACTCTTCAACCTGAAAGAAGCGAACGCCGCTAACGCATTATTCAAATGCCTTAACCAAGGCATTCGATCGCCGAGAAGAACATCCGAAATCCGGCGGCCAAGACGCTTTCTGACCGGCGATTGAATTTCTGCGACCCAATCCGCATATGTTTGAGGAAAATAGTTAATCGGAGTATCATAACAACCGAAGACTTTCGTTATTCTAATGCCCGAATTCCGAATGGCCGCAATATATTCCGATAGCAAAAAAGCGTTCTCTCCTCCATACAAATGATGAAGAGGATGATCCTTTAGGAACAACTCCAAATCACTCTTCTTGCTAATCACATGCTCCCTGCACGCAATAAAACACCCGCCAGGCTTCAACACACGCGCCGCCTGCCGACAAAGCCCGGATAGATCACAGGAATGATGAAGTGATTGCCGCGTATAAACAAGATCAAAAACAGCATCCTCCAGATCAATATCCTCTCCCGCCTTCTCTATGACAGTAACGGCCAGGCCACTTTCTCTTGCAAGAGATCGTATCGCTCCAGCTCCGACCAGGTGGCTGGGATCTGGCTCCGCCGCGATCACCTCCCAACCAGCCTTGGCAAGCGCGTAAGAGCTGATGCCGCGGCCCGCACCCAGATCAAGGGCCTTACCCGGTTTCCGGGGCAATAATTCCAACGTTGCCTGCCACTCATCACTTTTAGAAAACCGCTCTGCAGCCTCCAATAACGGGTCGTCATAATAACAAGCACGCACCAATGCCTGCTGATCATGCTGATCTCTCAACCATTCAACGGCCTGCTCCCATGACATTTTATGATCCATTATGTAAAACTTCTCCTGCCTAGCGCTCATTCTCCGGGATCTCCCGGATCACCCGCGCCGGATTACCAGCCACAATGGTCCACGCAGGAACGTCTTTGGTCACCACAGAGCCCATGCCGACCACAGCTCCTTCCCCTATCGTGACACCCTTCATAATAATAGCCCGTGCCCCGATCCATGCCCCTCTATTCACCCTGATGGGAGCAGTCCGGACCGTACTCCAATCATGTTGCCCTATTCGCCATCTCGCCAAATCATTCTTTCTGACGCTATAGCTGATACTATGATTATTACTATCGGAAAGAAGGCATTGATACGAAATCAACACATCCTCTGCAATAGAAATATTGGCGACACAATCAAACATTGTTCCTCCGCCAATATTAACATTATCAGCAATATCGATCCGGCTCGAAGATACCTCGGTAACAAGAGATCCCTGGATAAAACAACCTTTCCCTATCACGATCACTCCCCCGGGATCGCGTTTATCAATAAGCCCTGTTATCTCGGTATTTTCTCCAACCGTTATTATCCGCCTCAGCTTTCGCATACGAATCTCATCGCGCACTTTAACAAGGAACTTGCGTATCATTTACTCTCCCTCTTTAAAACAAATGATCCATTTGCCCAGCGAAATGTCATCCTCCCATCTTGAATCAATAATATAAACATTCTTATACACACGCCTGAATTGTTTCTCCCACCAGGCAACAGAATTATTATGATAACTTTGATACGTTTTTATCCAACCCTCGTCTTTGCCTGTTCTTGAAACAGGGATCATATGATACGAACCATGCCTGGTAATACGGCAAGTTTCCGATATAAATTGAGCGATCCCCTCTTCCGTAAAGTGTTCCAATGATCCAATGGAATAAGAACAATCAAATGCATCCGTTTCATACCCTGTTTTCGTAGCATCACACACTTTAAGGCGCTCTTTGGCAATACCCCGATCGATCGCTTTTTGGATCAGAAAATCTGAAATATCAAACCCATGCAGTTCAAGATCCTGGAATGAAGCGAGCTTTTCGATCGTTTTCCCGGTACCGCAGGCAATATCCAACACCTTCCCCTTACAATTAACCATCAGGAACTGGATCTCAACCCAAGCATTCCCTTCCCCCCATGTTTCCAATAACGCGGCCATCTCACTATCCCAATACACACCCAAGTCCTGACCGCTCCTGGGGGCAATGGCAGGACAAACCTTTATTAATCTTGCCTTGAACGCTCGCGCCTTATTCCACCCAAACCCCAGGCCTTTCCACAAGACAGGCGGAACTATTTGACGCAATATCTCTTTTTTCGTCATAAAAGCCTCATTGTACAGTGCCAACACATTGCTCTAAACATCGCTTGAAGACCGCTTTAACCCTGCCCTTAAACTGCACAGCAAAAGAACCTTTCCATGTCCTGAATAAAGCGTCGAAAGCCTTGCGCGCGCCACGGTGTTCGATCACCTCAATTTCTTTTAGAATAATAGGGGATTGTGTCAATTGAACATCTCTATCCCGATTGACAGGACAATGCTGCCCACTTCCATCATTGCCAATATTACAAACTAACGACCTGCCCGGGTAGAGAGTCAACTTGTTATTCAAGAATGCTGACGCATGCCATCGCACCGCCCAGGATTGATTCTTCCCGGCAATTTGCGCCTTCAGCATATCTATATACGGATAAGCCCCGTTACGATCAAAATCCCTCGTTAATCGCTGATTCATCAATCGTTTTAATAAAACCTCTCCATTTTCTTCAAACAGATCCCAACCGCGCTTCCATGTTGCCCATCCCCAGCAAGAAGCGCCTCGAATAAAGAATGTTTCCGGCAAAGAAGCTTTTACAGGAAAGACATGCCCAAGGACACTGATCACTCGATGATCCTGTTCATAAAGATCAAGCCCCTCATTCATATACTTCAAGAAATACGGACTTGTCTCCAGGTCGTCTTCTAAAACAATCACCCGCCCATATTCTTTAACGATTTCCGTAACGCCAGCAATAATACTCTTGGCTAACCCGCGATTTTCTTTCCCCTCGCGGATCTGGATCCGCTTAAAGCCGGCAATGGTCTTAAGATATTGCCGAACCTCATCTACTCTGCCACGCGCTTCTTCATTTCTAGGCCCATCGGAGAAAATGAACAGCTCACTCTCCGCAGCCAAAAAATTCTTTCGCAATGCTTCCACCGTCTGGCGGGTATGCCAGGGGCGGTTATACGTAAACAATACGATCGGAGCTAAAGACATCTTTATCCATCCCAAAGATCAATGCCAAACAAAGAGCTCCCGAAGGATCTCCCAATAAAATGATGCGCCCCAACGAAGGATCTGAAGCTTCCTGACGCCTCCAACGCGTGCCGGTTCATCGCCAGGAACTTCGGCTATCTTGAGTCTTCTCTTTGCGGCCCGTATCGACATCAACGGCTCCCAACTGACATCGGTATTAAAGATCTTCTCTTCAAACGCATAACTCTCATCTTTATCAAGGTCCAATTCCGTAACAAGATCTTTCCGATAAATACGGTAAATAACCATGGCGTCTGTATAACGGGCACGATGGAAAAAGTTTATGGAATTAGTAAAAAGCCAGTTGCCAAAACCGGTAACAGCATCATCATCATAACTTTTTGCACCCGGAGCATAACGAGAAACGATCACCATGTCATAGCCCTCATTAAACTTCTTAATACATGGCTCCAAACATTCGATTAAAGAATTGCCATCGGGACTAAAAGTCAGAACTGCGTCCCCCGTAACATGGGGCCATGCATCAAGATAAGCTCCACGTACACCAGGCCGTTCCTGGATAACAACTTCAAAACCCATTTCACGCGCGATCTCCACCGTGCGGTCGCTGGATTTCCCGTCGACCACCAGGATCTGATGAAAAAGGCTCCGGTCGACCTTGGGCATGATCTCGCGCATGCCGACTTCTTCATTCAATGTTGGGATAAGCAGAGTAACCTTCATAAATTCCTTTCTTTATCTTAGATTAAACAGATGTAAATATTTCCAGATCCGGGGGATCGCCAAGGCTATCAGCAGCAACAAAAAGATCCTTTGGATCACCCATGACCGGCTTGATTCCATAAGCCGTACCAAAACAAACGTTGACACAATGATCCCGACAGGAGCAAGAAAAATAAAATGCCGGCCATCCATAAGATAGCCCGCGCCGGGCCCTGCTTTTATCTTAAAAATAAGCAACATCATCATAGCGGCCATCAACATCATCCCGGGATAAAATACAGCCCCCAATCGACAAGCCTCCTTGCGCCAAAGATAAATACCTGCCGCTCCAACCAATAACAACCGCTCGATCGGAAAATTGGCTGTAATCAACTTCCACGGAGCATCAGGAAAAGTAACAGGGAATTTGGGTGTCTGATTATAATAATAGAAACAAATAAAAACCGGGATCATTGCCATCATTACAAGATCCCTCTTCTTCCCGTACCCAAAAAGAAGAAACAACCCGGAAACCCACACGATCTGAACAATGCTTCCTGGGGCGGCAAATGCCAACAGGATATGCGTAAGGATCAGTCCGCGAAGACTTCTCGATCTTTGTGAAGAATCCTGACAAGACAGTACAAGAAAGGATTGAACCGTCGTCAGAAGAAATAATAACGAATACGGCCGCGCTTCAGCCCAAAAAGACCAGACCATGAACGTCGACATTGTCATCAGCCAGGCACACAGCCCTGCCCATAACGCCACATTGATCGAAAAATAATAAAAGATCAACGCGATGGCCAATGACATCCAAACCACAGGGCTGATCCGCAGGATCAACTGCGCTTTCTGATCCACATATGTCCCGGAAGCCACCACCCCCTTCGGGATCTCATAGCCAAAAACCTGGCCTGCGAACTTCTGGACCAAATAATAAAAAGGGCCATTATTCCCTTCGCTCACCCGCCCTTCGATAAGATCAAGATAACCATGCCCTCCAATAGTCGATACTTGTGAATATACTTCGTCATTCCATAAGGATTTATTTCGGGCCAAAGACAATCCAACCCAACAAGAAAACAAGAAAACCAACATCGCAAGAAAGAGATATAACTGTTTCATCATGCCCTCCCAAATAACGCAACCGTTAATGCGATCCGGATCAAAAGCATAGCTACCCATCAAGATTTATAACTTTTCCATCTAACCCGTAAACAGTACAACTAAAACCTTTTTCCCATAAGAAACCACTATTAAAAATATCCATATTATTAGAAAGGACATCTTGAACGGGATGATGATCTTTGGAGAAATAGGCATCTTTCCAATAATTACTCTTTATTCCCTCAAGCTGCCTTGGCGAATACTCGAAAAAAACAATACGACCAGCGATCACCACACAAAACCACCGATGCATGCCTTTAGCCCAGGAAAATAAAGTATCCGTCATTAACGATGGAACTTCAATATACCCGCGCTTGCCAACCCTCATCAATTCCCGACACGCCTTCACCGGATCTTCCACATGCTCAAGCACATGGGAACAATAAACAAAATCAAATGCTTTATCAGGGAACGGCAGATCGAGGATATCCGCAACAATAAGCTCTTTACCGCCTGTTTCAAGAGGCGCAGTGCGGTGATTGTTTTCTCCGGTATAAAGATCAACCAAAACTGTTGCCAAAGGAAAGGGATACGCCCCACAGCCGACATCCAAAACCCTCTCTCCATCTTTAATGCTAAAATTAAAGAATTTCTTTTGATACGCGAATCGACTCTTATCGCCCTCCAATGATGAACGCGGAGACACTTTATTTACAGAAAACCCGCAGGGATATAGTATTTTATTAAACAATTTCAACAACATTAGCTCTCCACAACTCAACAAATATTTTATTAAGACAAGGTCGTCCGTTTTTCTTCCGAAAGAAATTTATAAAAATGTTGATATAACTTGCCTCTTCCTCCACCTTCTTCTTTCTCAATATCTCCCCACAAAGCCTTCGCGATCCGCGCCATCTCGATCTTAATATATTCTGTTTCCTGTTCCAAAGACGGAACAATCTCATCCCCTCTGTCCACTACATCAAAAGGTCTATCCGCACGTTTTATAAATACTTTATTTAATACCTCAGCGCATTCCAAACTGACCGATCGTTTCTGGCAGTCGTTCCATTCCAAGACTAAAGGGTACAGCCGTCGTAACCCATTTATGAACTTAAGCAGAATCTTATTCTTATATGTCGCAGGTCCGGTATAACTATTTTCAATACTGATTTGTGATCGCCCGAACATCATCGCGTACCAGCGATATGCCTTCCTCACCCGCTCAAAACTCCACCCATCTTTTAACGCTTGCTCAATCTGATCAAAATACTGACTCTCAGTCTCTCCCAAATAATTAAGATCCACAGGATAAAGCACTAATTCCTTTGAATAAATGACAACTGGCAACCCCAACAAAGACATTTCCTGACCGACACTAGACCAAGCATTAAGAAAAGCGTCCGCTTCACATGCCAAATCATATAATGACAAACCATCTTCCGGCCAATTTACCCTGACATTCTCAGGTAAACCAACAAACATTTTTTGCATAATCTCCGCATGCTGGGACTTTACAGACTCACGTTTATTCGGAAATTCTCTCGGATGGACTCTGATAATCAAGAAATACTCCGGCTTTCGTTTTATCCATTCCACAAGAACTTGTACCCAATCAGCCTGTGTTTTAAACAACAATTTCTCCGGTTTAAGCATCGCCCCCACAAACTCAACCGCGAACTGTTCATCGTAACTGCTCAGTGTGGCAACTAATATCTTTTGATCTGGAAAAACCCCAAAATGCTTTCGCACATCAATGTTGAACTTTGACTTTGGAGCAGAATAAGCAAAAACATTTTTCCCGTGCAGTAACTCCAGAAAATGCCCCGTCACTTCCGACAACAAACTTTCGTTACAAGACATACTTTTGATTTCTGGCCACCGACTAACAATTCCTTTAATATAAGACAAAGTTGAATCGCGACCAATAATGAGCTGCTGCAGACTATCAGACAAATTCAACCCGGCATGCATAAAATACGGAATGACGCCTTTCTGCCTTGCCAAATAAGTGAATACAGCATTTACCGAATACAAACTGTTATAGGATATCGCATAATCAGGCTTTTCTTTGTCAAGGATTCGCTTAACTATAAGAAATACTTTTATAGCACTCTTTAAGATTGGATAAAACTCCCGCCACTCTCCTTCTGATAAATCCGCATTCATTTTCTTCCGTTTTAACAAAAATTCATAGATAGCTATCCTGCCAATAGGCACATTCTCCAAAACAAGTTCAGAAAAATTAGCAGGCGTGAGATCTCTCATGATCGCTGTGACTTCCTCATCGTCTTGAGTTTTTGCAGCCGATGACAATGAATAACCAGGAAGTTTCATCTGCCCACGAATTAAATCCGCGCGCGAACTGCATTGATGACACACCTGGACCCGCTGGACTTCTAATGAACCTGATTGAACGCCCATCATAGACAAACAAATACACGCAGAATTTAAAGACTCTCCGCAAGTGATATACACAATATCATGTCCACTCTTCATCAGAGACTCTGCAACAATCGCCTCAGGAAATGCGTGCACCCAAATCAACGAATGCGGCGAAAAAAAGATGATCTTTGCCATTACCCCTCCCTATCAGCATTTGAATACTCTTTCATGA
>CAIVRE010000003.1 GCA_903908245.1 Candidatus Omnitrophota bacterium
AAAGCGGAAGGAGAAAAAACGATTAACCCTGGAAAGAAGAAAAAGCTATAATCTTAACCAACAAAACAATGGCCCTGATCAGGAGCGATCTGCAAACTTAAGTTTGACTGAAGTGTCCAAAATTGGCTGAAGACATACACTTTGAAGAAGCCCGCCGGGCCGGTGTTAAAAAAATCGTTTACGCCAGTTCGAATTTCTACCACGAGATCGCCATTTCGGAAGCGCTCCAGGGGACATTAAGACAAAAGATCACCCTGGACATGCCTCCCAGCCCGATGTGCCTCTACGGAGAATCCAAAGTATTTGGCGAGAACCTCGGGCGCCATTTATCATATTGCGGAATGCAATTTGTAGCGCTGCGGATCGGCTGGACCGTGCCCCAGGATAACCCGAAGGCGTACGGCGGGAATTATATGCGTGCGGTCTTCTGCAGCAAACGGGACCTCGTTCAAGCCTTTTCAAAAGCCCTTGAAGTGGACACAAATTTTCTTGCCGCTTTTGCGATCAGCGACAATAGTCGCGCTGTATTTGACCTTACTGAAACAAAAGAGAAGTTGGGGTTCCATCCTCAGGATAACGCGGAGAATTACTTCTAAGATCCGTCAATGATCTCGGCATCCTGGACCGTGCCCCTTGGGCGCGGGATCTCCTGCGCAGGCCCCTGAGATCCCCTTGTTGACCGTGCCGCAGACTGGGATCCGCCAAAACGTCCGGATGCCTGCTGCGCCATAAAACCGGCAGCGGTGCTCTTTGAGATCCAATACCGGATAAGCCAACGGGTTGGCGGGAATATCAGCAAGAGTCCGATACCATCTGTTATAAATCCGGGGATCACAAAAAGAACGCCTCCCAGAAAGATCAGAAGGCCATCCATCATTTCCGTTGTAGGCGCACGGCCTTCGGCCAGGCATCGCTGGACTTTAAGCAAGACCGCTTTGCCCTGGAGTTTGGCTAAATAAACTCCGAAAACTCCGGAAAGGATCAACAGGAATAATGTATCCCAGAAGCCCAGGATACTCCCTACTCTATTAAGCACCCATATTTCAGCTACAGGCAAACACAAAAATATCAATAAAACCATCAACCCCATATTGCAACACCCTTCATTTCTTCAAAAACGTCCATTTTACGCCTATTTTCTGGTCCCGATCGACATCGTCAACGCGACAGACCTTGAACGACTCAAGGCCTGGGGCTTATCAATTGTCACTGAAGCAAAATCAACACGTGGATCAACCGTCACAACTTTCAATATTTCAGCCGCCATTCTCTCGACCAGATTAAAACGGGAAGACCCGACCAGATCGACAACTGCCTGTTCAACAGCCTTATAATCAACAGCATCCTTGATGTCATCGCTCCGGGCGGCCTCAAGCGCGTTATATTCGATAGTAAGATTGATCAGGACCTCCTGCGCCTCTTCACGTTCACGGGTCTCAATACCGATGACCGCTTTTAAAGCCAGGTCCCTGATCTGAATAACCGCTGTTGAGGATACTCGTTTCTTCATTGGATAAGGCTTAAAAACTCGCTGCGGGTTGATATTTGCGACCGGAAGATGCCCAGCATACAGGATGTTTTCATGACAGAATTCTGTTTTTCAACTCCGCGCATCATCATGCATAAATGCTTGGCCTCAATGACAACGCCAACCCCCCTGGCCCCGGTGCACTTCATGATACTGTCCGCCACCTGCTTGGTCAGGTTCTCCTGGATCTGCAGGCGTTTGGCAAAAACATCAACGATCCTTGCGATCTTGGAAAGGCCGATCACTTTCCCCTGCGGAATATACCCGACATGACACTTGCCGAAGAAAGGCAGCAAATGATGCTCGCACAGAGAATAAAGCTCGATATCTTTGACAATGATCATCTCGTCGTTATCCGACTCAAAGATCGCGCCGTTAACAACATCCTCGACGTTCTGGGAATAACCAACGGTCAAATGCTCAAAAGCCCTGGCCGCCCGCCGGGGCGTAGCCTTCAGCCCATCCCGGTTAAGATCCTCACCAATACTCTTTAATAAATCACGATAAAGCTTTTCCATTACGGTTCCTTCTTTTTAAATTCAGAAAAAGACATTATTACACAACAGGAAAACTCTGTCACCGGATTTTAGTGTCCGGCAATGGCGGCTGTACAGGCTTGCGCGCCCGCCACTCGCCGCAATAGACGGTACTGACCATTTCCTTCTTGAAATTAGCACACCACCCCGTATCCCGCTCTGTGCGCGTCCAGTTCTGACAGCTTAAACAGGATGTCTTCATGTCCCGATCTTTTCTACAATAGCGTCCGCAAGGCGTTGTTCATGCTCATGCTTGCCTTCAAAACGGGACATAATACTATAAAAACAGGGAACCACATAAAGTGTAAGCACCGTTGAAAAGATCACACCGCCAATAACAGCAATGGCCATGGGATTGCGGCTCTCCGCCCCCGGACCAAAAGCCAGCGCGGCAGGAACAGCACCAGCGATGGTCGCTACCGATGTCATCAGGATGGGGCGCAAACGGATGGGACAGGCGGTCAATAACGCCTTGTTAACCGACTTTTCCCCTCTTTCCCTGACCTGGTTGGTAAAGTCCACCAGAAGGATCGAGTTTTTCTTGACGATCCCCATCAGAAGGATCAACCCGATAACACTATAAACATTAATGGACTTATGCGCGAGGAACAAAGCCATCAGCGCGCCCGAAATACTAAAAGGAAGCGCCATCAGGACCGAAAGCGGATCAATAAAACTGTTAAACTGCGATGCCAACACCATATAAGCCACGAGAATACCAAGTAAAAGGACCCAAACAAGGCTTTGAAGGGAATCCGCGAATGTCTGGGAACTCCCGGTCAAAACAACATGATACTCTGGTGGCAGGATCTGTTTCGCGATATCCTGAGCCGCCTCCAGGGCCTTCTGCTGGGACTCTCCCGCCTTGACATTGGCATAAACAGTAATGGAGCGCTCCCGATTGCTGCGCGCGATCTCGACCATGGCTTTTGTTTCTTCCATCGTAACAAGATTGGCCAAAGGCGTCAGCTCACCGCGATTATTGCGGACAAAAAGACTGTTGATCTTGGCACGCGGATCTCCCGGGCCCTCTTCCAGTTTCACACGGATATCGTAACGATGTCCGCCCTTCTCATAAGTTCCGACCACAACTCCGCCGATCATCGTCTCGATAGCCTGGGAAATATCCGCAACGCTCACTCCGTATTCCGTCGCTTTCTTACGGTCCGGAAGCACATGAAGCTCAGGCTGGCCAAGAGAATAATTCGTATCAAGGTCAGTGACCAGCCCTGTTTTTTCCAGTCCATCCATGATCTGTTGCGAATAATCCGCCAGCTTATCCCAATCCGGGCCCTGAACCGTGAATTCCACCGGGAAACCCCGTGAAGCGGTAAAAGCCCTCGTGGAGAGGTCCTGGATCACCGCGCGCACATCAGGGATCTTCTTGAACTTTTTCCGGCAAACATCCATAAATTCCTGCTGGCTCAACTCATGCCCGGCGGAAGGATCGATCCCGCGCCTCCCCTTGTCTTTCATCGTTACGAGCACTGAACCGCTGTTGGAATCGCCGGGAGACCCGCCTCCCACCCGAAGGACATAACGGTCAACCTCGGGCCGCGCCGCAAGGAATTCTTCCACGGCTTTAAATTTCATATCAGAATACGAAAGCGCCGAACCGACCGGTGTTTTTAAACGGACATTAAAACGGCTCTGGTCTTCGGAAGGAATAAACTCTTTATTAAGGTGCGAAAGCGCCGAAAAACTTAAAACAAAAATGATCAACGCGCTGACAAGCACTTTAATGCGATGGCTCAGGGCGAGCGCCAGAGAACCGGCATAAAGATCCCTGGTTTTCCCCATCAACCACTCAACCCCCCGGCCGAACCAGGTTATCCGCGGCCCGACCTTCACGAACTGAGAACAACGCATCGGGGTCAATGTCAATGCCTCTACCAAAGATAACAATACGGCTACCGTGATAGTAACCCCGAACTGAAAAAAGAACTTGCCGATCACCCCGCTCATGAACGCCACCGGCAGGAAGATCGCGACAACGGAAATAGTCGCGGCCATAGCCGCAAAAGCGATCTCACTGGAACCAGCCAGCGCCGCCAGGATCCTGCCCTTCCCTTTCTCCTGGTGACGGATGATATTTTCCAGGACCATAATGGCATCATCCACCACGATCCCGATCGAAAGACTCAGTCCCAACAAAGTAAAAGTATTAAGGGTGAACCCGGAAAAATAGAGGACAATGAACGTCCCGATCACAGAAGTCGGAATGGCCAACAGGACATTGAGGGTCGATGACCAGGAGCCCAGGAACATCCAGCACACCAATCCGGTCAGAAGAGCCGAAAGCAACAGCGTGAAGTTCAGCTCATGGACCGCCTGTTCAATATAAAGAGTACTGTCAAAATTCACGCTCAACTTCATCCCATCCGGCAGTCCTTTCTGGACCTCCGCAACCTTGATCCGGACGGCTTTAGCCACCGCAACGGCATTGGAACCGCGCTGTTTAAGAATATTAAGCGCGACCCCTGGAGTCCCCATGGCACGGCTGACACTCAGAGCATCGGCCATACCCTCCTCAATGCGTACAACCTGCTTCAAACGAATAGGAACATAATTCGGCTGGCCGCCGCGCTGGTCGATCAACAGATCGTTGAACTGCGGGATCGTCTTGGCTTCCCCCATGGTCCGGACATTCAGTTGCCGGATCCCGTCCTGGAGTTGGCCCGCAGGAGTTTCCAGGTGCTCCGTTTGAATGGTATTAATAACGTCGTTGACGGAAAGTTCATAAGAATTCAAGGCCTTGTCATCAACCCAAATGCGCAGGTTCGGGTCCCGGTACCCGCCCATGGAAATATCCCCGACCCCTGCCACCGTTGAAAACTGATTCTTGACCCGGTCATTTGCATAAGACATCAGATCTTTAAGAGGGAACTTGTCGCTTTCCAGCGTCAGCAGAATGATCGGCTGATCCTCGGGATTCGATTTGCGGATCGTCGGGGACTTGGTGTCTTTGGGAAGCCGTTGCATGACGGAAGAAACCTTGGCCTGAACATCCTGGATAGCGAGGTCGATATCGCGGTTGAGCTCAAATTCGATCGTCACCGTGCCTTCACTGTTCTCCGAACGGGAGGTGACACTGCGGATGCTCTGGATGGTCATCACCGCATTCTCGATGATATCAACAACCGATGTTTCAATGACCTCGGGGGCCGCCCCCTCCAGCCGGACATTCACGGAAATAACAGGATAATCCACATCCGGCAGCTGGCTGATCCCCATGCGCATAAAGGAAATGCCGCCGAATACGATAAGCCCGAACATGAGCATCCAGGCGAAGACAGGCCGTTTGATCGCAATTTCAGGTAAATTCATTGTTGAATCATATCATGCTTTAGGAAGGAAGACGGAAAAAGTCGAACCTTTAAAAGGGGTGCTTTTAACAGTCGCTTTTCCTCCATGCAACGAAACAATATGCTTGACGATCGCAAGACCCAGGCCGGTTCCCCCCATCTCCTGGGAACGCGCCTTGTCAACCCGGTAAAAACGCTCAAATAGACGGTTAATGTGTTCTTGCGCAATGCCGATCCCGGTATCCGTAACATCGATCCTTACCATGTTGCGATCGTCACATGCACCGACGGATATCGCCCCGCCCAAAGGCGTAAACTTGACGGCATTGCTGATCAGGTTGGTGAACACCTGTTCAAGCTGGATCCTGTCCCCCAAGACCTGTGCGATCCCTGCCGGAATATTCACCTTCAGTTGATGCTGTTTCTCCTCGATCTGCACCCGCTGGGCCTCAAGGACATCCGCCATGATGGCCGCGATCGACAGAGGCTCCCTGAGCGGAAGCTCGCCAGCCAGCTCCTGAGCTTCGACAGCAGACAGGAACAGGATATCGGAAACCAATTTCTCCAGACGCAAGGCCTGAGCCTCAATAATAGTCAGGAACCGGACAGCCACGGGACGGTCATCGATCGCCCCCGACTTTAATGTCTCCACAAACCCTTTAATGGAAGTCAACGGTGTCTTTAATTCATGCGAAACATTGGCCACGAACTCACTGCGCATACGGTCGTACTTTTTTAATGCCGAAATATCATGAAAGATAACAACTACACTGTGAAGTTTCTTCCCGGCGCCGAAGACCGGTGACGCGTGAACGCTGAAAGAAGCGCCTTCGGTGGAAATATTGAGCTCCCGGCTGATCGCAACCGGCGACTTCAACGCCGTCTCAATAATAGCAACGATCTCTTCATGCCGCAGGGCTTCCCAGAAAAAACGGCCATACGGATTCCCCGTCCGCAGATCAAGCATTTTGATGACCGGATGACTGGCATGAAGGATCCTCTTGTCGGCTCCGATGACCAGGACACCCTCGGACATGCTGGTGATGACCGCGCGGACCTCCTCTTTCTCTCCGATAGCGCCTTCGACCTCCAGGCGAAAGACCTCGGCCATCTCGTTCAAACGCCGGGCAAGAACGCCAAGCTCATCGCGGCGCAAATTCCCTTCATTAAAAGTGATCGATTCCTGCGGAACACGCACAACTTTGGACGCAAGTTGATCAAGGGGTTTTAAATAACGGACATGGATCAGAAACATTCCGAAAAAAGCATTAACAACAGCGACGGCGATCCATAACGGCAACGAAGGCCTGACGGAAGGATGAAAAGCAAGAGCAACAAAGAAGAAGCTGGCGCTGGTGATCAGCAAAAGGATAAGAAAAAGTTTTACCCGCTCCCTGAACATGGGATCAGTCGATCTCCTTGAAACGATAGCCAACCCCGCGGACAGTCTCGATATAATCCTGCGCGGCGCCAAGTTTTTTACGTAAATTCCTTACATGAACATCCACCGCCCGGTCAACAATGAACCTGCCTTCTTTCCAGACATTCTCCAGCATCTGCTCGCGGGTATAAACACGCCCCGGTGAACGGGAAAGGAATTCCACAATGGAAAACTCAAGGGCCGTCAGGTCTACCAATCGCCCCCGGAAAGTCAACTTGTGTTTATCCGTATCAAGAATAAGCTCCCCGATGACCCTGCGCGTTCCTGTATGGATCTCAAGGCTTCCGGCCGAAGAACGGCGAAAAACAGCCTTCACCCGCGCTAAAAGAACTTTTGGGCTGAAAGGCTTGACCACATAATCTTCCGCCCCAAGCTGCAGGCCCCTCACCACATCGACCTCACTCCCGCGGGCCGTTATCATAATAACAGGGATATTTCGGGTCTTCACCCCGCTCTTGAGCCTGCGGCAAACCTCAAAACCGTCCAGTCCAGGCAACATGATGTCCAGAAGGACCAGTGAAGGAAGCCGCTGCTCAATAAAAGAAACCGCATCAAGGCCATTGGCGATCCCCTCTGCGCTAAAGCCATCCCGCTCCAGATTATAACGGATCAGCTCATTAATGCTCTGGTCATCCTCGACGACAACAACGCTTTTCTTATCCATCGGAACTCTCTGCCTGCTTGATCAACCTGTCGCGGTGATGCTTGATAACGGTCGCGTCGATCATGAAGATCACGTCCTCGGCGATATACGTCGCGTGATCGCAAATGCGCTCAAGGTCACGCGCCACCAGGATAAGAGGCACGGCCCGTGGAGCTGTCGTGCCATCCTTGACAATATAATCGTTCATTAATTCATCCTGAATGAGCTTTTTCAGGCGATCCGCCTCATTATCCATCAAAATGACTTTTTTTGCCAATGCTTCGTCTTTATTCACGAACGAATCAATGGCCTCGCGCACCATCAATTTGGCCTGTTCTGCCAAAAGAGGGATATCGATCAGAGGCTTTAATACCGGCTGTTCTACGATCTCGATCACCCGCTCGCAAATATTAACCCCCAGGTCCGCAATGCGCTCAAGTTCAGAATTGATCTT
Organism: Candidatus Omnitrophota bacterium; assembly: GCA_903908245.1. GTDB lineage: Bacteria > Omnitrophota > Gorgyraeia > Zapsychrales > Fredricksoniimonadaceae. The sequence goes on from CAIVRE010000003.1 coordinate 7,908, forward strand.
GAGCCCTGTTGTGATCATCCGCAGGTCGCTGGCCATCGGCTGATGCAGGGCCAGAAGGTCAATACCCTGCTCTTCAATAATAAGCTCCATGGAATCGATCCTGTGGTCTCCCCGGATCGCTTTTTCAGCACGAGCAATATCCTGGGTCTTTAAAGCCTCAAGGGCGGCATTAATAGCCCGCTCGGTCATATTCGCCATCTTGAGCAAATTAGAATGGAACGCCTGAAGATCGTCGTCAAAATGTCTTTTCATAGTTGTCCTTTTTTAACCAAATCGCCCGGTAATATAATCTTCCGTCATCTTTTTCTTTGGCTTCGTAAAAATATCCGAAGTCTTGCCGTATTCGATCAATTCCCCCTGCATCAGGAATGCCGTCTGGTCGGAAATACGCGCCGCCTGCTGCATATTATGGGTCACGATCACAATAGTATACTGCTTTTTAAGCTCGACAATAAGCTCTTCGATCTTGGCGGTCGCAATGGGGTCAAGCGCAGAAGCCGGCTCATCCATCAAAATGATCTCCGGTTCAACAGCCAGGGCGCGGGCCACACACAAACGCTGCTGCTGGCCGCCAGAAAGGTTCAGGGCATTATCCTTGAGGCGATCCTTTACCTCGTCCCATAAGGCGCTCCCTTTCAGACTTTGCTCGACTTTACGCTCAATAATAATCTTGTCGCTGACCCCATTGACACGCAAGCCATACGCCACATTATCGAAGATCGATTTCGGGAACGGATTAGGTTTCTGAAAGACCATCCCCACGCGTTTGCGCAGCCCAACCACGTCAAGCGCAGGATCATTGATATCCACACCGTCGATCTCGATCTTCCCCTCCGGCCGGGCTGATAAGATCAGATCGTTCATCCGGTTCAGGCAGCGCAGCAATGTCGACTTCCCGCAACCGGACGGGCCAATAATACTGGTCACATATTTTGGATGGACGTCCATAGAGACGCCTTTGATGACCTTGGCCTCGCCGTAATAAAAATTAAAATTACTTATTCTGATCTTGGGCTTAACAATCATATTAATCCTTTTTCATTCTTCGTAGATGGAACCTTAAAATGATCGCAAATAAATTCATTGTAAAGATCAAAACAATGAGAACAAGCGCCGTGCCGTAGGCAATGGGCCGAACCAGCATAATATTATGATGCTGGGTCGACATGATATAAAGATGGTACGGAAGGGCCATGAACTGACTGAAAACTGAATTCGGGATATCCGGCAAGAAGAACGCAGCACCGGTAAAGAGTATAGGCGCCGTCTCTCCCGCCGCACGGGAAAGGCCAAGGATCGCGCCCGTCAGCATCCCAGAGATCGCGTATGGCAACACATTGGTTTGGATCGCCTGCCACTTGGTGGCGCCAAGGGCCAGGGAGCCTTCTCTAAAAGACCGGGGAACCGTTTTTAAGGCTTCCTCACTGGCCGTGATCGTCAGCGGAAGCGTCATCAGCCCCAACGTACAGCCCGCAGCCAGGATCGACGTCCCAAAATGACACCCCTCAACGAAAAGAGCCACCCCGAAAAGACCGTAGACGATCGAAGGAACGCCGGAAAGATTCCGAATGGATATTCTGATAAAACGGGTAAAAAGGTTATCTGCGGCGTATTCATTAAGATAGATCGCGCACCCCATCCCAAAGGGCACTGCCAAAAGAGCCGTGATCACAGTAACAGCGAAAGTCCCGACGATAGCCGGGAAAATACCGCCTTTCGTCATCCCGTCCTTAGGCGGCTGTGTCAGAAATTCCCATGAAATAACCCCGATCCCTTTCGAAATGATATCAAAGAAGATCACCGCCAGGATAAAAAGAACCACCCCGATGCACAGACGCAATACCATAAACCCCAAGAACTCCTGGATCCTCCGAGGTTCGACCTTCATCGCATCATCCTCATATGTTTGTGAAAAATGATGTCGGACAACAGATTAATAATAAATGTGATGACAAAAAGCATCAAACCGACCACAAAAAGCATATGGTAATGCGTCGTGTAATA
>CAIVRE010000004.1 GCA_903908245.1 Candidatus Omnitrophota bacterium
AAAGCGGAAGGAGAAAAAACGATTAACCCTGGAAAGAAGAAAAAGCTATAATCTTAACCAACAAAACAATGGCCCTGATCAGGAGCGATCTGCAAACTTAAGTTTGACTGAAGTGTCCAAAATTGGCTGAAGACATACACTGGCATCAAAAAGGCGGACAGGTAAAGGCAGAGTGCCGGCTGGCTCCTTGCCTTTCGGTTTCATCTTGAAATACTCGAAATTTCTCCAGCAATCCATGATCAGAAATTTCTTCTTTTCAGGACACCACGGCTTGAGACTGTCCGGGTCTAACACCCTTGTCCCACGCCCGATCATCTGCCAGAACTTCGTGTAAGACAATACCGGCTTGGCAAAAACAAGGTTCACAACCTCACGGACATCAATACCTGTATCAAGCATATCAACACTGATCGCGATGCGAGGCATGTCCTGATTCTTGAAACGGTCAAGAATACCGCCCTTGCCGTGAACACCTTTTATATCCGAAATAATGACCTCGGCGATCTGCCCCTTATACTCTGGATAAAGTGAATTAAAAACCTCGCACAATCTGTACGCATGCTTCTGCGAGATCGCAAAGAAAATCGACTTGCCCGGCAAAACACCGTTGGGGTCTTTGATACACTCTTCCATGAACTCGCGCACGATAATAGTATTCGTCCCTTTATTTGTGACCTTCTTCTCAAGTTCAGTTCCTTCAAAATTGATCTCTTCAGGATCTTGCCCATCCGCCAACAAACGCTTTTTATCAGCCTCGGCAATCGTCGAACTATTGATGCCTTCCTGCTGAAACTTGGTCTGTATCCCGAAGACCTCAAAGTCACTTAAATATGGAGGCACATTATTGACCGCCTCCTCATAAGTGTAGGCATAAGTCGGCAAGCCATCACCGCACTCGAAAAGACCAAAAGTATTATGATCGATATGATCTTTAGGCGTAGCCGTCAGGCCAAGAAGAAGCGCATCAAAATAATCCAGGATGTTCTTATAAACATTGTAGATCGACCGATGACTTTCATCAGCGATCAAAAGGTCAAAGAAATGCGGAGTGAACGGACAATTCTCCTGTTGGATCAAATTCAATATCGTCGGATAAGTCATCACATAGACACGCCTGTCAGGAACAAACTCGCGCTCCCCTTCCTTGGGCCATATCGGGGCATTGGGCAAGTGTTCCTTGAAAGCATTCAAAGCCTGTTCCTGCAAAGCGATCCTATCGACCAGAAAGAGGATCCTCTGGGCATGATTCGTTCGTGTCAGGACATCGACCAGGCCCATGCACATTCTTGTTTTACCTGTCCCTGTGGCCATCACCGTGAGAAACTTACGGCGTTTTCTTTCAATAGCTTCAAGAACAGCTCGTATCGCTTCGATCTGATACGGACGCCCGGCAATCTTCAGATCAACCAACTGACTTGAAAGAGGCTTGCTGTTATCACGCAGAAACTGAATGCGCTCAAGATCAGAGCGAGAGGGAAATCCTAAGATCTTACGTGGAGGGTAACGCTCGGTATCCCAGTAGTGAATGTCATAACCATTAGTATAAAAAACAAACGGCATCGGCACGCCGGTCATGCGGTGGATCTTCTCGGCGTAATTACGCGCCTGCTCCTTGCCGATCTCTGCATCAACAGAAGTCTTCTTCGCCTCAACCACAGCCAAAGGCTTGCCATTGGCACCAAGCAAAGCATAGTCAGCGAACAAATGCCCCTGGTAGGGAGTTTGTGCTTCCGTTACGCCTTGAGGCAGTCCGATCCAGATATCCAGCTCCTCGGTCACCTGGGTGGGATTCTTGACATCCCAACCGGCGAGTTTAAGTCGCTGATCTATGATCTGCTGCCTTGTCTGTGCCTCATTCTTAGCCATAAGATATTTAATCGTTCTCGTTCTTGATAAGCTCGTGATACTTCTTTTTGTCCTTCGCCTTCAGATCATCAAGCATCTTGTTCACCTCAGCGAAGTCTGGATGTCCCGCGGTCGGTCTGTTCAGCGTCTCAAACTTAAAACTGTCTCCGCTCTTGGTAAAACTAATAAGGCCGATATTCGCAGATATGGCGATCCCCTCGATCCTTCCAAGGTCGCCGTCCTCCGGCAGAACCAACCATGTCCTATGAGCAGACAGCTTATACGCCATCGCCTGACCCAAGGCTTCAACCGGTGAATATCCAGCGTCCTTGATCTCAATAGCAACAATCTCTAAAGTCGGTTGGTAGACAGCATCAGAATGGGCCCTGATCGCACCGAGAATATCCGGCGTGCCCCACTTTTTTCCAAAAATATTCCCGCCGATCACAACCGCGTGCGTACATTCCTCGCGACTCAGCAGATAATTCCGCGCTGGCTCATAGATGTCGCTTTCATTAAACTTCGCCTCGGCCTTCTGCTCAAAGTTGCGCTCAACGACTTCCTTCAGAAACTTCTCATTCTCTTTCAGGATAAACAACCCGCGATAAGGCCGGGAAATCTTTTCAGGCTCTTCATTGGGGAGATTGTAAAGGCTTCCGTTGCAGGTGTTCTCGATCTCGCCTGTCTCGGCTACAACCTTTTTGACCAGCGTGGCAAAACGGATACCCTGCTTGAACTCCGGCCGGCCAAGGATCTCAAAAGCCTTCTTTCTGATATCGTCTTTTTTGCTCATCCTCTCCACCCCTTTCCAGACATTACCTGATCAATAAGTCCGACTAGTGCTGGACTTGTACTGATCTTGTACTGAACTAGTGCCGCTCTCTCCCACTCGGCCCCTGACTCGGCCCTTCATTCGCAAACTTTGACCACCCCTACCTAAACCAATAATGTTCCATCTAATTCAAAATCAATTACTTATAAAAAAACAAATCAATAATTCTGTCACAAAAAGTATATAGTTTTTGTGACAAAACTTAACCCCTATTTACTATCGGACACAGACCTGCCTGATGCCCCATAAAGCTCCGGCGTCAGGTCTGACTGCCAGTATTCTTTTGTCTTCACATCCATGATCGTCAGCTTGCCCGACCATCCTGCCCCGGTGTCGAGATCCCAGACATTGCAAACATGCAACGGCTCAAGCGTGTGATAGAGCTCAGTCGTCGTATGCCCCACAAAGATTGCCTCATAAGGACCGAACTTGCGCTCCGGTTTCGAGAAGCGCCGCTTCCAGGCCGTTGTCAAAAGAGTCCTGTCCCAGGTCACGAACTCAAGCTTCTGCTTCTCCAGCTTGGCCATGGGATTATATCCGCCATGAACAAAGAACATTCCATCCAATTCGATCCAGGGCTTGCCGTTCTTTAAGAATTCCACGTGTGCCTGAGGCATCGGCCCGCCGCCATAGGATGCCATGGTCTGACCCCCGCCCTGACTGGTCCAGATCTCCGGCGTCAGGCCCTTTAAAGCCCAACCCAGGGCCCAAAGGTCATGGTTCCCGATAATAAGGTCACAGTTCCTGACCTTGAGCAACTCATCAATGCACTGACGAACTTCAAGATATCCGTCGCAAACATCACCCAGGACGATGAGCCGGTCATTCTCCCGGTCAAAGCCGGAACGCTCAAAACACTGCATCAGCGCCTTGTAAGCGCCATGAATATCACCGATAGCAAATGTCTTCACACCTGCCTCTTCCATGGCCCAAGGGCCTGCCAATGCTTCCGGAAAGGCTCTCCCGACCTTGCTGCCTCAACAGGCCCAACGAGGAAACCATCAATGTCTTTCGCCACTGTCGCCAGTTCTTCGGGAGCATGGTCAATACCGCCCTTAATCAAAAAGGCCTTCCATAATGTCTGGCGATCAGACTTTTTATCATAGATCTCATCGACCAATAGCCTGTCTCCCAGAGGAAGGTCCATCTTCCGACGCATGAACGTTCTCTTTAAAGCCTCAGCAACATCATGTCCCTCGAAATTGAACTGACGCATCAACAGCCAAATATCATAAAAATCCTTCATCCGGCTGTTAAGCGCCCCCAGTTGAACCATGGCCTGGAATTTCTCGCTTACAACGGTCTCAGGAGCATACCCCTTGAGTTTCGGAGCAGGTAGATCAAGGATGACCGGATAAGTAATGATCTTTGGCGCTGGATAGACGGTATCCCCGAACCCAAAATCGATCTGCATCGGGATCCGTGCCTTCCCAAGAAAAGCCACGAACTTGACCCTGACGCCCTCATAATCGGCATCTTCCTTGATCTTGGCCCCGACCACGGTCGCCGGGTCAAAACGCAATCCATCCGGCGTCACATCAACAGCGCAAACATCCCTGACAACCTTCTCGATCGCCGATGTCTGATTGCTGTAATGCGCTAGCAGGTCGATATCAAGCGTCGTTCTTCTTTCATTCACTTTCCACGCCGTGAACAGGAGCGCGCCTTTCAGAATAAAATCGCCAGCAAAGGCGGCCTTGCTCAAACGATAAAGGAACCTTTCCATCGCATAAGTGCGCAATATCTCCAGAAATGGGATATTGAACTCTTTTCTTTTATTGTCCAGCTTGGCGCGAACGGAACCTTCTATATTCTTGATCTCTTTTTTCATATCAGCGTTTCAAGTATCGGTTTCATGATCTTGGTCACCCTGCAGATCGTCGCGTATTTCATGATCTCCCGATGATCCACCTTCTTCTGCTCCAGAGCGTTTTTAAGAGCCGTCCTTGCGATATCCGTGCCTATCTGATTGCGGAATTTAAAACAGTCAGCAAGTGTCTTGGCAAGACTGTAGATCCTTATCTTTTGTCCATCAATATCCCGCGCCTCAACCCCCTGCTCCCATGTCTTCTTGGAAAAATAATACAGCTTATGAGGAAGCCTGTCCGTCTTCAAATTCCGGGAACCTTCCGGGACAGCGATATCGATCTGGCGAGGGATCTCATCCGTAACTTCATAGAACGAAAGCGCGGTGATCAGGCAAATAACACCATTGGGAACAACAATGCAAGCAGTGACAAGGTCTGGATGAGAAATGTCAGGAGTCCCTGCCAGACCATAAACTCCATGACGGACCCGGTCAATAAGACCTTTCTTAAGCGCCGAATAAATGACCACTTTATAGAAGCCGGCAGCAACAAGCTCCGCGGATCGCGCAAAGCCACCATTCTTTCTTATGAATTCGATGAGTTGATCTTGTTTTGTCTGCATATTTGATTTACCTATCAGCCGTTACTTATAAACAAGTATATGCTAAAAAGTAACAAATGCAAGAGGGAAAATGAACGAATTTTCCAATAACTCCAAAAAACTTCTCTACTATCTCTACTCACCGCAACGCTGAATTTTACTACTTCTCGCAGAGAACTAACTCCCCTGAACCGCCCCCAAGACCGCCCGCATCAGTTGGATTAGTCGGGACCAATGCTCAGCCGTAGGTGGCTAAAAATATCTTCCTCTGCACATCTGCTTTATTTGTCATAATCCACAACACGTTATCCATCTTACCGACTCACTTCCCGATATCTTCATTCCAGAGCGCCGGATTTTCTTTACTAAACTTTACCGCGCAACCATTCCCGTTATTGGTTATTTGTCATGAATTAACTTAAGGCCGCGGATCCGGCTATGACGGATACTATAAGAGAAATACACCACCAACCCAACCGCCAGCCAGATAACAAAACGTACCCAGGTGACCCCCGGCAGAGCCGTCATAAGAAAGATGCACGAGGCAACACCCAGAAGCGGAATGACCGGGCTCCAGGGGACCCTGAAGCCCCGCGGGCGGTCAGGCTCCTTGACACGCAGGATCACAATGCCGAAACAAACCAGGACAAAAGCGAACAATGTGCCAATATTGGTCAGGTCCACCATCTCGTCGATATTGGTGAACGCCGCAACAACAGCAATGACAAGGCCTGTCACGATGGTCGTAACATGAGGCGTCTTGAACTTCTCATGGACACTGGAAAAGACCGGCGGCAAAAGCCCGTCACGCGCCATGGAAAAAAAGATCCGCGACTGCCCCATCTGGAGGACCAAAAGCACGGCGATCTGAGCAATGATCGAACCAAACGCAATGATTACAGCCGCCCAGCCCAAATGGATATGCTGCATTGCCAGGGCCAGCGGCTCTGCCTTCCCATGGGCCAGTGAGGTCTTCAGCAATCCCACCGGAATAATGCCGGTGAAGACAGCGGCAACAAGCATGTAAATGATCGTGCAAACAATGAGCGATCCGATGATCCCGATAGGCATGTCCCTTTCGGGATTGCGCGTCTCCTCGGCCGCGGTTGAAACGCAATCAAACCCGATATAAGCGAAGAACGCAATGGCCGCCCCGGCCTTGATTCCGGCGAACCCGTTAGGGGCAAACGGGACCCAATTCTCCGGCTTGACGTAAAAAGAACCGAGAATAATAAAAAAACCAAGGACCAGGAGCTTAATGATAACGATCGCAACATTGAACTGCGAACTTTCCTTTATGCCGCGCACCAGGATCGCGGTCAGAATAAGGACGATCGCACAGGCCGGAAGATTGAAAGTAAGAGGCATCCCGCAAATATGAGGTGCCGCGTTGATCGCGTTCCAGGCGTTCTGCAACGCCGGTGTCAGGCTCTCGAAAGACGTTCCGCTGCCTAGAAGCGCCTGGGCCTTGTTGAATCCCTGCATGGCCGAACGCAGATCGATCGTCGTCCAGGCCGGCAAGTGTATCCCCAAACTATTCAAAAGGCCGGTGAAATATCCCGACCAGCTCAACGACACGGCAATACTCCCCACGCAATATTCCAGCATCAGGTCCCAGCCAATGATCCAGGCCACCAATTCGCCGAATGTCGCGTAGGAATAAGTATACGCACTCCCCGAGATCGGAACAAGGGAAGCGAACTCGGCATAACAAAGGGCCGCGAACCCGCACGCCACAGCCGTCATGGCAAATGACACAATAAGAGCAGGCCCGGCACCAGGCCGCAGGCTATCCCCTGCCGCGGCAGTTCCGACGGTCGCGAAGATCCCGGCGCCAACAATAACGCCGATACCAAAAAGAACAAGTTCCAGCGGCCCAAGGACTTTCTTAAGCTTGTGCCGGGGATCATGGCTTTCGGCCAGGATCAGATTAAGGTCTTTAAGTCGAAAAAGCTGATCAACGATCTTTTTCATAATTAAGGCCCCGCCGTAAACCTCGAAAGCTCCACCCAACTCTTCGTCGAAAGGCGGTCGCGCCACCCCCTGTGCTCGGTTGCCACAGCCCAAAAACGGTCCCGGTTGAACATAACCTCCGGAACATATTCCGGATGAAGCTCAACAAGAGGATAACTCCTGCGCGACCCCTTGTCGGTGGACTCCAAAAGATATTCTTTCCCGTCCTTAAAAAGAACAACCCAGGCATGCCCTTTGCCATTGACCGTCCCCGCGACAACCCGCGCGTCATAACCCAGGTCGATCATCCAGTCCGCAAGGAGAATAGCGTGGTCCTCACAATCTCCCCATCGCCTTGTATACGTATCAAGGGACGTTTGCCATGTGTCGTTATCTTTAATGACCTCATCATCACGCATGTAACGCACCCGCAAACTCACCGCCAACAAAGGCAGCCAGTATTTTTGGGTATAAAAAGGAGAAAATCCGACCAAGAAAGAATTCGCGGGATGTTTAAGCCCGTCTACCCCTTTCGCGAACCAATTGATCTTTTTCGGATCATACCCGGAGCCACCTGTTTCCTGGACAAACCCATCCTGCCTGTCGATAGAAGGAGCACCAGATAAAGACTCGCTAAAACCGCTCACAGGAACAACTTGTCCTTCGCGAGGACGCGCACTGATCGCAACCAGAGGATCACTGCTCACCTTGTTTAACTCAGGATTAAACAATGCCGGAGAATAATGATCCAAGGCAAAATAAATACCGAACAACAGCACCAAAAAGCCAAGAACCGCTTTCTCGACAGGGCCAAAAAACTCGTACATAAACGGCCTATCCTTTTAATCCTGATGAGACCACAATGGCAATAAAGATCAGCATCGCCGCGAGCAAGATAGCCGCCGCCATATTCCCTTTCTTGATCTCGTCCTGAAAATCGATCTTGGTAAAGACTTTGTCATCAATGAATCTCACCGCACACACCGCAAGCCCGATCGCCAAAACGGTATAGATCAAATTCACGACCATCGTCATCATCATTGGAATCAGCATCCCCACAAGACCTCCTTGGTTTAATTGAAAAGATCCCTTTCTCGTGTACCGCTACCCACCACCGTCAGATCTTTCGTTTCAACCTGACAATATTTAAGGCCGCAAGATATGCGACCATCCCGCACAACAGCCCCAGGACTACGCTGCCTATAAATAAAGGATAATAAAAATCCCCGAAATGCTTCCAGTCAAAATGCCTGAAATAATCAAACCCGAACGGCGGATAATTCGCTCCCGGAAGGACCAGCCGTCCGATCTCGTAACCGGCCCAGGTGATAAAAGGCAAGGTGGGAGGCAAAGAAAGATTTGTCCCCAGGAGCATCGCGATCTTGTTCGCCCTGGGGATCACCAACGCAAAAAGAATAAGCAAAAGGGTATGAAACCCGTACAACGGCAGGACACAAATAAAAGCTCCGATCGCCACTCCAAGGGCTATGCTTTCGGGCTCATTATTTGAGATCAAAAGATGATGGATAAAATCCTTGATCCTTTTCCACATAAGCTCCGGGCCTTAATACCGGTCAACCACCTCTTTTTATCCGTTGATCCCGCCGATACTCTTTCACAAGCTTTTCCTTGTCCGGCCGCAAAAGGCCCTTGATCCGGCACTCTTCGGCAAAAGCCTGTTTGAAATAGCGATACTCTTTTGAATAAACCAGCCTGAACGGAAGCCGGGAGCGCACATACTTGGCGCCTTTCCCTTCCCGGTGAAGCTTCAACCGGGAAGAAAGGTCATGCGTATGCCCGGTATAATAACTGCCGTCCCTGCATTGAAGGATATATACCCTGAAATCCCCCGACCAGATAAAAACATGCCCTCTCTCTTCCTGCGGCGACCCAGGCTTTTGTTTCAGCCTTTTCTTCACCGCAAAAACCTCCCGTAGACCAGCAGAGGCACGTCTCTCCCGAGAATATGATGAAAATACGGCCGGCTCGAACGGTAAAGCAACTTGAACCCCTGATGTTCAAAAAAACGCCCGGCATCCTCGGACATGGTGGCCATCCGCACCCCGGACACCCCGTTCTTTCTCAAAAGGCCAAGATACGACGCCATCAAACGCCCTCCCAACCCGCTGCCACGCGCTTGAGGCAAGAGATTAATGTGCAGCGTCGCAGGGTATTCCCGTGAAAAATCCGGTGCCCAAAGCCGCCCGCTAAAAGCAGCCCTCATCACCTGATATAAGAAACGAATATTCCTGGCACGAAAAAGCAGACCGGCACAAAGGGCTTTTTGCACAAGAGGGAATAACATTTTCCGGGTAAAGCAGGCATCCATCGCAATGGTATCCCGCGCACCGATAATATAGCCCACCACTTCCCCGTCAAGTACAGCCACAAAACAAGACTCCGGCTCACGGTCGGTAAAATAGCCCGTCAAAGCGTCCGCCAGAAACTCATCCCCGTCGAAGAACATTGACGAGGATGACCCTGCCATGGCCGTGCTCAAAGCAATGCTCCTGACCGTTGCGCGGTCGCCCGGAAGGAAAGGACGCACATGAACATCGCTCACTTTAACAACAGGACCCGCCATGCGGTCTCATCCAATGTAAGGTCATAAAGGGAAGTCTTCGCAGTACTAAGAATGCGTTCCGGGGATCCCAAAAGAGAAAGCGGAAGGGTAAACACGAGTTCCCGGTCTTTGACGACATACTGCACTTCTTTCGAAGGCACGTTCTTCCTGCCATCCTTAATATGAAACCCGTCAATGCCAACGATCAGTCTTATTTTCGGCATTTGAGCAAAAGGGACATCCTTGCGATACCCCATCAAAAAGATCGACACTCCGAGCTCTTTGTCAAAAGCATTTTTGAGCACCATACGGACCAGAAAGTTATTGCCCTGACGCGCATAAGAAACAGACGCGATCTGACGAGCGCTCGCCTTGACCTTTGTCGATCCCCCGTCATCGCCCGTCCCGACACGCTGCCACGCGGGCAATGACGTCATCTGCCGAACGATCGGCACGGAAGGATAATCCCCGAAGAGCTCATTGCTCCGGTCAAACGTTACCAAATACCGCGGCGCGCATTTGACCTGTGAAACATACTTCATGATCGCGTCATGTTTCTTGAGGACCTCCCCTTCTTCCAAAGGGTCTGTTTGCCATTGAATATCGCTCTTGACCAGTTCCGGCGGAACATTCAGGGCCAATGCCGGAAAATAACCGCGCGGCGTGGGCCAGCCGACCACATGCACAATATACGGGTACAATTCCGGCGGGCTGATCTGCCCCTCCAGGTCCCACAAAGCCACCTTCGTGAATAAATACAAAGCCCGATGGTCACGATTGACATCCGCCGGATGAGAAACAAAGACCTTGGTAGGTTTAAAGTCCAGAAGAATATCCCGGAGCTCGCCCAGGATGCTTTCGCCCACATACGGAGACCCAAAAGAACGCGCACTTTCATACGGCACATACAGCTGGCGGGAAAGCATGCCGCGAAATGGCCTCTTAACAGGCCCCCAGTATTCCGTAAAAATATCCATTGTCCCGAAATCAGGATAACCAAGGGACACAACATCTCCCGGGCTCAACCCCAGGACCTCCGCGGCATTGAGTGTTTCCCCGAAACGCATTTCCCCCATTGCCAAAAGCTCCTTGGGACGGAGCACCGGACGCTTCTTATACACAATGAAGGAAAGCTCATTATTCTCGCCATTCGTCAGCAAGACCACCTTCACTTTGGCCCCGGATTTCAATGCCTGCTGAATAACGCCTCCGGTGGCGATCCCTTCATCATCAGGATGCGGAGCCAGGATAAGCACCCGGTCCTTATCTGTAAACGAAGGCATCGGCGTGATGACACCGGCAAAAGTCATGCGACAAAAATGCAAAAGGATAAAACCGCAAATCAGAGAAAAACCGAACACGCGCCTGTTCATAAACAAATCATCTCCTTGAAATATAAAATACTATGAATTGAATTATACAAGGCAACTGCCTGAAGGCAAGAATTAAGGGAACGCAGTCAATACCGACCCTGTGCTGATCGTGTAGGTCGTCCGGCCGAAATTGGCGGAAGCAGGTGTTGCCACAACAGAATAAACATACCCGCTCAGCGTGGCAATGTAGTTATATCCATTATAAGTCGATGCGAAATAATCCTTGGCGAGATACGGAGGCACCTGCGCCCGGAGCGTTGCCGGATTCGCAGGGTAAGTGCCATTGGCGATAGCATATGTTTCCAGTCCGTTGCTGATAAGCTTCAAGTTGGCTTGCGCCGCTGCTTGATTGGTCGTAATGCGCGCCCTAAGAATAGCCGGCAGCGCGATCGTGGCCAGCAAAGCAATAACAGCAACCACCACCATGATCTCAACCAGGGTAAATCCGCGCCTGAACATCATCCTTCATCCCGATCTTGTTCTGTTTTAATCTTGAAAAAAGTTCATGCCGCCAGCCATGGCTTTTATCCACCGGGACATAGGGCAGTTCAAAAAAATCCGTCGGACGTCGAAAAAATGGCCCTTCCCTGTAAAAAGCCATTAAACGGCCCCTGCCAAGGCTCCCGGCAAGATAACCCAATCCGAAACAAACGCCGGGGGAAGGCGAAGAAATATCCGCCTCTTTTCCCATCCCGTTCAAACTTAACCAGCAGTCTTCTCCCAGGGCCACGATCACCATCCGGGCCTCCGAATACGCCATAAATTGATCCTGGATCGAACGGCCGGAATGGAACGAACAAGGGATCCGTATTATATCCGCATCAACGCCGTCAAGATAATCGGCCAGAACATTATTAAGCCCTTCATCCCGGCCTGAAAAGAAAAGGACAGGCCCCGGCTTCTGCTTCACATGAAATGACGACGAGCGCGACAGATACCGGGCAACCCGGTCATCAAGGATATTCACATCACGCAGATCAATACGGATCCGCGGCAAGATGGCCGCTTCCCCACTCCCTATATGTCCGGATACAATACGCTCGGCTTCCTGCAATTCATTCTGCGGACCTTGCGCGGCGATCACTGCGTTCCCTGCCGGCTCATAGGCAAACTGAGCCTGCGCGTCAGCCAGCATGACCATCAAAAGCTCCCTGACCTGTTTCTTGCCCTTTGCCCAGCAGATCACGGCATCTGATGTGGGAGAGAAAACGGAAACAGGACGGAAATGGACCGAACCGAGGAACGTAACATATTGACTGCGATCGCTGAAAAAAGAACGGATAGTCTCCCTGACCTCGGCCAGAAAACGCTCAAGCCCGGATTCATCATCATAGCTCACCGAATTCAGAGCCACGATATGGTCTTTGATCCTGTAGATCGGGTCCATCATAATCAAGCGGCCCATTGGGGGTTGCTAGAACGGAACCACCGTCAATATTTCTTAGGATGACCGGCATTAAAACATTCTTTAACGGCTTTGAAGATAACATCTTAATTGTAACATAATTGTCCGTATGTCCAATCCAATGCTCGTTTTTTTTCTGCTCGAAAAGAACGGCCTGTTCCGTCCCCAAAAGCCCCTGAAAGAAGGCGTTGCGTTTGTCCTCACTCAGCGCATGCAACACCTTGCTGCGACGGTCAATTTCTTGCGCCGGCACCGCGTTCCTGAATTTCCGGCTGCGGGCACGCTCACGGTCCGAATAAGAAAACACATGAAAATAATGGACCGGCAGCGCCTCCAGGAACAAACGCGTGGCCTCAAAATCCCTTTCGGTCTCCCCCGGAAAACCAACAATGACATCCGTCCCTATCATCAATTGCGGCACCAGCCGTATCAGCTTATGCACCAGGCCTTCGACCTGCGCACAGGTATAATCCCTGCCCATACGACGAAGGGTGCGGTCACACCCGGACTGGAGCGGTATATGCAAGAAACGGCAAAGTTTATGCGGCTGACGCATTAACTTGACAAGTTCCAGCGGCATTTTGGTGTGCTCGATCGATGAAATACGTACCCGCTCGATCCCGGCGATCTTTTCGATCCCTTTCACCACATGGATGAGCGTTTTGTCCCCCTGGGCATAATCACCGACATTCACGCCCGTAATAACCACTTCTTTATACCCGGCCTCCGCCAACGCTCCGGCCTCTGCCATAATATCGTTGAACACACGCGAACGGGAACGCCCGCGCGCGTATGGGACCTCGCAATACGCGCAAAAATTATCACACCCGTCCTGAATCTTGATATTCACCCTGGTACGCACGGCATCCGATACCGCACTGACCTTACTTACAGGTAATGTGAACGCTCCCCTGCGAATAGGAGGAACAACCACTTGAGCTTTCTTCCCGGAAAAATGATCCTGCCCGATAAGCTCCACCAGCCTCATTTTATAGGCTGTCCCCACCACCCAGCATACATTGGGCCACGCAAGGATCTTCGTTTTCTGCACCTGCGCCTGACAACCGATCACAGCCACTTTGACCAATGCATTAAGACGCACGGCTTTATTCACGGCTTTGCGGGCATCGCTGTCCCCGGCCGCAGTCACGGTACAGGAATTAATGACCGCCACATCCGCCGAAGAAGTAAAAGGCACAACAGCAAAACCCTTCTCGCGAAAAACCCCCTCAAGAACAGCTGTCTCGGACTGGTTCAGCCGACAGCCTAATGTAAAAAACGATACTTTTATCATAAGGCCAATATATTAACCGAACATGGCCCATCGGGCAAACTTTTTGGCAATTGCATTTATCCTGGTTTTTGAGATAATCCTTCCCTATGAAACTTGCCAATTATGACCTCGACCATCCACTGATCCTTGCCCCCATGGAAGATATCACAGACCTTGCCTTCCGCCTGGTCTGCAAGCGCCTCGGCACAGATATCACTGTGACCGAGTTCACCGCGGCCGAAGCCCTGATCCGCAATATCCCCAAAGCCTTGAAAAAGATCGAAGTCCGTGACGAAGAGCGCCCCGTAGGCATTCAGTTGTTCGGTTCCCGCCCGGAAGCGATCAGGGAAGCCGCCGCCATCGCCGAACAACTCAAGCCTGATTTTATCGATATCAACTGCGGCTGCTGGGTCAAGAATCATGTTGCCCGCCTTGAAGGCGCGGGGCTCCTCAAAAACCTCAAACTGTTCGAAGCGGTTGTCCGTGCCGCTGTCAGCGGCACCAGACTGCCGGTAACGGTCAAGACCCGCCTGGGCTGGGATGACAATTCCATTGTTATCATGGATGTCGCGAAAATGATCGAGGACGCAGGCGCAAAAATGCTGACCCTGCACTGCCGCACCCGCTCGCAGGCCCACCGTGGATTCGCCGAATGGTCATGGCTGGAAAAAGTCAAAAAAGCTGTTTCTATCCCTCTCATCGGTAACGGAGATGTTATTACCCCTGCCGACGTTAAAACCATGTTCGCCACCGGCTGTGACGGTGTGATGATCGGCCGCGGCGCGGTATCAAATCCCTGGATATTCCAGCAAGCCAAACATTATTTAAAGACCGGCGAATTACTTCCTCCCCCTTCTTTTAATGAAAAGATCGCCGTCTGTATTGAACATTTGAAACTTTCCTGTCAGGTCAAAACCTGCCGCAAACCCGTTGTTGCCTTCCGTAAACATTATGCCGGATACCTGAACGGAATGCCGAACATCAGCCGGCTGCGGGCCGACCTGATGACGATCGAAGACCTCGACACTGCGATCAGCAGGCTTACGGCCTTCCGGCCGGAGACTTAATATATTAGGTGAACGTCTTTGCGAACCATCGGAATATTAGGTATACTTTAATCAGGAGGACGCTATATGCCTCGATCTTTGCCAGGATCTAACGCAGGCTTGACGCTGGTGGAAGTTATGGTCGCCACCGCGATCTGCCTTGTTTTACTTGGGCTTGTCATGGAAAGCATGGTCGGTCTTGGAAGGCTCGTCTCCATCAATAATGATACCGCAACCGCCTGTAATGACCTGCGCAATATGGTCGAGCGCATCCGGGGCACCACTTTCGACTTTATGGTCTCGACCTTCCCGAACGATCTTGCCGACGGCCCAACACTTACGCCCTATTCCGGAATAACCGGGGCCTATTCCCTCAAATCTGAATCGATCAAAGTGAATTACGCGAACCCGAACACCGATCCTCTGGAGATCAAGGTGACCGTATCCTGGCAAGACGCGAAAAACCGTACCCGCAGTGTTTCCGCGGTTACTTTTCGGACGAGGTGATGCGATGAAAATACGGGTGCTCAATAAAGACAACGGCTTCTCCCTCGTCGAAATATTGGTTTCAACCCTTATTCTTGTCGTTGTTTCCACCATAGCCTATCAATCGTACGTTGGCGGGTCGAACATGATGCAGGATAAACAAGCTCAAACTATGGTCCAAACCCGCGGCCTTGTAGCCATGAGCATCATGACCGATGATCTGCGCCAGGCCACGCAAAACTCCAATCAAACCCCGTCTCCCAATATCGTCCTTGCCGCCAGTCCTAACAATTCGAATATGAATTTTTACCTTCCAATGGTCTCTGCAGGGAACGCCATTGATACCGTCACACAGGAGATCGACTGGAATACGAATAACATGATCCAGTATAAATATATCGCGGACCCAACGGCCGCGGGTAAAATGCTCCTGCAACGGGTCGAAACAGGGACCGGCAATAAGAAAACCATTGCGCGCAGCGTATCCGATATCCGGTTCACCTCGATCTCGCTCAACGAACTGCGCATTGACCTGACGATCACGGAAAGAATGCCAACCAATCGCACAATATCCAAAACATTCACCGGGCTTGTAAAATTGAGGAACCGTTATGAATAAAGTCCATTGGCTCTACAATAAAAAAGGTCAGGCGATCATGTTGTCGTATATGGTCGTTTCCACCGTATTGGTCTATATTACGGCGCTGGCCATTCCCGTGCTCCAGGCGAAGAACCTCGTCGAACGCAACCGCAAGACCCAGGAAGCTTTTTACATGGCCGATGGCGCGACCGAAGAGGCCATGTCCGCCTTTCTGCAAAAGCTCGCCAATTTTCAATTGACCAATGCCGTTACACTGGATACCCATACGACCACGTTCACCCAATTCAACAACACGACGGTCACCACGACCATCACCCGGCTGGATACCAACGACAGGGAAATAACAGAAGGAAATACGAAGGTCAAACTGTGCAATTTCCAGATCGATGCACAAGCCTTTTATCCCCTGGGCAATACCAATATCTCTGTCAAGGTGCATCAGGTCTTTACGCGGCGCATGATCCCGACCTTCCAACATACGGTCTTTTATGCGGATGACCTGGAACTCATTCCCGGCAAGAACATGACATTATCGGGGAACATCCATACCAATAAAGATATGTACCTCGCCTTTGACGGAACCGGCACCGGGCTCCAGATCGATTCGCTTTCCCTGCATTCTGCCGGAGAGATCTTCACCAGGATGCGCAAGAACAGCACCGCGACACCTTCCGGAACTGTTGCCATCCGCGACAATTTGACAGGAGCTGCGACATACACGAACATGGGCAGCCTCGACAGCCGGACGTCCACCTGGGAGGCCGACGCAACAGCCACCTGGAACGGAAATGTTCAAAGTTCTGTGCACGGAGTCACCGCACAGTCCGCACCGGCGGTAGCCTCGATCCAGCCGACAGGATATTATGCCCTGGAGTCAAAAACATCGGGCAAGAACAATGTCGCTGTTATCAATAATCAAATCTGGCGTAATGGCCTCCTGTTGACCGAAGGCACGGATTATCCAATAGGGACCGTCACAGTGACCACGAACCAGTTCAAAGATAACCGGGAGAACAAACTGGTCAATAAAACAGTCATTGACCTGAGTAAACTGGCGGGAACGACCGGAACATGTACCAGCGGGACCGGCTGTCTCAAGAACAATCTTCCTGAAAAAGGGCTCTTGTACGCTACACGCGATGATACCGCGAATACCTCAACCACCATGCCGGGGATCGAGCTGATCAATGGTTCAACGATACCTAATGTTGTCTCAACACAAAATACAGGGCTAACCGTGGTGTCCAATGACCCGGTTTACATTCAGGGAGACTATAATACGGTCAACAAGAAACCGGCCAGTGTCATTGCCGATGCGGTAAATATCCTTTCAAAGGACTGGAACGATGATACGAACAGCACAAAAGACCGTGACACCTACCGTACCGTTGAGCCTGTCAACGGTTCCCTAACGACCACGATTAACTGCGCTTTTGTGGCAGGAGCTCCGATCTCGACCACCGGCGACTATAACGGAGGCCTTGAAAATTATCCCAGGCTTCATGAAAACTGGTCGAACGCCACATTGGCCATCAACGGGTCATTCGTGGAACTTTGGCAGAACCAGGTCGCCACAGGAAGCTGGAACAACGCCTCCTACAGCCCCCCGACCCGTGTCTGGGCATATGATACCGCATTTAATAACAGCAATTCCCTGCCACCATACACTCCGACGGCTTACGGATTTGACCGTGTGGCCTGGTGGAGAGATTAACCGGGCCGTTATGATATAATCCCTTCTATGCGCGATTCAACAAACGCCATTTCCATCGCAAACCTTACCAAATACTACGGCCGCACCCAGGCCCTGGATAATATTTCTTTTGATGTTAAACGCGGGGACTTCCTTGCTTTCCTTGGGCCTAACGGTGCCGGAAAGACCACCACCATCAATGTCATCACCGGCCTGTCGAACTACCAGTCCGGAACGGTCAGGGTCTTCGGCTATGATGTCACCAAAGATTACCGTAACGCCCGCCGGCTCATCGGCGTCTGCACACAGGATTTCAACTTTGACCCTTTTCTGACCATTTTTCAATTGCTGATCTATCAGGCCGGCTATTTCGGCATTCACTCGGAAGAAGCAAAACACCGGGCCATGGAACTGCTCAAGCGTTTTCAACTATGGGAAAAAGCGGATGCCAGATACCGCGCCCTGTCGGGCGGAATGAAAAAACGCCTGCTGTTATGCCGGGCGCTCATCCATGACCCGGAGATCCTCATCCTCGACGAGCCGACGGCCGGCTGTGACCTGGAACTGAAATTCCTGATCTGGGACCACCTCTCCAGGCTCAATAAAGAAGGCAAAACGATCTTTCTGACCACCCATTACATGGAAGAAGCCGAAAAACTTACCAGGACCATCGGCATCATCAATCATGGGCAAATGATGTGCCTTGGGCCCAAGGAAGAAGTGCTTCGCAACAAATCGCTGGAAGATGTCTTCATGGAGATCACGGGGATCGAATAATGCTTAAACTTATCACCAACCCAATCGGCCTTGCAACACTGGCCAAACGCGAGATCGTGCGCTTCCTGGTGGTCTCGGTCCAGACGATCTTTCCGCCATGGATATCGTCGCTCATGTTCATGTATATTTTCGGTATCGCGCTCGGGGCCCGCGTCGCTTTCCCGATCGAGGGCATGTCCTACCTGCAGTTCATCATCCCGGGGCTCATGACCATGCACCTGATCTCAAGTTCCTACGAGAACACCGCGGCCTCGCTTTTCATCGGACGCTGGCACAATAACATCCAGGAAGTCCTGCTTTCACCCTTATCCTATTTTGAAATGGTCCTGGGACTTCTCGCGGGCGGGATCGCCCGAGGTATACTGATCTGCACCGGTGTTTTTTGTATATCGCAAATATTTTTCCGGCAAGGGATCAGCCATCCCCTTGTTCTTGTCTATTTCACATTAATGATATCCGTTATTTTTTCATGCATCGGGCTTCTGGCAGCGCTATGGGCGGAAGATTTCGGCATGGTCAATCTCTGGAACGTCTATGTGATCTTTCCCGCTGTACTCCTGGGAGGCGTCTTTCATCCGCTGGCCATGCTCCCCAGGCCGCTGCAGATCCTTTCCCACTTTAACCCCATCCATTATCTGATGAGCGGCATGCGTTACGCGGTCATCGGCTATAGTGACCAAAACCTCTTCCTTTGCGCCGGACTGGCACTGGTCATGGCCTGCGCGTTCGGATTCATTACAGTGTATCTTTTCAAGAAAGGATACAAGTTAAGATCCTGACCGGTTCTTCAAAAAACAAAAAACCCCGCATCTTCATGCAGGGTTTTTTTATAGCTTTTGAATAAGCTTTATTCCACCTTCTTGAAATACGCCTTAATGATCTTCTGCTCCTGCACCGGGCGATCTCCCGGGCCAACCCTTGTAAGCTCGATCTTGTGCACAACATCGATCCCGCGCACCACTTCACCGAAGATCGTATGTTTGCCATTAAGCCACGGCGTCGCGGCCGTCGTAATAAAGAACTGGCTTCCGTTCGTGTTAGGCCCGGAATTGGCCATTGCCAGAAGGCCGATACGCGTGAACTTCAGGTTCGCACTGAACTCATCCTTAAAAGAACCACCCCAGATACTCTCGCCGCCGCTGCCCGTTCCCGTAGGATCGCCGCCCTGGACCATAAAATTCGGAATGACCCGGTGAAAGATAATGCCGTTATAATACCCTTTCTTGACCAGGCCCCGGAAATTCTCGCATGTCTTTGGTGTTGCATCATCATAAAGGCTGAACTCGATCTCTCCCTGATTCGTTTCAAATACCACATTCTCTTTCACAGGAACTCCCTCCTTTTTTTCCAACTGTGCACAACCGGAAGCTGTCAATACAGCCATCATTAGACCCGACAAGACCAGAACACCCAGATAACGCATATAAAACCCTTTCAGATCAGTTTTTGTTTATTCTCAAAAATATCATGCAGGGAAAGCGCCGGCGAGCCGGCCCCCTTGTTATTAAAGAACTGTTCGAACTTTTCAGACGAGTTTTCGGCGGCTTCAGGAGCGGCAGGCGGAACAACAGCCGGAGGTTCCACTGCTGCAGGCACGGCCTGTTGTTCGATATTATTCTGCAATGCTTTGGAAAGGTCTTCTTTGATCCTTCTGTTCTGCGCCTTGAGGTCTTCGATCTGACGCTGAAGGATCTCTTTAAAGCTCTCAAATTCGCCGCGATGCGCCCGCTCATTAAGCAATTCCTGCTCGGCCTGCTTGAGCAAACGGTTCTTTTCTTCCAACATCTGCTCGAGCTTGTTGCATCTCTCGCCAAGGAGCCCGGCCGGAATATCCCCGACAGGCGTTTCCATGCCCGGGACAGCCTGCACATCGGATTCCCTTAAATGGAACCCGCTCTCCGCCGACAAGCTTCTCGATGGTTCCAGCCTGGGCGGCACCGGAGCCTCTTTATCTCCAAGCGCCCCGCTCTTGAATTCCTTCATGAACACAAATCCGAACAACCCTGATCCGAGAACAATAATAGCAAGGAAAATAAATAGCATCATTATTTGAATACCGCCACTTTTGCCGTATAACGGGTACGAATAAGGCCTTCCGGCTCGGAGTTGAGCGCCGTTATTGCATCTCCTCCCAACAAAGCCGCCTGGACACGCATCTGCTCAAGCACATCGGATAAAGGCCGGACCTTCTCCACTGACACCGCGACCACTCCCACAACCTCGTAAGGCTTGTCGATCCTTTCCATATACACAACATCCTGCTGGGATGCCTTGGGAGGATAATAATCAAGCGTAGTATCCTGGGAGTCAATCCGGTACAAACTGCAGCCCGGTAATACCGTAACCGCCATAAAAAGAACAACCAATTGAATGAAGTATTGACCCATAATCACCGTTACTATAAACACATTTAAAAAGATGGTCAAGCGCAGGAAAACTTTTTTTCACATTAAACTGATGACTTCTTTGGGAAGGTTCTTCAACTCTTCCGTACCAAGGACCTTGATCGACCACCTTAAAATATCAAGCTTCATTTTCAACCTGGGCTCCTGGGAATCCGCGCCCTCCAGCTTTTTTCTGGTCAGAAAGAACATTTTGCGAAGCGTATTGAACTCGATCCTCGCCTCCCGCGCCCGCTGACTGCCCGACTCATTAATATCCATGATACTGGTATACGCCATTTCACTGGCTGTCACATCATAATGGTCCATCTTCTGGATCAACGACGGCACCATCGCATCGAAATAACGGTAACGGTCAAGGATCACCAAAGAATGCATCAATTCCACCTGCACATAGACCGAACTGGCATGCTCCAGCTGGCGCAAAAAAAGCTTTTCAACAATGCTCCGCTCCCTCGTTACGGTCTGTGCCGCGAAACGGGTCCGAAAAACCCGGATCGCCGCCGCTTTGCGATAAGGGACAAGCTCATCATCATTGATCATTGCCAGGACAACATCTTTGGACGTTGAGGACAACCTTCCGGCATATCCTTCGATCAAAAGCTTGTCATTAAAGATGGGATAATTATCATCCGGGAGGGCCTGGGCGAACGCAGGCGCCACAAGACCGGCCAACAAACACAATATCAATACTGCCCTTTGGAACATCACTGGCCTTTCTTTAATGCATGCAGATCAAGGGACACATCGACACATCGGGCGGAGTGCGTCAACGCTCCGATCGAGATACGGTCAACACCCGTCTTCGCAACTGCACGCACATTATGGATATTAATTCCGCCGGAAGCTTCCAGCAAAGGACGCCTTCCACGCGATAAACACGCCACCAGCCTGACCGCCTTGCGCAACTTCTCGGCCGGCATATTGTCGAGCAGGACCATTTCCGGCGGCTCATGAAGGACATCCTCAAGCTCGTCGATCGTATCAACCTCAACCTCGATCGGCTTGAATGTTTTCGTGCGTAATTTCATCATCATCGCTGCCAAAGACCCGTAGGCTCCGCATAAAATACGGTGATTGTCCTTGACCAGCACCATCTCTCCCAGATCAAAACGGTGATTGACCCCGCCGCCAACGCGCACGGCATAACGGTCCAGCTCGCGCAGCCCGGCCGTGGTCTTTCGTGTATCAAGAACAACGGCCTTTGTGCCGCGCACCGCATCCACAAAACTTCTGGTAAGCGTTGCGATCCCCGAAAGCCGGCCAAGAAAATTAAGCGCGACACGCTCACCGGACAAAATGGCCCTGGCTTTCCCGCGAATATGCGCGATCACCTTCCCGGGCTTCACCTTCGCCCCTTCAGCAACAAGAAAAGAAACCTCCGCCGTCCTGTCCAGGATCAAAAACGTTCTTTTAAGGAACTCCAAGCCACAAACAACCGAAGGCTCACGCACCAGGATAGACGCCTCCACCTCGAGCCCTGCCGGCACCAGTAAAGAGGTTGTAATATCGCCGGCGCCACAATCTTCTTTCAAGGCCAGGCGAACGATCTTGTCGATCTTTTTAAGGTCCATAAAGCCGTTTGATTAATACCTTGATTTGATCAAATCCGCATACCGTTCAGGAACCTTGAATACAATACAACTGGTTCTCTTCAACCCGATAATATAACGGAGCAACCTTGATCCTGGGGTACCTTTTGCGCAGCCTGTTGGTCTCGCTCAGGATAAAATCCACTTCATTGTCTATTTCATGCATCAGGGCCAGGTTCATAAAATGTTCTTCCGCCGCATCCCTTCTCCAGCCCGCCCTGACAACCAGGCCATTGATAAATTCCTCTTTCCTGGAGATCAGGTTCACCATCCCGCAATGATCGTGCCCGATCAATGCGATATGCTTCACTCCACCGACGGCGATCGCGTAAGAGACCTTGAACTCGCTGGCACGCAGATTCGCTCCCCCGGAACGGATAATAAACGCGAAATTATCCGGCATATGAAGATGCTTGCGGTTATCCATACACATGCCAACAAGAAGACGGGCCTCGGAATAAACATCAAATGGACGGTCCAAGTTATGATATTCTAGCAACAACCCGATAGGATTTTGACGGTATTCTTTAGGGATGTCCGTCATTTTATTAACAGGGATAAGTTTACGTTTCACAATAAAGTCGCCTTATCAAAGAATCAATTAATAGCCATCTTTAGCAAATTCACAATTTTAATTCTAACAGACCGAACAAACATCAACGCATTAAAAGTATTCTTTTCTAAAAGTTAGGAGTGCCATTGATTGATATAGAAATTGGCTGAACCTTTCCCTCATTATATTCGATGATAACAGGTTCTTCTTCATTTCTAATTGGATCAACACTAACGCTCAATTTTACAGAATCATTTATTGAGTCCCCACGGCTTTTAGCCTTATTCACTTCTTCAACAGTTTTATACGACACTTTTTTGAAAGAGAGGAGTTTAACTGTAATTCTTTCAGGCCCTATATTGACAACCTCTTCTTGTTTATACCCCCCCTCACCTTTTTCTCCAGACACAACACTTATTTTTCTAACACCAAAATTAGTGATTACCTCTAACTCTAAATGCACAAAGACGTTTTCAGACGATGTGGTTTTAAAGTATTCTGCGCCTACTACTCTGATTCCAATAAAATGTTGTCCCTCTCCATGAACTTTCTGTATAGGACTTGTTCTAAGCCCATCTATTGAACTGTAATATATGGGGGCCATTATATCAAAATCAAGAATCCCATAGAGCTTCTCTGATTTTACGAGTGCCACCTCTTCTTTCCTAGAAACAACTATAAACCTACATGAGCCTATAACAGCCGTTCCAACGTCGCCGACCAATTGATTGTCTATTTTACAATCGTTCGAAATAGAAATATCAAAAACGAATCCCTTGTTTGCGATCACAGTTCTAGAGACCAGATAAAACTCATTATTCCCTGACCGAATCTTAGGCCTTCCAACAATCCCATTTAAAGAACCGGTCGAACTTAATATTATGGATGTCTCTCCATCAGCCAAAACATGAGGGCTACCCGATTTAATTTCTATATCAGTCTTCTGAACCTCGGAAGTTCCGACTCTTTCCTCAGATGTTGCTACTGATGATGAACCAGGTGCAACTGTTTGTTTAGGAATAATATCGAGCGACTGCGCGAGAAGAAAAGGTTGTTTATTCAATATGAAACAGGCCGTTATCCCAAAGATAATGGCTATTCTAATAATGACAGCGATGTTTATAAACACTTTCTTATTCATATATGAATCTCCGTTGTTGAGCGCTCTCCCAACATGGTAAAGATCAGTTCAAAATCATCCAATGATCACACGAATTCTCACGTTTGAGATCCTTCAACTTCTTATATTCTGACGGAGTAACACCAAAGAACGCCTTGGATATCTCAGCGGTCAAGATATCATAATCCTTTTCCTCTTTAGCTCCACGAGCTTCCCACTCCTGGGTCAGCTCTTCACGGATGGCGATCCCGCGAACGCGCTTCTCGATCCAGTCATCACTATAGCCCTGAGCCTTATATAGCACCCGGGTTCTCTTTTGAGCTAATTCAGGGTTCTCTATCTCCTGAATCCTCTCGTAACCCACCTTAGCCAACCAACGCTTAAACGGCTCAGCCTTAGCGGATGGGATTGACTGAATAATACGGAATACCCCCTCCGTATTCGCGCAAATCATCCGCTGTTTACCACCCAAGGTCTGAATAGCAAGGGTATGTACAATTTGTACCCACCCTTTGGCAAGTTCATCGTCCCGCTGTTTCATCCTTTGAATATACTGCTTGGGGTCACTCGAATCGGTCAACGCCAGAACAACATCCTCAACAACAAAAAACCATTCATTGTTATGAATGGTTTTGCGAATTTCCTGTTTTCTGAAGATAGCGATCTTTGTCGTGTTTATTTCTTTATCCATACCTATTCTTCTTTTGCTTCAAGCGACCCTGCCCGAACACATCGGACAGGGTTCGCCTGAGCGTCAATAACAACGGAGAGACAGGGATTCGAACCCTGGATACCAGTTACCCGATATAACGGTTTTCGAGACCGTCTCCTTCAACCACTCAGACATCTCTCCAGATATCGTAACTATATATTTTCTAAACACTTGTAAGAGCCTCGTGTTTTGCGCGCTCTTCACCAATATCGCTTGGTGTCCAAAAAGTGTCCATCTTATTCGCGAGCACATCCACCGCTTGTTTCTTATGATTCTGCGATAAATGCGAATACCGAAGGGTCATTTTGAGCGTCTTATGCCCCAGCAACTCCCTGACAGTATTAAGATCGATCCCGCTCATCACCAAATGCGACGCGAAAGTGTGCCGCAAATCGTGAAACCGGAAATTGTTTATACCAGACTTTTTTATCGCCGTAAAGAACGAAGTTTGGATCGACAACCTCTGATTTCCGGTAGAGGTATGAAAAATATACTCGCTGTTCGGGTGTTTTTCAACATGCATTAAAACATTTTTTGCATGCTGGTTTATGGGAACCTCCCGCTTCTCCCCGTTCTTCGTATTGTATAAATAGATCAACCCGCGCTTCAGGTCGACATCACGCCACTTAAGCCCAAGGATCTCGCCGAGCCTCAT
>CAIVRE010000005.1 GCA_903908245.1 Candidatus Omnitrophota bacterium
CAAAGAGCGCTATATTAATGCCCATCCTCCTCAGGATCGTCAATATATCGCTGTCCTGTATAGCATGATCATGCTGAGCCCCGGCTTCTTTCGCGCATTCGCGGTCCATTCCTTGAATAATCGTTTCTGGCGGCAGCGCGGCGTGGGAGCGCCGGGGATGATGAGGGCCGGAGGGATCTTCATCGCTTTCGTTGACGCTCTTTTCGAGAATTTTGACAAACGCAACCGGCTGACGCCTCTGGGTGTTTGCAAGTTGTCTTTTGCCGCGGGCCTGATGGTCTGGACCATGACGATCGGCGAGGGGTGGGGTTGGAAGGCCGCGGCTTTCGGGGCGGTGAGCATTCTTGCGGTTTTTCTCAGGAATGTGATCCCGGACATGCTCGCGGCCCACGGGCGGTCGCTGAAGAAATGGAAATGGCCGTCGATCCGGCGTATGAAACTGGCCAACGACTTCTTTTGTAATGCGACGCTGGCGTTGTTCCTTGTCGCCGCCAAGAATTACATCATGGACCCGGCTTTTGCCAGGATCTTTCCCGCCGGCGGGTTGTTCATGGCGCTGCATGTCGCGTGGGACATTGTGTTGATCGCTGTTCTCGATACCGTCATGACCGGGTGGGCGCGCGCAGCCCGCCGTTTCCCGCGCTTCGCGGTCGACCGGATATTTGTTGTTAACCTGATGGTGATCGGATCGGTGTATGCGATCTTCGGCACGGTCTGCGGCCTGGGATGGCTGGCACTGCTGGTCTCCTCTTCGGCGCAGGCGCGGGTTTTTTCCTCCTTCGGGTGGGCAGGGCTTCTGGGTTCTCTGGCAGCGGCCGCTTATATCCAGAGGAAGATCGTTGTGGCGCGCCGGTATTCGCGTGTTGCCGGCACACCGGAGATCCCCGGTATTTATCAAAAGACCGCATTTCTCCTTTGGTCCGTTAGCGGGGTCTTTGCCTTTGCATGGTTGGCCAGCGCCTTTCCCGTGCCTGTCATGGGTTTCTTTGCCGCCCTTGGATGGACGGGAAGTTTTGTTGCTTCCGCTGTGGCGCTCTTTTTCATTAACAAGATCGTTGGCGCGCTTATGTACGGGCGCGCGGACTGGGAGGTAATGAAAAAGATCTGGAGGAACCCGGAGGCGACGGCTGTTCCGCGTTATCTCAAGAAACGCATCCGGTCCGCCGAGCAGCGGCTGGAAGGGCTGGTCAGCGCAAGGCCTCTTGTCCTTTTGCCAGGCCTCAGCAAGGCCCTGGGGAAACCTTTTTATGTGAAGTGGGGCGCCGACAGGGAGGGAGGGTCCCATCGGATCCGCGGTGTGCTGCTGATCCTGACGGATATTCTTAATAAATATATTTCAGATCTGTCCGTCCGCAGGATCTCCCGGAATCGTGTTCATGTTCCGCGGGGGCTTGAGGTTGTTACCGCTTCCGACGGGAGCTATGGGATCGCGGTTATTGACGCGTTACGCCGCCTGGCAGCGGTTTATCCGGAGCGTTATCCTGCTTTTGCGGATGAGATCAAAAGGATCCGCGCGGTTATTTTTCTGCCTTCGGATGTCCCCGATTATGTGCGGGCGCGGTACGCAGGATCATCCGGGGCGGATTGCGAGTTTCGGGCCGTTGAAGGCGGCCTGGCACAGGCGATGGAGGCGGCGAAAGGGTATGTCCACGATCACGCTGACCAGGCGGTATTCCTGCCGCATTGTGACGGAACGGTCCTGGATGGCAACGCCCTGGTCGGCAGGGAGATCTTCCGGGAGCTTCGGCAAAAAGGCCAGCTCGACGATGGCCGTAAGGTCTCGCTGCTCTTTCCGGTCGGCCTTGGAGATTACGCGCAGGTGCCCGCAGGGTTCAAGATGGGCCCCGGCGCGCCCGGCCAATTGATGGCTGTCGCAGTCCAGCCGGCGGACGCTTCGGCGTTCATCCGCTGGCTTATTACCAACAGGCCGCAGAACAATCACGGGCTTCAGCCGCTTGCGACCCTCAAGGGCCAGGCTGTCGTGGCGGATGGATTCAAGGATCACCCCGATCCGCTCGCGGTCAGAATGGCGGAGCGGGTCCTGGATGCGGCCGTCATTGTGGACCCGGAAAAAACATTTCAGGCTGCGGCTGTGCTGGACAAGGAAATGGCCGGTATCTGCAAGGCCGGCGTTGACGGGACCGGGGCCACGACCTTGCTGGCGGCGTTCCACGACCTTGATGATTTTGTCCCGGAGTTCCGGCAGTCGGACGCGGTCGTGCTTCTGGTCCCGGAAGAGAATCTTGATCCGGAAGTAAGAAGCTATCTTGACAGGGTCGACACCAGCCTGCTTTTGAAGGACGCCGGGGTTGTGCAACGGGATTTCCGGAAGGAACAGCTGCGTGCAGCCCGGCGTGAGCGCGAAATACGGCAATATGTTTTTCATGTTGCCGCGAAGATCCGGGAATTTCAGCGTGAGGGGTACGGGTTCAAGGAAGAGGTCCTTCGGGATCCGGCAGGCCAGGAGGGATTTTATTGGCTCATATTGAAAGACGGCCGATCGACCGGCGGTTATATCCGGGCGCAGGTGAGTGACGGCAATGTCAGGCTGCACGAATTATATCCGCATCTCCCTGCGCATAACGGGTATGGCCAGGCCCTGGTTTCCCTGTTCCTGCTGACCGGTAACCGCTGGGCAGGAGCGGATTATTCCGCCGAGACGGCGAGCCTCTCGGCCTGTCAGATGCATCGGCGGATGAGCATCTTTTCGCTGAAGTTCCGTTCAGCCTGGGCCAGTCATTGGCTTATTACCGGCAGGATCCCTGTGCTGTCGGGCTGGTCGTTGCAGCGGCTGGCGGCGGTGATGTCCTTGGCTTTCGGGAACAGCCGGCCGGGGGAAGACCAGCATCGCGCGAAGCCGGACAACGGCCTTCCGGTTGACAGAGTCGAGCGCGAGCGTGCGATCCTTCGGCAGGTCGCGGGGAATGTGCTGTTAACGCACGCTGAGGGTGCGTACCTGATCATGGCCCTCCAGGAAGCGCAGGCATTGGCCAAAGACGAGAACGTTGCCGCCAAGCTTGTTGCCATGCAGGATATGGAGACCCGTGCCGGGCCGACAGTGGACGCTATGCCTGATCTTTGGGGCATTGTCCGTGAGCGTATCCTTGATCTGAACCGTGCGCTTCTTGATCCTTCCCGACGTACCGAATTGCTCCTCACCCTGGTCCATGAAGCTTCTGTCATGGCGTATCCGGCAAATACCGACGATCAGAATGAGGCGCTGGCCAGAAGGTTCGTGTTTGACGCGCGGCCGGTGCAGGCCGGGTTATTGCATGATCATTATATCCGGGCCGATATGGCCGTATGCCGGGAGGTTAATCCCGGGCATGAGCCGTTGACCGCTGTTTATCTCGCGGGCGGGGCGGATGTGTCGAATTATCTTCTTTCCCTGGATGCGGCCAAAGGATATTTCCTTGCCAGGTATGGCTGGTGGTGGAAGATCGGCCGGAAGATCCTGGAGGAATGTTTTTATGGAGATACGGCCGCATTTCTTGCGGAACACCTGGCACCGGATTACCACAGTGACAAATATTTGAACGGATATTCGAACACGATCCGGGTCACGGCGCGCCGGCAGATCGTGGCGGCCTTTGCCGCCGAGCTTATGGCGGCCGGGGTTGATATGCGTTCTGTCCGCGTTGTGCAGGAAGGCCGGTATCCGGGTGTTACGTTCCGGTGGCAGTATCACGGCCGGGCCGAGAAAGAGTATACGATCATTCTTGTTGATACGAATATCCCCCGGTGGAAACGGTACCGGTCGATCTTCAAGGCGAATAAGGTGGACGTTGTTTACCAGCGTGCTGCCGTCGGGCTGCCTTTCGAGTACAGGAAAAAGAACAATTACATGGCCGGGATCGGCAGTTGCGTCGGGTCCGGCACGGTTTTTGTGACGGATGATTCCGCTTTTCAGTGGGAAGAGGAATCCGTGGTGGACCAGGGGGAGCATTTTCCGCTGAAGATGGAGGTCGTTGCTGTCGCTGAGGCCCGTGAACTGGTGCAGCCGATATTTGAACTGAGGGGATTTTCCCGGTTGCCTTCCGCCAGGTACGGCTGGGATGTGACCGTCCGCCGGTCGCCGCTGGTGGCTTTACGGGCGAAGTTGCGTGAGCTGGAGATCCGCCGTTCGGCGTATTTCCCTCCCGGCCTTCCCGGGCAGTCCGAAGCCCAGCGCGTATACCGGCTGGAGTATTACGATCGCTATATCGCAGCGGTGTCGGAGCGGATCTGTGATCTGACCGGTGAAAGGGATCTGGTCCGGATCAGCGATGACATGAATGAGGGCGATCCGTCCTGGGCCCGCCCGGGTATTTCCTTGCAGAGGGCGCGTGCGCGGTTCCAGGCATTGGCCAACGGCGGTTTCCAGGGATCCCGCCGTGGAAAAAGCAATCCTTGGGCGAAGCGCGCGGTCCGGTGGTTTATCGCCGCGTATCCGGCGCACAAACAGCAGGTCCGGTCGATGTTCCGGCAGATGGTGCTGTACAGCGGGCCCGATGATGAAGAACTTCTGTATGCCGGGAATAATGAGGATCCTGTCCGCCCGGTTATTTTTATCGCCACGAATGACCCCCTTGATCTTGAGCAAAAGCTGGTCCATGAACTTGCCGCGCTGATCTTTCAGGATCATATTCGTGCTTTGGCCGTAACAAGAAGCTGGTCGTTGGATCGGCGCAAGGCGCTGGGTTCCCGTTCGCAAGAACGCAGCCTGACAGATACGAACGTTATTCTCGCCGGAGAGCGTTTTGGCGGCCGCGCGTTCATCCGTGCATCGGAGGCCGGGGATTGCCTGGCGGTGATCAGGGGTTTCCGCGGGCATGATTTTAATTTTGACCGTTTCCGTTTCAAGATCGAAACCCTTCTTGTGCATGAGGGGCCGAACGCGGAAGTGGTCCGCGCGTCCGCGGCCAGGATGCTGATCGAACTGCGGCAAGCGGTCTTTAACAGGCGCCCTTCATCCGCGTTCGGCATTTCCGGCGATGTGTCGGGGATGTTCGACACGGTCATTAAACACAACAGTCCCCTGGCACCATTGAGCGCCGTGCATCTTCTGGGGGCCAATGTTATTCTTCCCGGCGAGAAAGAATTCGACATGGTCCTGGAGAAAGCCGGCAAGCCCTGGACCGTTCAGGAGAACAAGTTCACTTTAAGTTTGGGGAAGTTCTATCAGCAGGTTATTGGCATTGATGATAACAAGAAAGCTCATTTGGAGATCCTGGTCAACAAGGAGTTGTATCAGGGCGTTCGTAATATCGTTTATTTCGGCGAGCATGATAACGGGTATGTTTTGCGGGCAGTAGCGGCTTTTCTGGCGCGTCGTCCGGATATCCGTCCGGCTATTGATATTTATTTTAACCGGGGAGTGGCCGTCAAATTCTCCCTGGAGCAGGTGCGGGAGTTCCTGAGCGACAGGAAAGTGCTGGAGATGGCGTCAAAAGAGCCTCATAGCCGGGTATCGCCGTATCTTTCGATCGCTCATTCCAAGGCGGGCGAATTGATCCGAAAAAAGATCGAGCAGATCAAGGGGGACAAGTTTGACGTGATCATTGCGGTCAGTAATCCGCGGGGATCCGATCTTAAGGCCTTGCGCGTGTTCCGTGCTGGTCCGGCGGTCCGTCGGGCCGGGAACATCCGCCGTGCCGGTTTGGGGATCATTTCGGCCTTTGGCGGCCTCCTGGCGGCGTCGAATGCCGCGGCGGCGGAAGTGAACGGTCCTTTGCCGTTGGCTTCCGTGTCTGATCCGGGTGGATCTTGCACCGTGGCCGGGGTGATCCTTGTGGCTACAGTGCTCCTTATTACGGTCATCGGGCTTTGGCTTGTAAAGGGCCGGGCTCCCTGGAATGGTCAGGAAAAAAGTGACGGCGCCATGCCTGCGGGGGCACAGGACCGCCAGGCCCAGAAGCATTGGCGGCAGGCCTGGAAGCAGCGTGTTACGGATATCGCTCCGACCACGAACTGGAGCGTGGCGTTCAACGACCCTTCAAGGCCGGCGATCGATCCCTGTGCTTCGCACCTGAGCGGGTTGATCACAAGCTCTTTATTGGCGGCGGTCAGGGCGGCGCGCGGGTTTTACAGGAATGGCCCTGTGCCTGCCCTGGAAATAGGAGGCCTGC
Source organism: Candidatus Omnitrophota bacterium (assembly GCA_903908245.1). GTDB lineage: Bacteria > Omnitrophota > Gorgyraeia > Zapsychrales > Fredricksoniimonadaceae. Next base: position 6,108 of record CAIVRE010000005.1, read on the forward strand.
CCTTATTTTATGCCGTGAAGTTAAGGGAGGAGTTCTCTGCCGAGGAGGTTCCTCTTGCGGTCATTGATGTCGGCGATTTGCCTCCGGTCGCGTTAAAGAGCGCTCAGCAAAAGGGCATCCGCTTTTTTTCCACACCTGTTCAGGCTATTGATCCGCAGGTGTTCCTGCCTCAAGTGAAGTTCGTGTACGGCATTTTTGTCCTGGAGTATATACAGGACAGGCCGGCGATGTTTGAAAGGCTTAAAGAGGTCACAGCCGAAGAGACCCGGTTCTTTTTTATCCTGCATCATATCGATTCTCCGTTCGTCCAGGATACGGAGTACCAGAAAGCCTTCATTCAGACGAATATTATCAGGTTGAAGCTTGCGATCAGGGGTGTTAACGGGCAGTTTCTTCGTCTGGATGATGCCGCGGCTTTGGAGAAAGAGCTCCGGGTTCTTGAAGTTCATCAGGCGCGCGTACAGAATATGCGGCCGTCACATGACAATGTTTTTGCTTCGCCGGCCGCGGTGCGGGAGTTCTTCGCGGGCGCGGGGTTCGAGGTCATTTCCCTGGAAGCCGTTCATTATGATGGCGTGCCGTATGCCTGGGCCGTGCAGTTCGCAAAGGGGGGCCGCGCTGCAAGTCCGGAGCCTGCACTTGATCCTGTTGATCCCGGCATGGCCGAGGACATTCTCCTGGAGCATTTTTTTGTTGACGGGCGGCTGAATATCGATGTTTTCGGAAGATTGCTGACGGATACGGCCAGGTCCATTGCCCGCTGGTCCGGGATCACGGATTCGCCGGACGATATCCGGATCGTTTTTTGCGGCAGCATGCGTTATCTGGCGGATGAGCGGTCCTGGGTCCCGCTCGATCAGGTGGCCGACATCGATGTGCTGGATATTCATCCCCGGGGGATGACGGCCATTGCTTTTCGGGAGGTTTTCCATGAGGCTGTCGACAGGTTGTGGGAAAGGAGCATTGCGTCGGAGGATGGATTGAAGGTATTCCTTGAAAGTGTTATCGACCGGATGAACCAGCCGGATGAATATTTCATGTTCCCTGGAGAGTTGAATGTGCAGGAAAGGCTGGATAACTTGCGCCGGTATGCTTTAAAGCGGGAAAACTGGCAAAAGGGGACCGAACACGGGATCCTGATGATGAGGGTCAAGGCGAGGCTCCAGATCCTTTATTATCTCGCGTCCGGCAAGCTTCGTGAGCGTTATGTGGTTTATCGTGATGAGTATCTGGCCGCGTCGGCGGATACGGCAAGGCTTGCCCGGTTACTGGCAAGGATGTCCGGGGATGCCGGGGCCAAACGGCTTGTCGGCCGATTGCGCGATCCAAAGAACGATCCGGAACTGTTGTCCAGGATCAACAGGAACATTTCCTGGCTGGCATTAGAAGATCCGCAGGAGTAATATTAACAGAAAGGAGTTGTATATGAATGACCGTAGGCAGGTTCAACGTTGGCAGATCAGGAAAGAGGTCAAGCTGGCCTTTGAAGGCGTTGAAGGCGTCAGCACATGTTGTGTGGAGGATATTAATTTGAAGGGCATGTGCTTGTCGCTGGAGCAACGATTGCCGCAGGACCGAGATATTAAAATAGCGCTGGTAATGGATGACGGCCTTGATATTAATATTGAGGTCAGGATCCCCTGGGTGAGGGAGCAGAACGGGCGTTATATCCACGGGATGTCTTTTACCCGGATCAGGGACAATGACCGGGAGAACATTTATCAATATGTTAACAGCAGGTTCCCTGATCTGTTCCGGCAAAGCTGGAGCGCTCCTGCATGGGTTTCGATGAATTAAGGGGCGGCGGGGGCGGCGTTCTTGTTGCCGGCCTCGAGTTCATGCGCGTTGATCTTCTGCTGGATCTTCGGGTACAGGCGCATGGCCTTCAGGACGAATGCGGGGTCGGATTTCAGTTCGTTGATAGCAGGGTTGGACATGATCTTACCGATGTTTTGTGACTGGATCGCGCTCATGGCTTCAGGGTCATTGAGCAGTTTTTGAATATGCGGATCATTCATCAATTCCAGCATGTCTTTATCGGAGGACAGGTCCGCTTTATCGTTCTCGTCCACTTTACAGACATCGTTCAGGCAGGGGGCCGGCGTTGGAGCCGCGGATAGTATCCCTTTGCTGATCAGGGTCGGGCGGATGATCGCAAGCGCTTTGGAGTGCTGGACATCTTTTTCCCAATTCCCCAATTCAAATCTTTTAAAAGGGAACACGGCCATGAACGCAACGGTTATGGCTATCAGGATGCTTCCGCTAATAAGCCCGACAGCCTGTCCTCCCAGGCGGCTCATCAGTGAAATTTCGGGTATTGGGTCCGCATTCACCCAACGCTTGATCCCCAGGTTGATCAGCCAGGAAATGATGAACGGCCCGGTAATGCTGATCAGGCACGCGGCGTTGAAGTTGTGCGTGTTGAAATACCATGACCAACTTAAAGCAAGCGAGAGGACCAGGGCAACAGGTTTGACCAGCGAGCGCAGGAAGCCTTTATAAGCGCCGTTCACGGCCAGGACCAACAGAAAAACGAGGGAAATAGTATCGGTCATGGTCATTTTAGCTGGCGACTCCCCGGATATGCAGGTAATACACTATAATAAGGAAGATGAAGGTGGCAAATGGGACCCCGAGTGCCAGAAGCACCGGCCATGGGTAGAATTCGATCCGGAAATGGCGCTTGCCCAGCAGGACTTTACGCTGTTTATATTCCTCGATCGTCAGTTTTTCGTTCTTTTCTTTCTGAGCCATAAGTACCCGTTAATGTTAATTATACATGCTAAACACGAAGAAAGCGAAATTTCACATTTTTTTTCCTGTCAGGTTGATTTCAGCTGTTTTCGTGGTATACTTTAATTGTCCCCGAAAGCGTTTCCTTGATATAAGTTTCTGATATTAAACGGGTTTTTTACCACAAGGAACGGGTAAAATGGAGGATTTTGGAAGAATTTCAGGTTAAGATATCGTTAAAATTATTTAGAAAGTTCTTGAAGCCGTATTGGCAAGAGCGTAGGATGTGAATGTATGAATGACTTGGCCAATAAAAGAAAGACGCCGCGTTTTGATTGTTATGTCCCTGTTGATGGCAAGCAGGGGTCGACCTTTTCCAGTACTAAAACAGTGGATATCAGCCGTGACGGGATCGGTTTTATTTCCAATCATCCTGTGCCTCTCAATGAAAGGATCGCCATTGAACTTGCGCTGAAGCCCGATACCGAGCCTGTGCTGGTGATCGGCCAGGTCAAATGGGTGCGCAAGGTTTCCGATTCCGACCAGTACCGGATTGGGCTGACGTTCTCGGATATTATTGACGGCTCGAAAGATTTTCTGGATGATTCCTTGTCCCATCGTTTTCCGAAGCGAGAGAAAACTTAAAGGCGGCTTTTATGGAGACATTCGAACGACGCCTATTTGACCGTTTTGAAGCCAGGTTCCCCGCGCGATTTCGTGACACTTCCATTGATTACGGCACGGATGTCTTTCTGAAGGATGTTTCCGGGACCGGGGTGCATATTACCACCCGCCAGCGGATGTTCATTGACGACATTATTTCTCTGGAAGTGAAAATGCCCGACGGGCTTGACCCTGTCCTGCTCAACGGGCGCGTGCGCTGGGTGCATCAGGTGATGGGTGATGTCTGGGAAGTGGGTGTTGAGTTCCACAAGGTTGATTTCATGCGCATGCACCGTCTGGTGCGTTACGCACTCGCCAGCAAGAATAATTAGGCCTTGTTAAAAAGTTCTTGTTCCCGCACTTTCCTCACGATAGAATACCGCCTTATTATTAACTTTTTTATTTTTTATGGCCGCAGACAATCCTTTTTATTCGTTCCTTCCTGACGGGATCACATTCCGTTCTTCGCTGGCCATGGGTTCGCGCCTCATTTATGCCCCGCTGTGCGGTATCGACGGCGCGGGGATCAAGTCATCGATCACCCCATTCATGGGCGGAGACATCAAGGTCGACAAGCTGTCGTATGTCAACAAGCCTGCGTCGCGGGAGGACCTGCGCTCTCCGTCGAGAAATTTGTTCATCGCGGTCGAGAGTCATGGTTTCTTTTCGTTCGCGGAAGATCCGCTGGGGGGCGATCATGTCGAGTCCGGCCAGCTGTGGCACAAGGTTGTCCGCCGTATCCCGCGGTTCGGCCTTGAGGCCGAAGCCCTGAGCTTTGTCCCTGTTTCCGGCGAGAAGCTGGAGCTTACGCAGTTTACGGTACGCAATGTTTCAGGGGTTCCGGTCACCCTGACCGCAACAACGGCTTTTAACCTGTTCGGCCGCGCGTTGGCCAACAAGCACGACCATGAGCATGTGACGGCCCTGCTTCATCGCGTTAGTCAGCTGCCCGAGGGCGTCCTGGTCGATCCTACCATGGCTTTTAACGAGGAGGGGCATAAGGCTGCTCATTGTGTTTATTATGTGTTCGGCTGCACCGGCGATGGCCGCCTGGCGGCGGGATCGTTCCCGACCTTTGAGCATTTCTTTGGCGAGGGCGGCACGTTCGAACGCCCTTTGGCCATGCAGAGCGGCGTCGCGCCGCGCCTGTTCACCGAGGCCGAGCGCAACGGGCAGGAGGCGGTTGGCGCATTGCGGTTCGCGTCAGACACGCTTGGGCCCGGGGAAGCGTGCTCCTATATTGTTGCTGTTGGCGTGGGCCCGGACAGGGTAACGGGATTGGCCGAGTTTGCCCGGTTCACTTCGTCCGGGAAAGTCGGGGCTGCGCTAAAAAGCAATATTCATTTCTGGACAGCCAAGACATCGTCGCTGCTGTTCAGGCATTCCGATCCGGCTTTTACGTCCTGGATGCGCTGGGTGGCGCTTCAGCCTGTCTTGCGCCGTATTTACGGCTGTTCGTTCCTGCCGGACCATGATTACGGCAAGGGCGGCAAGGGCTGGAGGGATATCTGGCAGGATCTCCTGTCTCTTATCCTTATTGAGCCGGCGGAAGTGCGCGCCGCGCTCATCAACAATTTCGGCGGAGTGCGTATCGACGGGTCGAATGCCACCATTATCGGGCAGAAACCGGGGGAATTCATTGCCGATCGCAATGCCATCACCCGCGTATGGATGGATCACGGCGTGTGGCCTTTTACGACAACGCAACTTTATATCGACCAGTCCGGCGATACCGCGTTCCTGTTCGAGCCGGCGCCTTATTTTTGCGACCCGCAGCAGTCGCGTTCGTTCGGGAAAGACGCGCACTGGACTTCGTCGTACGGCAATCAGCTTAAAGATAAAAAAGGCAATGTTTATCATGGGACCGTGCTGGAACATATCCTGGTCCAGCATCTGGTCCAGTTCTTCAATGTGGGTGATCATAATATCGCGCGGCTGGAGAGCGCCGACTGGAATGACGGGCTTGATATGGCCTTCAAGCATGGCGAGAGCGTGGCGTTCATGTCTTTTTATGCCGGGAACCTTTTGAAGATCGCCGATCTTCTGGAATCGGTTTGTCCGGCAGGCAATATCCGGACTGTCCGGCTGGCGGCGGAACTGAAGTTGCTGCTGGATACTTTGTCTGTTCCCGTCGATTACAATGATGCCACGGCCAAGCGCACCAGGCTCTTTGACGGGTATTTCAAGGCGGTCCAACCGGAGGTCAGCGGGGAGACGGTTGAGTTCCCTGTCACGGGGGTTGTCGCGGACCTGCGCAAGAAAGGCCGCTGGGCGTTCGAACATATCCGTGCGCGGGAGAAGGTTGTTATCGGTGAGGACCGCTGGTTCAACGGGTATTATGATAATGACGGGGTTCGTGTCGAGGGGGCCGTGGACGGCCGCGTGCGGATGACCCTGACAGGGCAGGTATTCCCGCTGATGAGTGGGCTGGCGTCGAAGGATGAGGCCAAAGCCGTGGTGAAAGCGGTCGATCATTATTTAAAGGACAACGATCTCGGCGGGTATCGCCTTAACACCGACTTCGGGTTACGGATATATTTATCGATGGGCCGGGCGTTCGGCTTTGCGTTCGGCACCAAAGAGAACGGGGCGGTGTTCAGCCATATGGTCGTGATGTACGCTTACGCTCTTTATACGCAAGGATTGGCGCGCGAGGGGTACGATGTTTTGCGTTCGCTTTATACCATGAGCCGGGACCCCGGCGCGCGTATCTACCCCGGGGTCCCGGAGTATTTTGACGCGTCAGGCCGCGGTATGTATCATTTTCTTACCGGTTCGGCGAGCTGGTATGTCCTTACGCTTTTGACCCAGGCCTGCGGTATTCGTGGCGACAAAGGGGCCCTTGTATTGGCGCCGCAGCTGGTGGCGGAGGAGTTTGACGCCAGGGGTGAGGTGAGTGTCAGTTCCCAGTTCGCCGGAAAAACCGTTACCGTTGTTTATCGTAATCCTTCCAGGCTTGATGCCGGGGCATACCGTATCAAGGCGGTTTTGCTTAATGGCGTCGATGTCCCCGATGCGGTCAATTGTGACGGAACAGCCCGGCTGGCCCGTGCGTTGTTCTCCCGGATCACCGGTATTGCCGAACTCCATGTCCTTCTGGCTTCGTAGTTGGGATCAACAGAACACGACGTGCGGCCTGTTCCCTGTGGAGAGGCCCTCGCCGGTGCTTTCCGGATATAATTTTTGACAAACAAAATACTCGGTGTTAAAGTATTCTTTCTTATTAATTATTAATAAGATTTATATTAATTCCTGGCCATGCACGGGATATATTGAATTTTCCCGTGTTTTTAGTTTTTGGAAGATCCTATGTGCCCCGATCGCATCAAAATATCCCTGTTGATCATTTGCGGTATCTTTTGCTCCGGGGTCTTGGGCTGTTCCCAGCCTAAAAAGCCTTCCGGCCAGATCGAGGTCTGGCACTGGATGACCGACCGCCAGGACGCTTTCGAAGCCCTTGCCAGGAAGTACGAAGCCGAGACCGGCATCAAGGTCAAGTTCGACCTTTTCGCTCCCTCCGACGCTTACACCCAGAAGATCATTGCTGCCGCCCAGGCGGATGTTTTGCCGGATGTTTATGGCATCCTCGAGGAGAAGAAGCCAGTCCTTGCTTCTTTTATCAAGGCGGGTTTTGTAGCGGACCTTACCGAAGAGTTCCGGGCGGATAACGGCGCGTGGGAAACCGGGCTCTTTGCAAAAGCCGTTGATGTGAACCGTTTTGTGGCCGGGAATATCAACGGGATCAGGCCCGGCATTTACGGCGTGCCCCTGGATATCGGCAGTGAACAGATGCTTTATAACAGGGCCCTGCTCAAGAAAGCAGGGATCACTAAAGTACCGGTGACATTCGCCGAGTGGCTTGCGGCGGTTGATGCCCTGCGGCGTGTCGGCATTGCCCCGTTCGTTTCGGGGTTCGGCGAGTTGTGGATGATCGATTGTTTCACGTCGAATTACGCGTTCAATATCATGGGTGAGCAAAAAGTGTTCGCCACTTTCCGCGGGGATGTCAAATATACCGATCCCGACTGGATCAGGGTCCTTGAAGTCGTCAGGATATTGCGCGACAAGGGGGCATTCATTGACGGCATTGTGACCAAAGGGAACAAGGTCGCCGAGCAGGATTTTGCGCTCGAGCGCGCGGCGTTCGCTTTCAACGGCGCATGGTCGGTCAATGTGTACCGGTCGATGAATCCGGGGCTTGATTATGGCGTGGCGCCTTTGCCGGCGTTGAATCCCTTGTCCCCGATGGTCTCCTGGGGCGGGGCGGAGTCGTCGTTTGTCATCAATAATGCATCCGTGAATAAAGGCAAGGCTGTCGCATTCGTGAAATGGCTGACCGCCAGGGAACAGCAGGTATTCCTGTTCATGAAGGTGAACAGCCTTCCGGTCAACCGTGACGCAATGGCGGATATCCCGAAGAACCTGGCGGATTTTGCCAAAGCCATGGAGAGCAGCACCCATCCGAAGATCTGGCCTGTCAGCGAGGATCCGGTGGTCAGTGAGGCGTTCCTCAAGGGCATTCAGTCGATCATCATTGGTGAAAGTACGCCGTCGGCGGTGGCCGCGGAGGTCCAGAAGATCAAAGATCGCCAGATGCAAAAGGCCAAACATTAATTGATCAGCAATAACCCGGTGGTATTTCTTTCGTGGATACTCGAGCGTTGGCGATAAAATTAAAACCCCTGGATGCGTTCAAGAATTTCCTCTTTGTTCTGCCTGCTGTTCTGATCTTCCTGATCTTTTATATTTACCCGTTCTTTGAGCTCTTTCGTTTGTCGCTGTATCAGTGGCAGGGCATCGGGCCGCAGATATTCGTGGGTTTGCAGAATTTCCAGGAGCTTGCCGGCGACAAGGTCTGGTGGGATTCCGTGGGGCATGCCGGATATATTACGTTGATCGCGCTTACGTTCCAGAACGTGCTGGCTTTCGCCCTGGCCCTGGCCTGTGACCGCGAGATCCGCATGAAGCGGTTTTACCGGGTCGTTTTTTTCATTCCGCCGGTGCTTTCCGAAGTGGTGGTGGGCCTTCTCTGGAACTGGATATTGAATTCCGGTACGCAGAACGGCCAGCAGATCGGCTTGCTGAATCATTTCCTCGTTCAGAGCGGCCTGCCGCAGCTGGTCCACGGCTGGCTTTCGGACCCGAAGACCGCGCTTTCGTGCATTGCCATTGTCCATTCCTGGAAAGGGTTCGGCTGGGGGTTCATTATGCTTCTGGCCGGACTGCAGACGATCGACCGCCAGCTTTATGAAGCGGCAAAGGTGGACGGGGCGGGGGGGTGGAGCGCGTTCTGGAACGTGACCATTCCGATGATGATGCCGGTGATCATGGTCGTGGTCATCCTGACGGTCCTTGGGTCCATGCAGGTGTTCGTGCTGATCCTCTCCCTGGTCAACCAGGGGCTGGTTTATCATACGGAAGTCCCGGTCACCCGTATCCTGAGTTCGATGCACGAGACCCATCAGTTCGGTTATGCGTGCGCCCAGGCGGTGATCCTCGGTGCGATCCTGGTCGCGGTCGCGTTCTTTCTGAAAAAAATGTCCAGTTATATGAAACAGGTATAAGAATGAAATTATTCCGCAACCGTTATATCGCCGAGCTCGCGGCCAAGAATGCCGTGGTCCACGTCTTTCTGATGATCGTGACGGTGTCTTGCTTGTTCCCGATCTTCTGGATGGTCCGCTCGTCCCTGATGACGAATGCCACTATTTTTACCGATCAGTCATTGTTCCCCAAAGAGGTCCATTGGCAGAATTACCTGGAGGCCTGGACCAAGGGGAATTTCGCGGTTTATTGCCTGAACAGCATTATTTATACTGTTTCCGTCGTGTTCGGGATCGTGGTGGTGGCCTCCATGGCGGCGTTCGCTTTTTCCCGTTTGCATTTCTGGGGAAGGGATGTGATCTTTTATATGTTCGTGGCCGCGATGATGATCCCTCTTCCGGGCAGTTTCGTTCCGCTGTTCGTGATGATGAACAAGATGCATCTGATCAATACGCGCTTGGGCTATATCCTGTGCATGATCAATGTCGGGTTGTCCCTGAGCATTCTGCTCCTGAAGACTTTTTTTGACAAGATGCCGTCCGATCTCGAGGATGCCGCACGCATTGACGGGTGCAATCGCCTGCAGATCTGGTGGCATGTGGCGCTCCCGCTGGCCCGTCCGGCGCTGGCGGTCGTTGTGATCTATAATTCGCTGAATGTCTGGAACGAGTATATCCTGGCGTCGCTTCTTTTGAATGACAAGGACCTGATGCCTTTGCAGAAAGGCCTCATGGTCTTTAACGGGGCTTACCTGACGGATTATCCTGTGCTGATGGCCGGGCTCACCATGACGGCGCTGCCGATCATTGTTGTCTACCTGATGATGCAGAAACATATTGTTAAAGGGCTCTCTTCCGGAGCGATCGTTGGATAAAAAAACATTACTGATCGGCATGACTTGTATGCGAAAAAACCGTCTTGATCTCACGAGTGCAATCCTGGCCATCCTTTTTGTTTGCGGGAGCTCCTTCTCCCCGCTGCTCTTGCCGGCGTTCGCCGTAACAGGGCAGGACCCTTATTCGAAAAGCCTGGAAGAATTATTGAACATGTCCTGGGCGGCGTCCAGTCACGGGGATTATGCGGAGCTGGAGAAGGTTGTTGCGGCGGTCCTCTCCCGGCATGAGCAGGAGGCCATGGCCCAGAGCACAGGCCTGGCGTCGTTCCCGCTGAGGGACAAGGTGGACCAGGTCAAGACCATGAATAATGTGGCCACGGTCCTTTTCGTCAGGGCGGAGGCGTTGATGCATCAGGGCCGTAATGATGATTCGATCGCGGCGTTCGAACAGTTGATCAGGGACTATCCTTATGCCCAGTCCTGGGATGCCAGCCGCGGTTCATACTGGTCTATCGCCGAAAAGAGCAAGGAAAGCATCAATACGATGAAGGGCGTCGAGAGCGGAGAGACCCGTCAGGAAGCTCCGGCGACAAAGCCGTCCCTGGCCATGCCAGGGAAAGATCCGGTGATCGACTATGCCAAGTACGGTGTTTTCTCCGGGATCGGCACCAAAGATTACAAGTATACTCCGACGAATCCGAATGTCCTGGCGGTGGCGGTCGGAGAGGGGATCTATCCGAACACCGGCAACAGTATCCGGGATCCTCATTATAAGGAAGCCTTTCAGGCCGGCCGCCTGAACGGAACGCATTGGGATTTTGTGAATACCCGGGACCTTGAGGCCGCGTATTTCAAGTGGTCTACCGCGGCGGAAGCTCCGGGGGTGAAACTTTATTATACGGCCCTGATCTTTGAGAAAGCGGGGATGCTGCTGGAGGCGATCAAGGCGTATCATGCACTGATCGTTCAGTTCCCGCGTGCCGTCGGGATGACATATTGGCAAACACCCTGGTATCCCGCACAGGCCGCGGTAGGCAAGATCAAGAACATCCTTCGGCAGAACCCGTCGCTTGGCCTGGAGTATATCGGAGGGAAGATCCAGGTCATTAATGGCGATGACAATGACATGACGAACGATGTTTTTATTATCTGGCCGGGAGAGATCCGTAAAGTGGTCGGCAGCGGGGCGGCTGCCAAGCGAAAACTGGGGAAGGTGGTCCGTTCCCTGGGCGGCAAGAAGGCGAGCCTCAGCCAGTACGAGAGCGGGGACTGGCGTATGTTCGTTAACGGGAAGCCGTTCATGATCAAGGCGATCACCTATATGCCCACCAAGGTCGGTCAGAGCCCGGATAAAGGGACGATCGAGCCCTGGATGATGCAGGATGGAGATCACAACGGAAAACCCGACAGCCCCTATGATTCCTGGGTGGATAAAAATCGCAATAATGTCCGGGATGCCGATGAGCCGGTGGTGGGTGATTTTCAGTTAATGAAGGAAATGGGCGTTAACGCGATCCGTCTTTATAATATGCCGAATACCATTGATAAAAAAGTCCTGCGCGATCTGTATGACCGTTACGGGATCATGGTGATCATGGAGGATTTTCTGGGGAAATACGCCATTGGCTCGGGAGCGGATTGGGCGACCGGGACGGATTATGAGAATCCTGTCCATTTGAAGAATATGATGGCCGAAGTGGAGCGCATGGTCAACGAGTACAAGGACGAGCCATATATTTTGTTTTGGCTCCTTGGCAACGAGAACAATTACGGTGTTGCATCCAATGGCGACAAGAAGCCGGAGGCGTATTACAAGTTCGTTAATACGGTTGCCAAGCGTGTTAAAGAGCTGGATCCGGACCGTCCGGTCGCTATTTGTAATGGAGATATCCTTTTCCTTGAAAAGTTCGCGAAGAACGCGCCGGATGTTGATATTTTCGGCGCCAATGTTTATCGCGGGGATTATGGTTTCGCTTCTTTTTGGGACGAGGTCCGCCGCGTGGTCAACAAGCCGGCGTTTATTACCGAGTATGGCGCGCCGGCGTATTCCAAGCAGGTGAGCCTGGACGAGGCGGAGGAGCAGCAGGCGGCGTATCATCGCGGGGCCTGGCTGGATATTATGGCCAATTCGACGGGATTTGCCGAGGGCGATGGCAACGCGCTGGGCGGGATCGCGTTTGAATGGATGGATGAATGGTGGAAGAATTACGAGCCTTCCAGGCATGACACCAAAGCGGATGTTGTCGGGCCTTTTGCCGGGGGTTATTATTTTGAAGAGTGGTTCGGGATCATTGGCCAGGGGGACGGGAAAAGCAGCCCGTTCCTTCGTCAGCCCAGGAAAGCGTATTATTTATATAAAAGTTTGTGGAATAAATAATCTCCGGAAGGGTGGCGGAAAGTAAAAATTGGCAAAACATCAAAAGATGTGGCATACTGTTCTATACAAAAAGTCGGGGGGTATGTCCTTCGTTTTGGGTTTTGGTCATGTGGTCACTTGTTGAAATAATCTAAAAACCAGGAGGGTGTAATGAAAAAGTGGGTTCTACTATCAGTCATGTTTTGTTTTACGGCAGCAGGCGTTGCCCAGGCGCAGGCACAGGCTCCGGCAGGAGCTGCGGCGGCGGCAGTATCCGCTCCGGTGGCGGTTGCAAAGGCATCTCCGTATAATTTCGGCGATTTTCGTTCAACGACTTTGACGACCAAGGCGTGGAAAGCTCTTGAGGACAAGAATCTCGAAGGAGTCCTGGTTTATACCAATAAGTGCATTGAGCTTTATGCAGAGAAGGCTCGTGTGATGCAGTCCGAGCTGAAGGAGTATCCGTCCGGTGATGACCAGAAGATCTTTGGTTTCTGGGCTTTAAATGATGTGGCAACAAGCATTTTTATCCAGGGGGAAGCATACCGTAAGGCCGACAATATAGAAGAGGCCAAGAAGGCGTTCAATCGCGTGATCAGTGAGTTTGGTTTTGGCCAGGCATATGATCCGGCCAACAAGGCTTTCTGGAAGCCGGCGGATGCGGCAAAAGAAAAGCTGGATATGATCTCAAAAGGGCTGGACCTGGATTTTGGGGATATGAAATCCAGTTTCATTACGTCAAAGGCATGGGCGGCTCTTGCCAAGAAGGACCTTAAGAGTGTCCAGGCGTATGTGAACAAGAATCTCGATCTTTATGGTGCCCGCGCAAGAGAAATGCAGGCGTCCCTGAAAGAGTTCCCCTGGGAATCCCAGGAGAAGATCTATTCTTTCTGGGCTCTAAATGATGTTGGCACATCGCTTTTTGTTCTTGGGCAGGCGTATCGCAATGCCGACATGAAGACGGAAGCTATCGCTGTTTTTAAACAGCTGGTCAAGGACTACGGGTTTTCCCAGTGCTGGGATCCCCAGGGCTGGTTCTGGAAGCCTGCGGAAGCGGCAGAACAGCAGATCATTGAACTTGAAGCGGCAAAAAAATGAACGTTGTTAAGTTTTCAGGCCTTTGTTTACTTCTGACGGCTGTCTGGGCGTGTTCCAGCCAGCCGTCAGGAGATGTTGTTTCCAAGGGTATCCAGAAGGAATTCGGTTCGGTCAACGAAGTCCCTGTTACGGATCCAAAGTCCTTTCAGCAGCCGTTCACGCCGTTTATTATTTATCAGGATAAGGCCTCCAGGAATCGTTTCACTCCATCCGGATATATGCCGACCGGCGAGTGCATTGCGCTTGATGACGGATGGCAGTATGACCCCAGGGAAGGCAAGACATCGATCCGCGTGGTGTATGACGTTTCATGCTCCAAGCAGGGCCGTAAATGGGCCGGTGTTTACTGGCAGAATCCGGCTGATAACTGGGGTGACCGCAAGGGCGGTTACAATCTTTCCGGCGCGACCCGGGTGACATTCTGGGCAAAAGGCGAGCTCGGAGGCGAGCGTATTGAAGAGTTCCGTGTGGGGGGGATCGGCGCGAACAGCCTGTACCCGGATTCCGACTCCGCTTCGATCGGGCCGGTTATCCTGACCAACCAGTGGAAGCAGTATTCGATCGACCTTCGCGGGAAAGACCTTTCGTATATCAGCGGTGGTTTTGCCTGGGTGGCCAACGTTGACTCCAATCCGCATCACTGCACGTTCTATCTTGATGACATGCATTTTGAATAATTTCCTCCCCTAAAGATATTTTGTTTTTTCATTGAGTCCGTGTCTTTCCTTTGTTATATTCTAAATGTTTCCTATATAAACAAATGGAGAGACCGCATGTCACAGATCATAAAGCAGAGTATTGTTATACTCATAATCCTGTTGGTTCTTAGCGTCGGGGTGGCTGTTATGACGCTGCTTCAGAAAATGGGGCTTGAGAAACAGAACCAATATCTGCAGGGACAGGTCAGTGACTTCGAAACCAAGTCGCGCGGTCTTGACCAGCAAGTCAAAAAATTGACGGAGGAATCCCAGGGGCTGCGCAAGGACATTGAACAGAAGGTCCGCGATATCGACGCTGCCAACAAGAAATTTGAGGACGCCCGCCGCACCAGCGACAAGGCTTCCGACGATCTTTCCCGCGCCCAGCGCGACCGTGCCGATCTTGATTCGCGCATGGCGACTCTCCGTCGCGAACGCGATGACCTGATGGACAAGCTCAAGAATCGTCCCGTTGAAGAAAAAGTTGTCGAGAAGGAAAAGATCGTTTATCGCGACCGCGTGGTCGATGCCAGCGGGAATCCGGTTGATCCGAATGCGCCGCCCGTTGTTCCGGCCGCTACCGCGACTGCTGCCGTTCCGGCTGCAGTTGTGCCGCAGACCAATGTGGTCATTGAGAATACGGCCAACGAGGAATATTGGGCCGGCATTATGCGCCAGAAGGCTTCGCTGGAGATCGAACTGGCGGATGTGAAAAAGAAACTTTCGGAAAAAGATATCAAGGCGGAAGAGATGAAGAAGGTGACATCCGACCTTGAGATCGAGATCGGCCGCCTGAAGAATGAGCGTGAAGAGATCATCCGCAAGATCAAATACGGCGATGACCTGGCCGACAGCCTGTCCATCGAACTGGCCCGTGCGCGCAACGAGAGCAAGATCACCGCTGACCGTGCGGACAGGGTGAGTGCCGAGAACCAGGGCCTGCGCAGTGATATCAAGCAGCTTTCATCGACCAAGGTGGCGCTGGAGAAGAGCATCGCCCGCCTGACCGACGACAAGTCCGGGGTGGAGAAAAAACTTCTTGAGACCGAGAATATCATTCAGGGGCGGATCGACGAGATCTGGAAGATCAAGAAGGATGTTGATACGCGCTTTGACATGACAAGGAACAATTCCGGCGAGGTGGAGCTTGCGCCGATCGTGGTCAATGCGGCATCCGCTCCGGTAAAGACGGCTTCGGCCAATGCGCCGCGCCGGGCCGGTAATGTGGTGAGCGTGAACGAGGAAAACAATTTTGTGGTCATCGACCTTGGTGAGGCGGATAATATCCATAATGGCGATATGTTCAAGATCTATCGCGGCAAGGACCAGATCGGGACTGTTGCGGTGATCCAGGTGCGCAAGGATATTTCGGCGGCCGATATCAAGCAAAAAACCGCGGCCTTCAGGGCCGGCGACCAGGTCCGTTGAACGTGGGAAATAAACGCGTTAACATCAAGGATGTCGCGAAGCTTGCCAAAGTTTCGATAACGACTGTCTCGCGTGTCATCAACAAATTCCCTTCTGTCAACAAGCGCAATATCCAGCGTGTTGAAGCTGCCGTTGCCGAGCTGAAATATCGTCCGAATGTGAGTGCCCAGCGCCTGGCCAGCGGTGCCAATAACGCGGTGGGGCTTGTGATGCCGGGTTATCCCGGCATTTTTCATTCTTTTTTCGCCATCGAGATCATCCGCGGTGTCGGCCAGGCCTGTGAAGCGCTCAAGCTCGACATGGTGTTCCATATTTCCGACGGTGTTAATCCGTTGAATGCCAGTTATATGGGGGGGATCATTTTTGCGGATATCATCGAGAACCGCAAGCAGCTTGATGACGCGCTCGACCGCCATATTCCTTGTCTGGTCATTAATAATGTCGTGCAGGATGTGGATGTCAGTTATATCGCCGTGAACAATCTCAAGGGCGGGGATATTGCGGCCAAGTATCTGACCGGCCTTGGGCATAAGCGTATCGCCACCATTACCGGGAATGTCAAGACGCAGTCGGGGTTTGACCGTTTTGACGGGTTCATGAAGGGCATGTATGATGCCGGGGTAGAGATCCCCAAGGAATATGTGTACCGGGGCGATTATTCACGCCGCAGCGCCCGGCAGGCGGCCGAATTCTTTTTTTCGATGAAAGAGCGTCCCACGGCCATTTTCGCGCAAAGTGATGACATGGCGCTGGAGGTTATGGCGGTTGCTTTTGAGATGGGCATTCGCATCCCCGAGGATGTTTCCATTATCGGGTTTGACGACAGCCCCCAGGCGTTATACGGGCCTGTCGGGCTTACGACTGTGCGCCAGCCGGTCTTTGAAATGGCCGAGAAGTCGGTACGGATCCTTAATGAAATGATCAATGGCAAGCCGGAGCTCCGTTTTCGTACGGCGATGGACCCTGACCTTGTTATCCGCGATTCCTGCGCCGCTCCTTCTGCGTAACTTCACGAGTAACGATCCTTGCCTCATGGATAGCCCTCGAGGCATTTGTCATTGTTGATGTTATCTCATTGACGAATTGCTTGCCCTTGCGCTACACTTACCCTCTTATGAAGCCTTATTGCGTTATTGTTATTGGTGCCGGCCACGCCGGTGTAGAAGCGGCTTTGGCACCGGCGCGCATGGGCGTGTCCACGCTCATGATCAATTATTCGTTTGATACGATCGGGCAGATGAGCTGTAATCCGGCCATTGGCGGGGTGGGCAAGGGGCAGTTGGTGAAAGAAGTGGATGTGCTGGGCGGCGAAATGGGCCTGGCGGCGGATCGCACGGGGGTCCAATTCCGGCGGCTGAATTCCTCCAAAGGGGTGGCGGTCCGTTCATCGCGCTGCCAGTCGGACCGGGCGCGTTACCGCGAGTATATGCAAGGTGTGGTGCGCGGGCAGGCGGGGCTGGATTTCTATGCGGGCGAAGCCGTCGAGGTGCTGTTGCGCGGCGGCAAAGTGTGCGGCGTACGCACGGCGGATGGGACAACGTTCGAAGCACCGTGTGTGGTCATAACCGCGGGGACATTCCTCAATGGCCGCCTTCATTGCGGGCCGCGGATCACGCCAGGCGGCCGGATCGACGAGAAGCCGTCGCTGGAGCTGGCGCGGAACCTGCAGTCCATTGGTTTTGTGCTGCGGAATTTCAAGACGGGAACTCCGCCCCGGCTTGACGGCAGGACCATTGATCATTCCAGGATGCGCCGGCAGGATTCGGATGAGCCTCCGGTGCCGTTCTCGTTTCGTACGCCGTTCATCCCTTCCGGCCAGGCCATGCTGCCGTGCTGGATCACGCATACCAACAGCCGCACGCACCAGATCATCCGTGATAATTTCCATTTGTCCCCTATGTATTCCGGCCAGATCGATGCCACGGGCGTGCGTTATTGCCCTTCCATTGAAGACAAGCTGAAGAAATTCGGTGACAAGGACATGCATCATGTTTTTCTTGAGCCCGACGGTTTGGATACGCCTGTGGTCTATCCGAACGGTATTTCGACCGGTTTACCCGAGAAGGTGCAGGAAGAGTTTGTTCGCAGCATCGAGGGGCTGGAGAAGGTGGAGTTCATTAAATACGGGTATTCCATTGAGCACGCGGTCATTTACGCCGAGGAATTGAAGGGAAGCCTTGAGTCCAGGCGTATCGGGGGGTTGTTCTTTGCCGGGCAGTTGAACGGGACGACCGGCTATGAAGAAGCCGCGGCGCAGGGGATCGTGGCGGGCATTAATGCGGCGTTGGCTGTGCGGGGGGAGGCTCCGTTCATTCTCGGGCGGGATGAGGCGTACACAGGGGTCCTGATCGATGATCTTATCACCAAGGGTACGAATGAGCCTTACCGGATGTTCACATCGCGTGTGGAGTACCGCTTGCTGGTGCGTGAGGATAATACGGACCTGCGTTTGGCGCATCACGCGCATCGCCTGGGACTGATGAATGCGCAGGGCCTGGCGATGGTCGAGAAAAAGGCTGAAGATATTCGCCGGGGCAAAGAAGTGCTGGAGGGGTTTGCCGTGCGCCCGCAGGAGGTCAATGCGATCCTGGAGCGGTTGGGAACAACAATTTTGACGCAGAACAGCGATCTGGCCAAGATCCTGCGGCGGCCGGAAGTGGCTTTCAAGGATATTGCCGCTTTTGATCCGTTCCTGTCTGGCCTTGGGGCGTCTGTTGCAGAGGAAATAGAATACGAGCTCAAGTATGAAGGTTTTATGGACCGTCAGCGCAAGGAGGTCGAGAAATTCCGCCATCTTGAGAACATCAGGGTTCCCGACGGTTTTTCGTATGAGGGTGTGCACGGCCTTTCATTCGAGGTCAGGCAGAAGCTGAACCATTTCAAGCCGGCCACCCTTGGTCAGGCCAACCGCATTTCCGGCATGACCCCCGCCGCCATCTCTCTTCTGATGATCGCCTTGCGCAAGCATTTCGCAGCGTGATTTCTGCCTATCGAGGTTTGCTTTGTTTCAGGGGCTGTTCTTTTTTGGGCGGTGTGTCGAATCCAATCAATTCGACCGGCCTCGTTCGTCGTCTTCGGAATATCGACAGTCCTTATTAGAACAGCTTTAGAGCGTAAGTGAGAGTATGATCTCGGCCATTTTAGCCGCGCACTGGATCACGCGGGGGGCCAGGGCGGGATGGCCGTCGTGGATGGAGGTGATGCCGTCGCCTACGAGGAAAATATTCCCCACTTTCCGGACGGCTACGGAAGACGTTGTTGTGTTTAAGCCGGACATGCCGTTGCCGCTCACCACAAAAGGTGCGCGCGTTGCGTAGTATTCCACGAAGGTTGTTTTGATGTCCGCTTTATCAAAAGCTTCCACGATGATGTCTGCATTTTCAAACAAGCCGTTCGCGTTATTTGCCGTCCATTCGCGGTGATGAATGTTGACCTCGGCGTCGGGATTGATCGTGAGCATCCTGGCCTTGAGGCATTCCACTTTGGGTTTACCGACATCGGCAAGCGTGTAATCCTGGCGGTTAAGATTCGAGGGGTCGACGATATCTTTGTCGAGGATCTCAAAGTATTTGAATCCTGTGCGAACGAGCGCGGCACAGATATTGGACCCGAGCCCTCCCGCGCCGCCGATGGCGATCCTTTTGCCCTGGATGAGCGCCAGCTGGTCCGGCTTTAAATATCGCAGGAGTGCGGTTTCAAAAATGTTCATGTATTTTCGATCCTTCGCCAATCCGTGAAGACCGGATCGAACCCGTGTTCTTTTAAATAACGGATCGTTTCCGCGGCACTGCGGTCGTCTGCGATATCGAACTGGGGTGCGCCGGTGTTATCGGGATCCTTGTATCCGCCTACCGTCGTCCTTGATCCGACAGATATTTTGGTGACAGACAGCTCCAGGGCCTTGTTCCTGAAGGCGGCTGATTCGCGCGTGGAGAGGTTGATCCCTACCCGCGGGAACAGGATGCGGGTGAGGCAGAGTATCTTTACAAAGGTGATGTCGTCAACGGGTGTTCCCGCGAAGGATTTTGCTTTGATGGTGCGCAGGCGCGGGAAGGAGAGGCTGTATTCTACTCCCGGGAATTCGGTTTCCAGTTCACGCAGGTGGCTGTAAAGCGCGCAGAGGTCGGACGCCAGTGGGCCGAGGCCCAGCAGGATCCCGAGGGATATCTGGCGCATGCCGGCGCGGGTCAGGCGTGTCGGCGCTCCCCAGCGGAAGTCGTAGTCTTTTTTCTGTCCACCCAGGTGGACTTCCGCGTAGCGCGTGCGCTCGTAGGTCTCCTGGTAGACCGTGACCCCGTCAGCTCCGGAAAGGTAGAGGGCATGGTAATCTTCTTCCGGCATCGGATAGACTTCGAGCGCGATCCCCTGGAAGTATTGCTTCGCCAGGGTGACCGCTTCTTTCAGATATTCAAGAGGGGTTGCTTGGGGTGATTCACCTGTCAGGAGAAGGATGTTCTGCACGCCTGTCCGGGAGATCGCTTTAAGTTCAGCATCGATCTGTTCTGCCGAGAGTTTGATCCGGGTTATTTTGTGATGGCTGTGGAAACCGCAATAGACGCAATGGCTCGCGCAGTGATTGGAAAGATAAAGCGGTGTGTAAAGGCCGATCGCCCTTCCGAAATATTGCCGGGTCAGGTGCGCGGCTTCCCGGGCCAGGGCTTCCAGTCGTTCCGGGCTATTGTCGTCAAGCAGGGCCTGGATATTTTCACGTGAGGCGTTCATTCAAAGAGGAATCCGGTTAATGGCGAGGAGGCTTCACCCTGCGGGCGCTTTGCCGGAAGGCCGCTTAAATAAGCCGCCCGTCCGGCTTCAACGGCCTGGGCGAACGCTTTGGCCATCATGGGGGGATTGTCCGCGATGGCGACCGCGGTATTCACCAGGACCGCGGCTGCACCTATTTCCATGGCTTCACAGGCGTGTGACGGCGCGCCGATGCCTGCATCCACAATCATCGGGACCCTGATCTCGTTGATCAGCACTTGAATGAATTCTCTGGTCCGCAGGCCCATATTGGAGCCGATGAAAGAACCCAGAGGCATTATGGCCGTGGCGCCTGCTTCGACCAGTCGTCGGGCAACATAAAGATCAGGAGAGATATAGGGCAGAACAATAAAGCCTTCCGCGGTTAACGCTTTGGTGGCCTTGATGGTCTCTTCATTGTCGGGCAGCAGGTATTTGGAATCATTGATGACTTCGACCTTGATCCAGTCCCCCTGGCCGGAGGCGCGGGCCAGTCGGGCGATACGGATCGCTTCATCGGCTGTCCGCGCGCCGGAGGTATTCGTCAGCAGGGTGACGCCGTCCGGGATATATTCGAGGATGTTCTCATCATGCCGTTCAAGGTCGATACGGCGCAGGGCGACCGTTACGATCCGGGCGTTGGAGCTAAGGATACTGGCCTTGAGTTCACCTTTGTTCCTGAACTTCCCGGTGCCAAGGAGAAAACGGCTGGAGAATATTTTTCCGCCCAGTTCAAAGGAGTCTTGTGCTGTTTGATGCGCGATTGGGGGCATGTTTTATCCGCCGCCGACAAAAGAAACCAGTTCAACCTTGCTGCCGGCCTTAAGGATGGTCCTGCTCCAGGCGTCGCGGGTGATAATGGCCCCGTCAAGTTCGGCCACTACACGGGTTGGCTCTTTGGTGTATTGTTCCGCCAGCGCCTGGAGGGAGGCATTGCCCGGGATGTTTTTTGTCTGGCCGTTAAGGGTGATCTCCATATGTCCAGACATATTAGACCAGAGGCCTGGAAAATGCAAGTCCCGACACCACCGGCGAATAGACCATACAAGAAAGCGCTTTCCTGAAATCAGGGCCGGAGGGTTTAAAAAAGTCTATTCATAGGTAATACTTATATAGGTGGATTTATATGAGTATAAAACTGTTTGGAAAAATAGGGCCATTCCGTCGTATTGTCGCGGCGCTGGTTTTGACAGCGTTCGTCCTGACATCTGTGCCTGTTCAGGCTCAGGTCCAGCCCTGGATGCCGGGGCCCGGGAGCCTGGTGCCTTTAAGCAGCGCATTACCGGTAGCGGTGTTGCAGGGCGTGAAGGTCTATCTGGATAAACCTTTTCAGCTCGATTTTATTCTGGGGCAAACGGAGCATGCCGGGAAGGATATGGGCCGGGAGTCGCAGGAATTGGTTAAATATTTCCTGGCCGGATTGACCATCCCCGAGAAGGACCTCTGGGTCAACCTTTCGCCTTATGAACAGGACAGGATCATTCCCGACGGGTTCGGGCAGACCGGAACGGGACGGGTTTTGCTGGAGCAGGATTATCTGCTCAAACAGTTGACCGCGAGCCTGCTTCATCCGGACAGTGCGACGGGCAGGCAGTTCTGGTCCAGGGTTTATCAGAAAGCCCACGAGCGTTTTGGCACGACGGAGATCCCCGTTGAGACATTCCATAAGGTGTGGATCGTACCGGACAAGGCGGATGTGTATGAAAAAAAGAATTCGGATCCCGGCGAGGCGGTGGCGTACATTCTGGATGCCCGCCTGAAGGTCATGCTGGAAGCTGACTATTTAGCGACAGCCAACAACGCAAGCCGATTGCCAACCTATCAACCATTGAATGTGAAAGCAACCCGGGTCGCCGCCCTTATGCCTGACACTACAGGAGACCTTTCTACTGCGGTCATGCGCGAGGTCATTATTCCGGTGCTGGAGAAAGAGGTGAATGAAGGGGCGAATTTTGCCCCGCTGCGCCAGGTTTATCATGCCCTGATCCTTGCGGCATGGTACAAACAGAAGGTCCGCGACAGCGTGCTCAGCCGTGTGTACGTGGACCGGAGTAAAGTGGTCGGGGTCAATATTGACGAGACAGGGATGGCCGACCGGGTCTGGAAGCAGTATGTGGCGGCTTTCCGTAAAGGGGCGGTCGACCTTGTCCGTGAAGAAAAGGATGTTTTTTCTGATGATGTCCTTCCCCGGAGATATTTTTCGGGCGGGGTTGATGCGAGCGAATTGAGCAAGGCGCTTAATATTGTTGATCATGCCGTGATCCCCGATGATGCGTCGGGTGTTGTCGTTGCGCTGGGGCTTGATCCTGTGGAAAGCCAGTTGCCGCAGAACGATCCTTATCTGCGCGGGTTGTGGGAATATTTTCCGGAGCGGGTCAAGGCGCACCTTGCCGGGACGAATATCCTTGAGCTCGGGGTGGCCCTTGAGACGCTGTCCGGGCTTCTGGCCTTGAAGAAGGCGGGGGCAAAGGTGACAGGAGCCGGGTTCTTTTATGAAACGGGGCAGGAAGACACGCCGGAAGCGCGGGCGAGCGTTACGCAGCGTATCAAGGCGTTGCAGGACGCGGGTGCCTTTACGGGGGAAGAGTTGCAGCAAAAAGCTTATCAGGACCTTGAGTTGCCGGAGAATGCGTACGATGTTATTTACGCCCGGTTTTCGTTGTACGAGAATGACAAGGCATTGTACAGGAATATCTTTAAGGCTTTAAAACCCGGCGGGCGGCTGATCATGGCGCGAAGCCTGTTCGAGCCCGGGTTGACAGGGGCCATGGGGGAAAGCATCGGGTTCATTGCCGAAGAACATGAGGATCTGATGGCCCTGCGTTTTGCCGGAGGGCAGGAGATCAGGGCCGAGGCCAGGGTCGTGGTATTGACAAAGCCTGATGCCGCCCAGAACTTGAGGGGGGATGGGCAGCCGCGGATCAGTGCCGGGGACCGCGTTCCAGAGTATTTGCCCCGCTGGAAAAGAACACAGATCAGGGTATATCAGCATGTTTTTGCATTGGCTTTCAAGTTGGGGAGAGAGGTGTTGGCAGAAAAGTGGGCGGTAAAGTGGGCACGGGTCAGCGGTGAGGGCGATGCTTTTCTTGATTTTTACAGGTATTTTTCCGGGAAGGTCCGATCCCAGGGCCTCCCGGATCTTCCCGTTGTGTTGTATCCGGGCATTGGCACGGATGTCCTGTCGCCGTTCATTTTATTGAATGCCGACAAGGTTATCGGGGTTGACCCGGCTATCGCGGGAACGGCTATCAACGATCTTCTGATCAGGATCTATGCCCTGGGAGGGAGAAAGGCTGTTGTAACGGACAAATTAAAGCAGGGCGGGCCGCTGGAGATAAAATTTCTTTTTGAGGGCAGGGAGAGGCTGTCCGTTCTTTACCAGGGCAGGATCGAAGGTTTTAACACGTCCGATATCGGAGGGTATAATATTGTGTTCACGCGGAATCTTTCTGCCAGGGTCGGTGACGGCCCGTTGCGGCCGTTCGTTGACAATTTGCCTCCGGGTGGCGTGGCATTCCTGCCCGCTGATCCCAGGCCGGGTGCTTTTAACGGTATGAAGCAGATCGCCGACCTGACACATCCGGTACATTTTCTTTGGAATATGGGCGTCGTCCTGAAGCGTGATGCCGTGGCCGCTCCCGACAAGACGGGTGGTATTGACCTTACGGCCGGGCGGATGGATGTGAGGGTGCAAGGGCAGGGAGGTGATATCCGTTTTAATATCGATCCGGCCCGGTTGGCTGAGCTGGAAAAGTCGGCCGGATTTTCGCCACGCGTTGTCAGC
Source organism: Candidatus Omnitrophota bacterium (assembly GCA_903908245.1). Classification (GTDB taxonomy): domain Bacteria; phylum Omnitrophota; class Gorgyraeia; order Zapsychrales; family Fredricksoniimonadaceae. The sequence goes on from CAIVRE010000005.1 coordinate 29,987, forward strand.
ATCGATCTTTCGGGCAGTGTTTCCGCTTTTCTGGGGCTGAAGGCGTCCCGTTAAAATATTCAAGCCGTTTTCTTTTGTTAATATCTATGTTAATATAACCCTTCATGAGCGAGACCAGTTGCCCGCGATGCAGGAATCCTATTGACGATGAAGATGCGCTGTTGTGCCATTTTTGCGGCGTTTCGCTGAACCGCACGAGCGCAAGCCTGTTGGGGAAGATCCGCGGCGCGGGTGGAAAATGGGTATGGATAGTTATCGTGGCCATTGTGGCCGCGGCGATGCTGGCAAGTATGTTTTAGAGGATAAAGGGATGCCGTATACAACTAACGATATCAGGCGGGTCGAGGACAAGTGGCAGAAATATTGGGCCGGGAAGAAGATATTCAGGGCGCAGGAAACGCCCGGCAGGGAAAAGTACTATGTCCTGGAAATGTTCCCTTATCCGTCGGGGAAGATCCATATGGGGCATGTGCGCAATTACACGATCGCGGATGTCATTGCCCGTTACAAGATGATGCGCGGGTTCAATGTGCTGCATCCGATGGGGTATGATGCGTTCGGCCAGCCGGCCGAGAACGCGGCGATCAAGCGCGGGGTGTCTCCGTCGGATTGGACATACAAATGCATCGAGGATATGCATGCCGGGCTTGCGAAGATGGGGTTTTCCTACGATTGGGACCGCGAGCTGGCAACGTGCGATGTTTCTTATTATAAATGGAACCAGTGGCTTTTTATCAAGATGTTCGAGAAAGGGCTCGCCTACAAGAAGGGGTCGCCGGTCAACTGGTGCCCGTCGTGCAACACGACCCTGGCGAATGAGGAGGTCATTAACGGCGCGTGCTGGCGTTGCAAGAACGAGGTGGTCCAGAAGGACCTCGACCAGTGGTATCTGAAGATCACGCACTATTCCGAGGCCCTTCTTGAGGACCTCAAGACGCTGAACAACTGGCCGTCGCGCGTTATCGCGATGCAGGAGAACTGGATCGGCAAGAGTTACGGCGCGGATATTTATTTCAGGGTCAAGGGCCGTGATGATGTGATCACGGTCTTCACGACCAGGCCGGATACCATTTTCGGCGCGACCTACGTGACGCTGGCGCCGGAGCATCCTTTGGTGAGAAAGCTTTCGCAGGGGACGGCGCAGGAAGCGAAGGTCGCGGCATTTGTTGAGAAGGCGGCGAATACGTCGAAGTCTTTACGGATGTCGGGCGATCAGCGCAAGGACGGCGTATTTACAGGCGCGTATGCGGTCAATCCTGTGAACGGCCGGGATGTCCCGGTCTGGATCGGGGATTATGTCCTGATGGAGTATGGCACGGGCGCCATTATGGCTGTTCCGACGCATGATCAGCGTGACTTTGAGTTCGCGCGGGAGCATAAGCTTCCCATGATCGTTGTCATTGATGATCCGGCACGGCCTGGGCTCGCGCCCGATCAAATGACCAGGGCTTATGAAGATGCCGGGACGCTGGTCAATTCCTCCCTGTTCGACGGCATTCCTAATGAAGAAGCCAAGAAAAAGATCGCGCTGTGGATGGAAGAAAAGAAGACGGGCAAGGTGTCTGTCCATTGGCGCTTGCGCGACTGGCTTATTTCCCGTCAGCGCTATTGGGGCGCGCCGATCCCGATGATCTATTGCAAGTTGTGCGGCATTGTCCCGGTCCCGGAGGACCAGCTCCCCGTCGAGCTTCCAAAGGATGCGCCGATCACCGGCGAGGGCGGCAGTCCGCTGGCGAAAGTGAAAGAATTTGTCGAGTGCAAGTGCCCGAAATGTGGCAAGGATGCCCGTCGGGAGACAGATACGATGGCGACTTTCTTTGATTCGTCCTGGTATTTCCTGCGGTATTGCGATGCCCATAATGATAAGGCTGTCTTTGACAAGGCCAAGGCGGCGTACTGGATGCCGGTCGACCAGTATATCGGCGGCATTGAGCACGCTATTTTACATTTGCTTTATTCGCGGTTCTTTACCAAGTTCATCAGGGACCTCGGCCTTGCGGCGGTGGATGAGCCGTTTGACCGGCTGTTGACGCAGGGGATGGTCCTTAAAGACGGCGAAGTCATGTCCAAGTCCAAAGGGAATGTGGTCGATCCGGACGAGGTCATTTCAAAGTTCGGGGCAGATACCCTGCGGATGTTCATCCTGTTCGCCGCGCCGCCCGAGGATCAGCTGGAGTGGAATCCGGCAGGGCTCGAGGGGAACTGGCGGTTCATTAACCGCGTGTGGAGCGCTGTCGAGGACAGGTATGATCCAAAGGTTACCGGGAACGCCACGGGTTCTCTGGCAGACGCGGATGATAAGAAGCTTGAACTGGAGCGTAATGCCGCGATCAAGAAAGTGACCGAGAGCATGGAGGGCGGGTTCAAGTTCAATACGGCTATTTCGGCGGTGATGGTCCTGATGAATGCCATTGATAAATACAATGTAACGACCTCCATCCCCGGGATGAAGGCGGTTTATTTGAACAAGGCCATTGAAACGGTTGTCCTTTTGCTTGCGCCGTTCACGCCGCATGTCGCCGAGGAAATGTGGCAAATGGCCGGCAAGACGGATATGTCCGTGGCATATGTCGGTTGGCCATCGTTCGATGAGAAAGCCCTGGTGACCGACACGGTGAGGATCGCCGTCCAGGTCAACGGCAAGGTCCGCGGCGAGTTTGAAGTCCCGCGCGATGCGGAGGAACCTGTCCTTCGCCCGATCGTCCTGGCGGATGAGGGCGTCCTGCGCCATATCGCCGGGAAAGAGATCAAAAAGTTCATTGTCATTAAAAACAAGCTGGTGAGTATTGTTGTTTAAACGCGAAGGGGCTTTATGAAGAGCGGCCAGGGTCCATTGTCGTTCGATTCTCTTTTGACGACGGCGCGGGCACAGAACGCTTCGGATATCCATCTGACGTCCGGAGCACCGGTGATGCTTCGCCGTTTCTGCCGGTTGCAGCCGGCGGGCCCGATGGTGTTGTCCCATGAGCAGCTCGATACGATCCTGCAGCAAGGCGTTCCGGGGGCGTATCTGGCTGCGCAGGAGTCCGGTGATGCCGAATTCGTGCATGAGATCGCCGGGTCCGGGCGGTATCGTGTGACGATCATGCGCCATCGCGACGGGTGGTGCGTGACCGCCCGCATTATTGACAAGGATATCCGTACCATGGAAGAGGCCGGGCTGCCTTCGGCCAGTGCGGGCCTTACGAAGTGGGCGCAGGGCCTGGTGATCATTACCGGGCCTGCGGGATGCGGCAAGACGAGCACGCTCGCGTCCTTGATCGAGATGATCAACCAGACCAGGGAAGATCACATTATCACGATCGAGAAGCCGATCGAGCTCGTTTTCACGCCAAAGAAATGCCAGGTCACCCAGCGGGAGGTCGGGCCGCACACGCTTTCAACGCATGACGCGCTGCGCGCCGCGCTGCGCGAGGACCCGGACATCCTGGTGGTCAACGAGCTGCGCGACCTGGATACTTTTCGGCTCGCGATCACGGCATCCGAGACCGGCCACCTGGTTTTTGCCACCATGAACGCGAACGATTCCGCCCAGGCGGTGACGTCCTTGATCGGGTCTTTCCCTTCCGATGAGCAGTCGCTGATCCGGGGGATGATCGCGGAGTCGCTGCGCGGCGTGATCTGCCAGACGCTGATCCCCCGGCTGGATGGCAGCGGGGCGGTGCCTGCGTTCGAGGTGATGCTGATGAATGTGGCGGCATCCAATATGATCAAGACCAGCCGCACACGCCAATTGGGCAATGTTATTACGATGGGAAGGAACGAAGGAATGGTCCTGCTGGAGAATTCCGTGAAAGATCTCCTTCAGAAGAAGGTCATTTCCCCGGAGGATGCGAAATTGTATGGCCCGCCGATGTCGCTTTACAACCAGGGGGCTTCCATGACAGGGACGGGGGGTTGATATGGCCAGGATCGATGATCTGTTCAAGAGGCTGATCGCGGCTTCCGGTTCGGACCTCCATCTGGAGGAAGGGCAGTCGCCGAAGTACCGGGTCGTAGGGAATGTCCGGGGGATAGACGCTTACGAGGCCCTGTCGAGGTCGGCGATGCACGAGTTGCTGGGGGAGATCTGTCCGCCTGAATTGTGGAAGAAGTACAATGCAAGCGGGGATGTGGATTTCTGTTATGGCCTTGCGGACGGCACGAGGTTCCGTGCGAATTATTACAAGCATTACGCGGGTATGGGTGCGGTGTTCCGCCTGGTCCCTTCCCGGATCATTCCGCTCGACGAGATCGGCGTGCCCGAAGCGGTCAAGGGTTTTGCGCAGATGAAGTCCGGGCTGATCCTTGTGACCGGCCCGACCGGCAGCGGGAAATCCACGACGCTGGCGGCGATCCTTGATTTTGTCAATCGTACCGAGACCCGCAAGATCGTGACCATCGAGGAGCCGGTGGAGTTCATCCACAAGAATTTGAAAAGCATCATTATCCATCGCGAGGTGGGGGCGGATACGGCGTCTTTTTCTTCGGGCCTCCGCGGCGCGATGAAAAGCGACGCGGATGTTGTCCTGGTCGGAGAGATGCGCGACCAGGAGACGATCATGCTGGCGCTCACCGCGGCCCAGATGGGCCTTCTGGTCTACGGGACGCTGCACACAAATTCGGCCATCAAGACCATCGACCGCGTGATCGATGTTTTCCCTGTGCAGCAGAAGAACCAGGCGAGGATGGTGCTGTCCAATACGCTCAAGGGTATTTTGTCGCAGCAGCTGGTCAAAAGCGCGGACGGCAAGCGCCGCCTGGCGGCTTGCGAGCTGATGATGTCCTCGTCCGGCATCAGTTCCATGATCTCCGACGGAGACAGCAGCAAGATCACGTCCGAGATCCAGGCCAGCCGCGCCCGCGGGTCCATCCTGATGGATGATTGCCTGGTGCAGATGGTGCGGGATGGCAAGGTGAAGAAAGAGGACGCGTTCATGAAGGCGCTCGACAAGAATACGTTCCGGACGCAGGTCAGCGGCTTCCGGTAATGGAAGGGTCCATGACATGACTTTGCGGGACATTGCCCAACTGATTGACCATTCCCTCCTTCATCCGACGATGACAGATGATGATATCCTCCATGGCTGCGCTGTGGCGGCCAAATACGAGGTCAAGACGGTCTGTGTTAAACCGTATTCTATTCCCCTGGTCAGGCAGTCTTTATTGAAAAGCCGAGTCCTGATCTGTTCTGTCGTCGGGTTCCCTCACGGGAACAGCATCACGGCGGTCAAGGTGCGCGAGACCATTGAGGCCATGAGCGCCGGCGCGCAGGAGATCGATATGGTGGTCAATATCGGTAAAGTTCTCGGCGGCCAGTATGACTATGTCAAGGAAGAGATTCGCGCGATCGGCCGCGCGTGCCATCGGACAGGCGGGGTTTTGAAGGTTATCTTTGAGAATGATTTCCTGCAAGATGGGCATATTATTGAATTGTGCAAGGTTTGCAATGATACAGAGGTGGATTTTGTCAAGACGTCCACCGGCTATGGTTTTGTCAAGCAGTCGGACGGGAAATACGATTATCATGGCGCCACCGAACATCACGTGAAGCTTATGCGTGCCCAGTGCACTCAACGCATCCAGATCAAGGCCGCCGGTGGCATCCGTACGCTGGATGATCTTTTGAAATTCAAGGAGCTTGGCTGTGCGCGCGTGGGTGCGACCGCAACGGAGTCGATCATGGACGAGGCGAAGAGGCGGGGGTATCAATGAAAGGGGCTGGTATGCTTAGAAGGTATTTGATGGTCTTGTTTGTCGCGGTATCCATGGCGGGGTTCCTTTCTTCGGCCAGGGCTGCAGACGGAGCCGGGGCTTTCGGGTTTGATCTTTATGCCCGGCATGCCGCGGATCCGGGCAATGTGTTCTTCTCTCCGTTCAGCATTACAACAGCGCTGGAGATGACTTACGAAGGCGCGCGTGATATCACCGCGGAGGAGATGCGCTCGGTCTTGCATCTGGACGCGGACGATTCTTCCCGGCGGGATATGCTGAAGTCTGTGATCTCCCGGATGAAAAGCGCGGACAAACCGTATGAGCTCAGTACGGCCAATGCGATCTGGGTTCAAAAGGATTATCAGATCCTTGACGACTATCTGGTGTTGATCCGTGATGTCTATGACGGTGAGGCTCGTAATGTGGATTTCTCCTCTGACAGCCAGGGGGCCCGCATGACGATCAACAGCTGGGTCGAGGAGCGTACGCGTCAGCGGATCAGGGACTTTATACCGCAGTCCGGGATCAGTTCCAGGACCCGGATGGTTTTGACCAATGCTGTTTATTTCAAGGGGAAATGGGAGGTGCCGTTCGACAAGCCGCAGACACGGCCGGATGATTTCCGCTTGGCTTCCGGTGAAAAGGTCAAGGCCCTGATGATGCGCGCGCTCCGGCCGGCTCTTTTTATGGAAGACGCGGAGGTGAAGATGGTCGAGCTTCCTTATCGGGGAGGGGACCTTGTGATGCGCGTGATCCTGCCGAAGGCTGATATCGGGATCAATGCCGCGAAGCTCGCGGGATGGGTCGCACAGCTTCGGACATGGCCTTTGGTCGACCTGGCCTTGCCGAAATTCACTTTTGAGGCGTTTTATTCCATGAACGATGATCTGGTCGCGCTGGGGATGGCGGATGCCTTCAGCGAGGAACGTGCTGATTTCTCGGGGATGACCGGAAAAAAGGACCTGTATATCGGAAATGTGTTCCATAAGGCATGGATCGAGGTCACGGAAGAAGGGACCGAGGCTGCGGCCGCGACGGCGGTCCAGATGATCGCCAAAGGGTTCGACCGTCCTGTTGTGATGCCTCCCAGGATCTTTCACGCGGACCATCCGTTCATTTTTGTCATTCAGGAAAAGATCTCGGGGAGGATCCTGTTCATGGGCCGGGTCGCTGATCCAACGAAAGGTTGAGGGCAATGAAGTTCATTGCCGACCTGCATATTCATTCCCGCTATTCACGGGCGACATCGCCTGATCTGACCCCGGAGAACCTGTGGCGCTGGGGGCAGTATAAAGGCATTGCGGTCATTGGCACGGGAGATTGCGTCCATCCTGGATGGCTCGACGAGATCGAGCAGAAGCTTGAGCCGGCCGAGGAAGGGCTCTTTCGCCTTAAGCCAGGGCTTGTTGCTTCGATCCGGGAGGATATTCCGCAAGCTTGCCGTCGTGAGGTCCGGTTCGCCCTTTCCACGGAAATATCCTGTATTTATAAAAAGAACGGGAAGGTCCGCAAGGTCCATCATGTTGTGATCTTGTCGTCGATGAATGCGGCGCGCGCTTTTCAGGAACGGCTGGGGGCTGTTGGAAATATAAAGTCCGACGGCCGGCCGATCCTGGGGATGGATTCAAAGGATCTACTCTCTATCGCGCTTGACTGCGATCCGCGAACGCTTTTTATCCCCGCGCATATCTGGACCCCCTGGTTCTCGGTTCTGGGGTCGAAAAGCGGCTTTGATTCCATCGAAGAATGCTTTGAGGACCTGACTCCGTATATTTACGCTGTTGAAACAGGGTTGTCTTCCGATCCCCTGATGAACTGGCGGCTGAAAAGCCTTGATAATTTTATTCTGGTTTCGAACTCGGATGCTCATTCGGCCTCCAAACTCGGGCGTGAGGCCAATATCTTTGATTGTGATCTCTCTTATTCCGGGATATTCAGGGCGCTTTCGGACAGGAAAGATAAAGGTTTTAAGGGGACGATCGAGTTCTTTCCTGAGGAAGGGAAGTACCATTATGACGGGCATGCCGCGTGCAAGGTGCGGCTGCATCCTTTGGAAACCGTTAAAAACAGGGGATCATGCCCGTCGTGCGGCAGGCCGGTGACGGTGGGGGTGATGGCCCGCGTTGAGGAGCTGGGCTGCAGGCCGGAGGGGGAGAAGCCTCCGCAGGCGAGGCCGTATCAGAACATGATCCCGCTCGAGGAGGTTATTGCCGCCGTACTGGGTGTCGGCCGGAAAAGTAAAAAGGTGGAAGCGGCTTATTTTGATATGATCAGCAAGCTGGGCCCCGAGCTGGGGATCCTGATGGATGTGCCGTTGAAAGATATTGCGGCAGCGGGGGGCGATGGATTGGGAGAGGCCGTGCGCCGCGTGCGCGCCGGCGAAGTGAAAGTCCTGCCAGGATATGATGGAGAATATGGCGTTATCGACATTCTTTGATTCCGGCCTTTTTACCTGGGGCATCCTTCCGGCGCTGATCTTTTTCGCGCGGATCTGCGACATGTCGTTGGACACGATGCGCATTATCACGATCGGCCAGGGCCGTAAAGGCCTGGCGGCCTGCCTGGGTTTCTTTGAAGTGTCGATCTGGCTTTTGGTCGCCCGGCAGGTCATTGTGGGCCTGCCGAACCCCCTGTGTTTTTTCGCTTATGCCGGCGGGTTCGCGACCGGGAATTATGTGGGGATGTGGATCGAGGAAAAGTTCTCGTCCGGCGCGCAGATCATCCGTATTATCGTTGACCACGATGGAAGGGCTATTGTGGCCGCCCTGAAGCGTGAGGGTTTCGGGTTCACCTCTCTCCTCGGGCAGGGAGCCCAGGGGCCGGTGGATATGATCTTTACCATCGTCGCCCGTCATCAGGTGAAATGTGTGATCGCGCTGATCGAATCCGTTGATCCGAAAGCGTTCTATACCATCGAAGATATCCGCTATGTGAGTGAAGGGGTTTTTCCTCCCAAACGCCGCCGTTTTTTCGGTTTTTTCCAGGCCTGAACCTCCTTCATCCCCGGGATGAAGGAGGTTGCAATTGACAAACCCCTCTCGACTGTGTTAGATTGGCTCTTATTATTTATTAATAAAAGGAATAGATATCTATGCGTTTACGACTACCTGTCCTGTCTGGTTGTTTTCTGGCCGTGGCGCTTCTTTTTTGGGCTGTTCCGGCCCGGGCCTTCTGGCTCTGGACTCCGGAGTCCGGCAAGTGGGTCAATCCGAAATATGAGGTGAAGCCTTCCCCCAAAGAACAGCTGGATTACGCCCAGGGCTTTTTTGATGCCAGGCAGTATCCTGAAGCTCTTCGTGAATATAAGAAACTTTTGAGATATTATGATAAGTCCCGTGAGGCAGCACAGGCGCAGTTCTATATTGGCCGTGTTTGGGAAGAAATGAAGAAGTATTTTCAAGCCGTTGATGCCTATCAGAAAGTTATCGACCGGTATCCTTTCAGTGATCTTGGGCCAAAAGTCGTTGAGCGCCAGTATGTTATTGCCGACATGTTCATGGAGGGGAAGGCGAAGGACTCCCGGTTCGCCACATCTCTTTTGGGGAACGAATATAATGTGGTGGATATTTTCCGCAAGGTTATCAAGAACGACCCTTATGGCGTGAATGCTCCGGCATCGCAGTTTAAGATCGGGCTTTTTTATCTCGGGCGTAATGAGTATCAGCAGGCGCGCGATGAGTTTGAAAAGACACTTAACGATTATCCGGATACCAAATGGGCGGAATCCGCGCGTTATCAGATCGCGGTGGCGGATTCCAAGCGCAGTGTGCCTGCCCAGTATGACCAGAAGGTCACCAATGTGGCGGTGGCAGGCTTCGAGGATTTCGTAAAGAACAATCCCGAGTCCGACCTGTCGGCGGATGCCAAGAAAGAGATCGACCGCTTGCGCCTCAAGGAAGCCGAGAATGCTTTTGTGGTGGCGAAATATTATCAGAAGAACAAACAGCCCAAGTCCGCGCTGATCTATTACCAGGGTGTTGTCGATAAATATGGCGACACATTATGGGCGCGGAAAGCCCAAACCGAGATCGATACGATCCAAACCGGGGTTGGTAAGAAATGAAAAAGATATTCGGGTTCCTTTGCCTGGCCATGATGGCGGCCGCGGGTTGCGGATATACGACCAGTTCGCTTTTACCGAGCCATTTAAAGACGGTCTTCGTGAAACCGGTTGAGAACAAGATCGATTACATGAACCAGGACGAGCGCAAATTGTATGTCCCGGGCATGGAGACGCGCGTGCGTACGGCGTTGATCGACCGTTTCCTGTTCGACGGGAACCTGCGCGTGTCGGATGAGGATACGGCCGACCTGGTCATTGAGTCCAAGCTGCTGGGGTTCGACCGCGAAGAGCTTCGTTTGACCGAGAATCAGGATGTCAAGGAATACCGCCTGCGCGTAACGGTGTCGCTCAAGGTGGTTGATAAGACCGAGAACGACAAGACGTTGTGGGAAGAGCCTTCCTTTGCTGGCGAATCCACCTATTATGTTACGGGGCCTCTGGCCAAGTCGGAGAGCACGGCTATTGAAGAAGCCTTTAAAGATCTCGCCCAGCGCGTGGTCGCCCGAACTGTCGAGAACTGGTAGCGGAACCGTCATTCCGGGATGACATATCTTATGGATCACCTTCTTTATGGTCCTGACCTTAAGTTAAGGGCGAGATCCCTCGCAGATATCAAGAAAGCGGTCCTTCCATCGCCCGATGCCGCGCGCCTGGATCTTGAAAGTCTTGACGCCAATAAACTTACTCCCGAAAAACTCAAGATCGCCCTTTTTGCGTTGCCTGGAATGGCCGCGCAACGGTTGGTCCATGTTTATAATGCGGAGAAACTTCCCAAAGAGACGCTGGAGTGGTTGCTGGTATTCTTAAAGAGCGAGCACGGGCAGGTAGTGCTTGTCCTTGAGGCCGACGGGTGGGACGATAGCACCAAATTGCGCGGGGAGGTTACGAAGTTCCTTAAAAAAACCGGCGTGGATGCGCCTGTGCCTGTGACCGTCTTCGATATGATGAATGCGGTGTCTGCGGGCAACAGTGCCGGCGCTTTGCGGGGATTAAAGAAATTATTTGTTAATGATGAAGCTCCGGAACGCCTCCTGGGCGGTATGGTATGGACATGGTCCAACAAGGTGAAGGGGCGGGTTTCGGCGGAAGTTTATAAAAAAGGCCTCCTGGTCTTACAGGAGGCCGATATTGCTTTGAAACGCAGCCGTTTCCCCGACAGGGAGTACGCGCTGGAGGTGTCGGTCGTTAAGCTTTCTTCGCTTGTGAAGCCGCCAAAAGTTTAGCGAACTTTGATTTGCGGTGAGAAGCGGTGTTCTTGTCCATGATCTTGCGCTTGGCGGCTTTGTCGATCTTTTTGTAGAGGACATCAAGGGACTTTTTCGCTTCAGCCGGGTTGGCCGCGAGCGCATCAGTGAACAGCCGGGCTGTTTTTCTGAGGTCGGTCTTGATGTCGAGATTATGCATGTGGCGTGCATGGCTCTTTTTCATGTCTTGAACGGATGTCTTGCGTTGAGGCATTGATGTTTCCTTGCGTTTGTGTTTGTTAAAGGTTGTTTCAGGTGTTTAAAAATTCTGGATAATATAGCAAAGCGCCTTCTTTATGTCAATTGATATAATCCCGCCATCCCGTCCCCGTGGTCTGCTGCGCGCGACTTCCATAATGTCGGGGGGGACTCTTCTCAGCCGTGTCCTGGGGTTTATCCGCGATATGCTGTTCGCTCGTTTCTTTGGGACAGCGGCCGGTGCGGATGCGTTCGTGGTGGCATTCCGGCTTCCCAATATGTTCCGTGACCTCATAGGCGAGGGAGCGGCCAATTCTTCGTTCATTCCGGTCATGATGGAATATAAGGAAAAACGCCCCGCGGAGCTCAAGGGGTTCATGGATGCGGTTGTTGCCTGGGGTGTTGTTATTCTGACGGGGATAACTGTTGCAGGGATCGTGCTGGCGCCGCTGGTGGTGCGCCTTATCGCGCCGGGGTTCGTGCACGAGCCTGGCAAGATGATGTTGACGGTCACATTGACCCAGATCATGTTCCCGTATCTGATCTTTATCGGTCTGACCGCGTTCTTTTCCGCGATCCAGTTCACTTACGGCTCATTCGCGATGCCTGCGCTTGGGCCGTGCCTGCTCAATGTGGTGCTTATTATTTCGACCTTGGCGTCCGTGTTCTGGATGAAGCAGCCGCTTTATGGCCTCGCCGCGGGCGTATTGGCGGGCGGGGCTTTGCAGTTATGGTTCCAGTGGGTCCCGCTGAAGAAACACGGGGTGGTTTTCGGGCGGCCGGCGTCCATGAACAATGATGGAGCGCGGCAGGTGGGACGGCTTATTTTGCCACGGCTGTTCGGTTCGGCGGTGTATCAGCTGAATATCTTTGTCGACACGATCTGTGCGTCTCTGGTGAGTGTCGTCGGGCCGGGGGGTATTTCCGCGATCTATTACGCGATGCGGATCGAACAGCTTCCGATGGGTGTTTTTGGCGTGGCGCTGGCGTCAGCGGTCCTGCCGCGCCTTTCACAGGAAGCCCTTTCCAGGGATAAGGCGCAATTTAAAACAACGCTGGTATTTGCGTTGAAGAACATTTTCTTTGTCATGCTGCCGATGACGATCACACTGGCATTGCTGGCCGAGCCCCTGGTCCGGGTTATTTTTCAGCGTGGCGCTTTTGACGCGTATTCAACGGCGGTCACGTCGTCCGCCCTGATCTGTTTCGGCCTTGGGCTCATGGGTTACGGCGGGGTGAAGATACTGGTATCGGCTTTTCATTCCATGCAGGACACGCGTACACCGGTGATGGTGGCGCTGGTGTCGCTTGCGGTCAACGCTCTTTTAAATGTGATATTGATGTTCCCTCTCAAGATCGCGGGCATTGCGCTGGCGAGCGCGGTGTCGTCGGTTGTCAGTATTACATTGCTGATACGGCTCCTTTCAGCAAGGGTCGGAGGCCTCGACGGGGATTTTGCCGTGTTTTTCTTGAAGTTACTGGCTGCGGGGGTTGCCCAGGCGGCAGCCGTGGGGGGGGCGTGGCAGGTCTTATCCGGCATCCCTGAATTGTGGCGTTTGTGTATCGTTATTCCTGCCGGAGGGCTTTCTTATATCGCCGCGGCGTATCTGTTGCGGCTTGAACAGGCGCGTGCGCTTAATAAGTTGTTCCAACGATAAGATATGGCTGTCTTTAGCGCCCTCCAATTAAAAATAAGATCTTTGCCCCTTTCCAGCGGCGTTTATCTGATGAAAGATGCCTCGGGCGCGGTCATTTATGTCGGCAAGGCGGTGAGCCTCCGCCGGAGGGTTCAGTCGTACTTTCGCGGCAAGGCGCAAAGCCTCAAGACCGGCCTTCTGGTCGGGAATATTTCCGATATTGACCATATCAAGACGCAAAGCGAGGCCGAAGCGCTGATCCTTGAGGCATCGCTTGTAAAGAAACTCCAGCCGAAATATAACATCGATCTTAAGGATGATAAATCCTATCCGTATATCCATATTTCTGATGCCAGGTTCCCTGTTGTTGCTATTATGCGTCGAACCGCCATCACCCCGGGGGTGAAGGACC
>CAIVRE010000006.1 GCA_903908245.1 Candidatus Omnitrophota bacterium
GATTAACCCTGGAAAGAAGAAAAAGCTATAATCTTAACCAACAAAACAATGGCCCTGATCAGGAGCGATCTGCAAACTTAAGTTTGACTGAAGTGTCCAAAATTGGCTGAAGACATACAATAAGAATAATAAAAGAATCCTTCCAAATTGTCAATTAATTTTTTCCTTCTAATCCACTTTCTCCAAATCCATAACTACAGTTAAAACATGTTGATATGTAATGATTTTAACACCAAAATTAAAAAAGGTAACGCTTTCTCAATGAAGCAATAAAATGAACGATCCGCAATAATATGCTCTCAAGAATATTGACAGAAAAATGCAAAGGCTTTATACTATGCCGCTATTGTGATGTCGTTGTTCTTTTGGCTTTCCTTACAAGTTTTTGCGGAAGTGGTGAAATTGGCATACACGTAGGTCTCAGAAGCCTATGGCGCAAGCTGTGAGGGTTCAAGTCCCTCCTTCCGCACCATTTTCTTCCAAAACACAAAAGATCCTCTACCCATATGGGAGAGGATCTTTTACTTTCTAGATAGAGAAATTGGCGCTCTGACGAGACTCCGTTCGAATCAGGCTAGAAATTAGCCTGTATGCCGGAATGGATCCTGAAACGGTGATCGGTCAGATCAGGTCTTGCACCAACCGCATAAGCAAAATCCGTCGTGAAGTAAATATTGGACGCCATACGCGCGCGCACGCCGACGCCCGTTCCGCTCAAAGATTCAGATGCCTTTTGGTCGTTGCCCGCACCCTTCACCCAACCGAAACCCTGATCAAAGAAGACCGCAAAATCAAGGCTGTCGCGCATACGCTCTTTCGTCCACGGCATTTTCCACGTATCCGGAAGGAAAAAGAACGGCACAAGATATTCCGCATTCACCAGCAGGCCCTGATCCGCAAAATAATTCCCCTCCGGATACCCTCGCACGGTATCCGCCCCGCCAAGGGGCATTTGCTCGGATGCCGGCTGCTTGTCCGGCGACAAATGAGACCTGCCCTTGAGTGACAATCTCGTATCCAAAGGCATCTTCTGCATCCGCTCAATACTGAGATCCGAAGCAAGAAAAGCCGGTGTCACACCCGGGCGCCGGGAAGATGCGCTGTTCAGCGAGGCGCCCAGCGTATGCAGTCCGAGCGAGAACTGATCATCGACCACGGTCACGCCAAAATCGTCCCGAAGCGTCATGGTCGGGCCAAAACGAACGACCCTGAGCCTCTCACGGCTGTCGGTAGCAGACAAGATCCTGGTAAGGCTCTCCTTGAAATCAATTCCTGTCCGCCAATCCAGGGCAAGGCGTTCTTCCGTGATAAACCGGGTCTCCAGCTTGCCCCAGTAATCCATGGTCGTACTATTCACCCCATAAGGCTTGTACTGCTTCTTGGGTACAGAGTTGGCATAACTGACGCCTGTTTTCCAAACAGAATTGATCTTCGGAACAGGAAGGGCATGTTCAATAAATCCCGAACCAAAATCCTTTCCCATCATGGTGCCCATGCGTAAAATATCATCCTGCCCGAAAAGGTTGTCCCGCCGTAAACCAAGCCCCAAACGATCCTGTCCGACAGGCTTGGACCCCTGGTTATCCACAAGAAGATTCGAAGCAACCAATCCTTTTTCCTCAACCTTAAAAATAATATCCGTCTGCCCTGGCGCATCACCACTACGGATTATCGCCCGGACAACCCGGTCAGGATGGGCATTGAGCTTGAACACGGTATTCTGCAGTGCCTGGTAACTGAAAAAATCCCCCTCGTGAATAACACAATAACGCCTGAGCACATCTGAAGAATAATGACGGTTCCCTTCAAAAGTTATCCGGCCGATACGCCCCTCAAGCACGGAGATCGTGAAGACCCCGTCTGCCACCTCCTGCGGTGCAATGTACGCCTGGCTGCTCAAATATCCGCGCCTGCGGTACTCAGCCGTGATCTGATCGGCCAGACCCTGCATCGCCGACATCGTTTGCTGCCGGCCTTCAAATGGCTTAATGAAAGGGGCCAATATTGCATCCGTGAGGAGCAGAGAGTCCTTCACCTGCACTTTCCTGACCAAAAACGAAGCTTCGGCCGCCTGATCCGCCTTCTGGATCTTTTCCTGAGGAACTGCCAGCAGAGAGTCCTCCGCCGCATCCATCGCCTCCTTGATCGCCTTAGCCTTAACGGCGGCCTGGCCATCATCCAGTGCACTTTCGATCACCCGGGGCGCGCGCCTGCCAATGACCGAAGACTGGCTCATCTCCTCAACACGGGGAACAGCGGCAGATACGGCTCCGCAGGCATTGATCATCAATGCCAAAGTTCCCATGACAACAATCAAACGCTTATCTATTCGCATGCCTATAAAACACCTTGCCTCTTATTCAACCGCGAACTTCTTGGGTAAACTGAACATCAAAGGCGGAACGCTTTGGACCGGCAACCCGCCCCCCTGCATCACGTCTTGCGGCATCGGCAGCACCTCCACCGCGGGCGCTTCAGGATCATCGCCGACAGAGATCATTTCATACTGGATCAATGAAGACCCTAAAAACTGCGCGAAAAGATGTACATCGAACGGGACAACAAGATCTGCCGTCAAACCGCGGATATCCAGGACATTCCACCAAGGGATATCTATGGAAGGAATTGGCAAATTCTCCCCGAAGACATAACCCGTATTGTTGCCGCTGTCCAGGGAATCCAGAAGTGTGACATCCAGGCCCGTATTATGCGCATCCTTCAGGTCAAGCCAGCTCATATCAACCGACCCTGCTCTCATCTTCCACTGATCCCCGGGGACATCCGAGCCCAACCGCATGTACTCACCTAAATGGCCCCTTAACGTCAGCTTCCCGTCGATCGTCTGCATTGATCCGGCCTCAAAGGTCAAGGCCGCGCCATTATCACTTGTTTTGGACAAGTTATAAAAAGTGTTGTTGCCCGAAACAGCCTGATCCTGACCGGTGAGGGTGACCGTATTATTCCCGTGAATGAACGTGCCGGTATTGTGCCAGTCCCCCGAAAGATCAATAGCGTTACCTGCCGCATTCAGGGCGGCGTCAAGAATATTGAGGTTTCCCTGAATGGTAAGCTTCTTGCCCAGCGTCAAGCTGCCACCGGCCAATGTCATGTTCCCGTTGACATTCATAGGATCAGTCGCGATCGCCCAGGCTCCGTTTGCGCCACCGTCGTTAAAAATGATATTAGCGAAAGCAGATGCCCCGGACCGGATCACATGGCCGGGATCAACCGCATCAAATGTCACCGTACCAACCCCTGGCGTGAAAGCACCGCCGTTATTGATCCAGTCACCGTTAATATAAATATCCGTTCCTCCGATCAGCGCACCTCCGGCAGAAAGGAACAGGTCGCCATTGATATCCACACGCCCTGCCCCAGTCGAACCGGTAAAAACACCGCCTGAAACGGCCAGGCCGCCGTTCAAGGCCTGAACCCCTGACCTGGACCGATATTCCCCGCCTGAAACCGTCGTCAAGCCGCCGATCGTGATATTATGGTCATTGGCATCAAAAATACCGTTCGTATTGGTGAAAGCATTGACAACATTAAGATCATGCGCCGCCTGCGTTGTCCCCGCTCCCGTATGAGACAGGTTATAAAAGGGGCCGTCCTCAAAGACCGTCTGGGCATTGCCGTTAAGTGTCACCGTATTATTCCCGTGGGTGAACGTGCCGGTATTGTACCAGCTCCCCGAGAGGTCAATGGCGTTGCCGACCGCATTCAAGGCAGCGCCGACAATATTGAGATCTCCCTGGATGATGAGCTTCTTGCCCAGCGTCAGATCGCCGCTGTTAAGCGTCAGGTTCCCGTTGACATTCATCGGATCAAGCGTTGCCCAGGCCCCGCTTAATCCTCCGTCATCAAAAACGACATTCCAAAAAGCCGATGCCCCGGACCGGATCACATGGCCGGCATTGGCCGCGCCAAATGTGACCGTACTCGTTCCCGGCGTGAACAACCCGCCGTTATTGACCCAGTCGCCGGCGACGTTGATATGCGCAGACCCGGCCTGGAACTCCGGGGGCGTCCACACCGCCGCCATCGTGTCATAGACGGACTTGTGCGTCCCGTCCTCGCGCAGCCATCCCCAATAGTCCTCTCTCGCGTCTTGCGCAAAAGGTGAGCCGCCCTTCCTCATATTATCCTCGAAGCTCATGAAGGTCACACCGAGATCATTCTTCAAAAGCTCATCGCGTAAAAGCAGGACATCAATATTCTGCTGCAATTCACCGCCATCCGCGACCCAGGAAGGAAAGCCCGCCTCGGAAACATAAAACGGCATATCAATGCCGGCAAAAGCGCAGGCTGCGTTCCAGTCACTTACCAATGAACTGGCATTCCCCAACCCCCGGTAAGTATTTACCCCGACCAGATCCACGCCGGTCTGAATAGTCGCCACAAAATCCGCGGGGTTGTCCCCTGATGCCGTTGAAACCCTGACGCCAGTGCCAAAAGCAGTGTGAACAGCACTGGTTGCCGCCGTTAACGCCGAAAACCAATTGTTGATATTACCGCCGAACCACTCGGGATGAAAATTATACTCATTGCCAAACTCGACTATAAGGCCCATATTTGAACCGGCCGCGCTGATCCTGTCTTTCACATGCGCAAGATATGCCACGTAATTATGATCAACCATGTTCACACGGTTCGTCCCGACAGGCACACTGCCTCCCCAATACTGGGCCAGCCAGCCATAACCGTTCTCATCATACGGCACGCCAATGATCAGCGTCTTGACCTTGCCTTCGGCGATCATGGCGTCAAGCACAGCATCGGTGACCGGATAATATGTGCGCATGGTATCGCCGATCATATCCGCCACATCACTGACCGTGAACGTATCCGCATCCAGCGTCAGTCCGTTAAAGCCTGACAATGCCAAAGAGCCGAACACGACATCGCCGGCGATATTAAACGTCGTCGCCGTCCCTGCCGCAAGGACCCCGCTCTCCAGGTCCAGATCGTGCATGGACAGTGTCGTGGTGCTACCGCCCACACTCAAAGTCTTGCTGCCTTTGGCCACCCTTATGTCGTAGAATGTCTGCGCGAGCGCCGTCCCGTTGATCAACTGATCGGCCAGTGTGCTCAGAAACGTGACCCGGCTCGTCCCCGGCGTGAACATGCCGCCGTTATTGGTCCAGTTGCCGGTGATAAAGATCTCTGTCGCACCGCTCAACGCCCCCCCCGCAGCAAGGACAAGATCGCCATCGATATCCACACTGTGACCGCCCATGATCACCGCCCCCAACAACGTGAACTTCGGGCTGGCCCCCGCGGCCGGAGAACGGAAAAGGTTCAACTCGGTCACGCCACTGATGTCCCGGATAACAGACGGAGCCGTCACTCCTCCTGAATCTCTGTCCGCGGAATATATCGTCAAAGGACGATTCCCGCCGATGATCGCCGATCCGCTGTTCATGGTAAAAATACCGTTACCATCATGCGCCTGCGTCCCCGGGTCAGAATCAGCCCAAAACTCCGTCGATCCGGTCAGCGTGATCTGGGCATTATTATCAACAATAATATCGCCGGCATCCTCAAAAGTCCCTGAATAAAGGCCCGTCGCCAGGACGACAGCGCCATCAACATTGGCCAAACGGGCCCTGCCCACCTCAACAACGCCGCCCATCTGGAATGAGAACCCCTGTTCCAGCAGGATCTTGGCGAACAAATACCCCAGCGTTTTGATCCGATCGCCGCTGGTAAGAGAAAGCTCTCCATCACGCGTTTCCAGCGTCCCTGTATTGACAACATCATCGGACGCCACGATCCGGATCGTGCCATCAGCACCCTGCACCGCTTTATTGGCCCGGATGCACCCTTCAAGATTCACACTACGGTCAAAAACATCATTTAAGGCCATGGCGCTAACCAGCACTTCGCCGCCATCAGCATTAATTGTTCCTGTATTGGAGACCTGGGCTTTCTTCTCCTGGCCATCCATATCAAGGACTTTATTTCTAACCGGAGCCTTAACATCGACCGAGATCAACCCGTTGGCATCCAGGCTCAACGTCACAGCATCGCCGGAAGCAAGCGCCACCTTGCTCAAAGGCGCCTCGATCACGCCCGCATTCTCGACGGCCTGGCCCAGCAAAACAACCGAGCTCGAACCGGTTGTCCGAATCAGTCCATGATTGGACACAGCCCTGCTGTTCGCGCCGACAGATGCGTCAAAGGCATACTTTCCTGAAATGAAGTCCTTATTCTGAATATCAAGAGTGGACGCTACAAAAGCCGCGTTATTCACATTTACCCGCGCCGAAGAGCCAATATCGAGCCCATGGATGTTCAACAGGGTGAAATTCCCGTTAAAAATATTAAGATTCCCAAGGATACGGGTGCCTGTTGGATCAAGAACGCGCAGAAGAAAGGTGTCGGTGGGATCATCAAACCGCATGTTCCACGTTTCACCGGGAAGAATATTGGCCTGGGTAGTCTCGCCAATAACGTGCCCTGATATCCTGAAATCCGTCGTAGACGTTGAAGGGGACTGGGTCTGGGAAATATTCCCGTCTCCCGCCACAATATTGATCTGTGGCGGTTCGGCAAAAACAACACACGTCAAAACCATTATGACGCACAATGCCTCGAACAAACTCCTGATAGCGTAAGTCAACATATGGTGCTCTTAAATTTTTTTAGGATTTATCAAATTTTATCAAATGTTCTCGCCTAAAACAATATCTATTGATTATTTCAGCACCTTTGAGATCTTGAGGGGATCTCAACAATAAAAAAGCTGATAGGCAGAATAAAGAATCTACGCTATTATAATAAACAAGCGATCATCACTCTCTAAAAAATC
This sequence comes from Candidatus Omnitrophota bacterium, assembly GCA_903908245.1. Classification (GTDB taxonomy): domain Bacteria; phylum Omnitrophota; class Gorgyraeia; order Zapsychrales; family Fredricksoniimonadaceae. The sequence continues at coordinate 6,812 of CAIVRE010000006.1, forward strand.
TACGCGGAGACTGCCATGAAAAACATTTTGTCGAAGATGCACTACATCCCCTCGTTCGAAAACGCCTCTGTCATTCGCAAGTTCAGTATCCTTTTCTTTGCGGCGGCCATCCTCCCACTCTTGATCCTCGACTACATCTTCCTCTCTAACTCCGGACAGGAATCCATTACCATTTCCACATACGATCTTGGCTTTACCCTGTTGTTCGCCACTCTGGGTATCCTGGCTTCTTTCATCGGCATGCGCTCCGGCCTCAAAAGGATCACCATGCTTCATAACACTTCAATTCCTGAAACCACCACCAGTCCCCACCTGGAACACAACGAGATCAGTGCGCTGACCAATGACTTCGCCGCGATCCAGAAACAAGTCGCGGAAAGCCTCCGGAAACTGGAAGAGATCCAGAAGAAAAAATAAAAAAATGATCCGGGAAATCCAGGCATTGAGCCATACCCACTCCATTTTATTTTTGGAACCCTAATATGCCCGTAGAAGCCCAACTTGTTATTATCGGTGCGGGGCCCGGCGGTTACACCGCGGCATTCCACGCGGCAGATCTTGGGCTCCCGGTCACTCTTGTCGATCAAGGCCAAAACCCCGGCGGCGTGTGCCTCACCCGTGGCTGCATTCCTTCCAAGGCCCTGCTTCACGCGGCCAGAGTTCTCAACGAGACAAAAGATGCCGGGAACATCGGGATCGAATTCGGCGCACCATCCGTGGACATCGCAAAATTACGCTCCTGGAAAGACAGTGTCGTCTCAAAACTGACCGGCGGGCTAGGGCAACTGACCAAAAAACGCAAGATCACCTATATCCAGGCTGAGGCCAGGTTCCTCAATGCCACGACCCTGGAGATCAAAAAAACAGATGGCACGCTCGAAACGCTCACATTTGAAAAAGCCATCATCGCAACCGGCTCGAGCCCTGCAACCCTTCCCTTCCTTCCGGAATCGCCGCGCATCTGGGATTCAACCCGGGCGCTTGAACTCAGGCATATCCCCCCGACCATGCTGATCGTCGGCGGCGGGTATATCGGCCTTGAACTTGGAAGCGCCTACGCAGCGCTGGGCACTCAGGTCAGCGTGGTGGAAGCCCTGCCGGCCCTGTTATCCTCGGCCGACAAAGACCTGGCCGACATTCTCCTGCGCAAACTCAAGAAAACATTTACGGCGATCATGGCCGGGACCAAAGTACTGAAAGCGAACGCTTCCGGCGACAATGTCTCCGTGACTTTTCAGGATGCCCAGGGGAAAGAATGGAACGGCACCTACGATACCATCCTTGTGTCTGTAGGAAGAACGCCGAACACAAGCGCGCTTGGCCTGGAGAACACAAAGATCCAGCGGACAGACAAAGGCTTCATTGAAGTAACAGACCAGTGCCGGACAGATGAGAAAAATATTTACGCGATCGGGGATGTAACGGCAGGCCCGCTGCTCGCCCACAAAGCGTCGGCACAGGCGAAAGTCGCGGCAGAAGTGATCGCGGGCCAGAACAGGGCCTTTGAACCAGGCTGTATACCTTCCGTCATCTTCACAGACCCGGAACTGGCATGGTGCGGGATCACAGAACAGGCCGCCCGTTCCAAAGACATGAATATCACGGTGTCAAAATTCCCATGGGCGGCCTCCGGGAGAGCGCTGACCATTGACCGCACGGACGGCGTGACCAAGATCATCGCAGACACGGCAACAGGCCGTATTTTAGGGGTCGGGATCATTGGGGTCGGAGCCGGCGACCTTATTTCAGAAGGCGCGCTCGCCGTAGAAACAGGCCTTAAAGCCGGGGACCTCGCGCTGACCATCCATCCTCACCCGACACTATCCGAGACGATCATGGAAGCCGCTGAAGGGCTGTTCGGGCACTGCACGCACATCATAAAACCAAGAGATCATTGATCCCAGATCAACTGGTCCCCATTCCGGATCCCGCCGGCCTCCACCTGACCGGCGGCGATCTCAAGCACATACAAAGCTTTGGCCTGCGGAGCATACACCGGGCAAGGGTCCTTGACGCAAGGAGGAACGCTCCATTCCGTATGCACTACGCGTTTCTCTTCATCAAGCCAGACAATATCGATCGGAAAATTCATGTTCTTCATCCAGAACGGATACTCTCCCGGCTCATCGAAAACGAACAGCATCCCCTGGTCCTCCGCGAGGCTGTCACGGGACATCAGCCCTTTCTCGCGCCCTTCCGGCGTTAACATGACCTCCGACTGAAAACACTTGTCCTGCGCGCAAACCTCCAGCGGCACGTTGGAAGCACAGGCGCCGGCCGCACAAGACAGAAATCCCGACAGAATAAACATCATCAAACCATTTCTCATTTTTTGTTCAACTCTTCACCGGTACCGCGCACATAGTCGCGAAAAGAAAGGTCATCACTGATCGCACGCCCCACCGCCGCCAGGCGCTGATGCACATAAGGATGGGTACGGCCGAACATTTTGGGGCGCACAGGCTGCTTGCGATCATATTCCTGCAAGGCTTCCAGCATCCTCAGCATGCCTTCGGGCTTATACCCGGCGGCCTTCATATATTTCACACCGAGCGTATCCGCCTGCAATTCATCCTGCTGGGAATAATCAAAGAACATCGAAAGTGTCGCCATATTGATCCCGCCCGCCAGGCTCCCGTCCACCTGAAGCGCGGCCACGACCGCTATCAGGCTCCCGTAAGATGCCTGCAGCCGCTTGATGCTGTGCCGTGCCGTCACATGGGCCACCTCATGAGCGATAACTGCGGCCAGCTGATCGTCATCTTTAATATAATCCGTCAATCCCTTGAAAATATAAATATACCCACCGGGCAATGAAAGGGCATTGACCATCGGCTCATCCACCGGTTTTTTTTCTTCAATGACCTTGCCGACATACACCAGCTCGCTGCGGCCGCACACCGCCGAAACTTTCCGGGTAATGCGCTCCACCCGCTCGCTCATCACCGGATCTTCCACCAGCTTATATTCCTTCTCAAGTTCGCGCGCCGCCGCAGCTCCGATCTCCTGCTCACGTTCTGTAGAATACATGGTCGTTTCCTGCTGATCCGTCGCCGTATTGAAATTGCTCGACAACCCGCCGCAACCATACAACGAAACCATCATCACCAGCATCAACACATGAACACCGAACTTCTTGAGCATCTGCGCAAGCTTGGCCACCGGCAGCCCCACCACATTGAAATAGCAGCCTTCGATCTTTGGGATGAACACTCCGCCGCGCCCCTCGATATCGAACCCGCCGGCCTTGTCCATCGGGGAGACCTCGCGATGATAACGGTCGATCTCCTCATCGGTCAGCTGGTTCATGAACACCTTGGTCTTGTCGTGGTCCACCAGGACGGTCTTGTTCTCGGTATCGATCACCGCCACGCCGGTATAAACCCAATGCGGCTCGGACATCAGGATCTTCAGGTTCCTCTTGGCTTCTTTCAGGTCTTTGGGTTTAATGACCAGGCGGGACTTGGCATAAACAACCGTGTCCGCCCCGATCACAATGGAAGGCTCTTTCACCTGCTCGGCGATATCAATGGCTTTGATCAGGGCATTATCCTTCACCAGGTCGGAAACCGTAGTGGAAATAGTATCCTTCTCCCGCGCGAACGACCTGCGCACGGTAAAAGGGACTTTAAGGAGCTTCATCAGTTTCTTGCGCTGAGGAGAGGCTGAAGCCAGGATGATCTTTTTCATTAACTTTTTAGGAACTCTGCGGCAGTGAACAATGAAATCAGCTCCACCCCTCGGGCGGCCACCGCTTCTTTGGCGCCGTCCTGACGATCAATAATGCAAACGCAAGCCGCGGGTTTAAGCCCATCCTTGGCAAGAGCATCGATCGAATGAATGAACGCCTTGCCAGTGGTCGCCACATCATCAATGACCACGATACAATCCGACACGGTAAGTTCCGGCCCTTCCACCATCCGGCCTTTGCCGTGGCCTTTGGCTTCCTTGCGGATAATGAATGTTTTGACCGGCTGGCCTTCCAGAAAGCTGACCGCACCGATAGCGCCCACCATCGGGTCGGCCCCGAGCGTCGGCCCGCCGATCGCGGTGGGATTCTTATCTTTCACCATAGCATGCATTAATTTCCCGCAAAGGAACGCGCCCTCCGCGGAAAGGGTCACCAGCCGCGCGTCCAGATAATAATTGCTCTTCTTTCCTGACGACAAAGTGAAATCGCCTTTAAAGAACGCCTGGTCCTTGATAATATCAAACAACCTCTTTTTACAATCAACTACAGACATATGCAGCATACTGACTCCGGGATTAATTAACGGCTGGAGGGATCTCCAGCTTGCGGTGGTTGATCTCGAACGAAAGGCCCAAACGATACTTGATCAGATCCTTGTATTTATTATATTCCTTGAGCGTAAAACCACTGGTCATATGGAACATCCGCGTGGCTTCGATCTCGGCGAGCATATCAATGTAATTATCCACCAGTTTCTCATCGGTCAAGGCCGCGATGGCTTTGGTGTCCAGGACCTGAATATCTTCCGAAGGGAACGAAACGGCCGCCATCGCCGGAGCCGAGAAACACGCCAGGACCATCATGACCATCACCAGGCTGAAATACGCTGTTTTCATAAGCCCCCCCCGTTAAAATCCAATACCCATCTTAAGGCCGATCTCCTGTGTGACATTATCCGGCTCGCTGCCTGACCAGCAATCACCACTGGGATCACACACCTGTACCCCGCCCGACGTGATCGGCTTAACATCCGATTCCTTGATATTCCAGTACCTGATGAACGGCTCAACAAAGATATTCCACTTTTTATCAAACTCTTTGGAAACTTTCAATGACCCGCGGATGCCATAGCCATCGCTCTGATTATTGACCAGCGGATCCAGCGAAGGATCCATGTCCTCCGCATGGCTCGTTTGCTCGCCTTTGAGCAGCCGGTCATACTCGAGGTTCATCGCCAGGCCCCAGCCGCCGCCGATCTGTTTCCTCAGATCTCCGCCTGCCGGAAGATAAAAATACCTTGATTCGCGATTATATCCGCCGGGTTGATACGCTTCCAGTCCGTTATTCAAATACCGGTATCCAAGCCCAAGATAAGGAATAGCCGTTATACCGCCATCCAGACTATAGCTCTTGGCCACCAAAGCCCTTAATTCATACATGCGGTCTTTAAGCCCGCTGAATGTTCCACTGCCGGTATAATCCACGTCACCGGATGCAAGAAGCCCCTGCAGGCGTACCTCGTCCACAAATTCATAAAAAGGATTGCTGTGTGCATCAGGGTGATACGCGTAATTCGCGGAGAACCCGGAATACGCGCCCTTGGTATTCATGAACTTCTGGCCCTGGACCGTTTCCTGGTAACCATAATTATACATTTCATAATCGGCATTGAACGAATGGCGGTTGGGTTCTGTTGAAGGGGCGACAAAGAACCGCTCCTGCTGGCCGATATAAGTCTCTTTCACATCCGGAGGTTCTGCCGGGACATCATTGTCCTGTACCTGCGGCTCTGCCCCTTCCGTGATCGCCACCTCCTGAAAATCAAGATACCGGGTAACGACCTCGTCCCGCCCGGCGTCATAAGACCACGCCGGAACAGAAAAGAACCCTGCCGCTCCTCCCAGCAAAAACAGGATGATCAAAGACATAATATGCCGATGCATTAAAATCATTTTGATCTCCTAAGAAATTTCCGCCGAAAGATTTTTAATTCCCGAACGCCATAATTTCAGTATAATTGTCTTTTCAACAAAATATAGCGGATAGTTTTATTTTTTTACTCCCCCCGCTAAAATGATATTTTGACAAAAAATCAAAGCTTTGTTACCCTGCCGGTATGCTCAACAAAATAATCCCCGGGCTTATCGACCTGATCTTTCCGCTCAACTGCGCATTATGCGGACGATTCGACCCTGCCACAAAAGAACAGCCGCTTTGCCGCAACTGCCTTGAACAGATCCCCTACACTCATCCGCCCTTCTGCCTGAAATGCGGCCGCAATATCCGGACTTACAGCGAACAGGGGCTTTGCCCCGACTGCATCCTCCAGCCTCCGGGATTTGACGGCGCCTGGGCCTTCACCCGCTATGAACCGCCGATGACAAACCTGATCCGCACGTTTAAATTCCATAACAAGACCTCCCTGCGAAAAACATTCACGCACATTGCCCGCTCCTTCATTGAACGTTACTCGCTCAAGCTTGCCGCAGACATGCTCATTCCCATTCCTGTCCACCCTGTCCGGCTGCGGGAACGCGGATACAACCAGTCGGAACTCCTGGCCCATGGCCTTGCGGAACTGACCGGGATCCCTCTAGAAACACATATCCTGAAAAAACACCGACTGATCCCCCGGCAAAGTGATCTGAAACGAAAAGAACGCTGGACAAACATTCAGGGCGCTTTTAGAATAGAAAACTCTTCTTTGATCAAAAACAGGCATATCTTTCTCGTCGATGATCTGTTAACAACCGGGGCCACCGCCAGTGTTGCGGCCAATGCCCTCAAACAGGCCGGCGCGGCGAACGTGGAACTCATCGCCCTGTCGGCAGCGTAAAAAAATCATGCGGATACTGCGCAACTACATCCTCAAGGAATGTGTAATGCCTTTCGCGATCGCGATCGGCGTGCTGACCTTTGTTTTCCTGCTCGGTTACCTTCCCCAGCTGGCCAATAAAGTCATCAACAAGGGCGTCAGCATCTCCTCGGTCATTATGGTCCTGCTGTACAATATCCCGGTCCTGCTGGGGTATACGCTGCCTATCGCGGCGCTGGCGGCGGTGATCCTGACCTTCGGCCGCCTGTCATCGGACAACGAGATCATTGCCATCCGCGCCAGCGGCATTTCCCTGCAAAAACTGCTCGCGCCGCTGATCGCGATCGGATTGCTGTTCTCATTATCATTATTGCTGCTCAATGACCGCGTTATTCCGCGCGCTTATCAAGCCCAGCGAGAGCTGTTGCAGGAGACCGGGGCAAAGAACCCATCGGCCATCCTTGAAGCCGGGACATTCATCGACGATTTCGAAGGCTACGTGATCTTTATTTACAAGATCGAACGCAACCGTCTTTATAACATCCGCATCTATCAGCCGCAAGATGGAAAACCGACGCGCACCATCATCGCCCAGGAAGGCGAATTCACGCCCGTCCCCGGCGAACCGAAGATCCTGCTCAAACTCATCAACGGCACATCCGACGAGCCGGACCTGCGCAACCCAAACAATTACTACAAGCTGAACTTCAAACAATCATTCATGACACTCGATATGTCGCAGAAGAACGGAAAAATCGTCAAGAAACCCAAAGGGATGACGCTCAAGGAACTGGAACAGGAGATCTTTGCCTACAAGCAGATCAATATCGACCCCAACCCGCTCATCGCGGAATATCACCGCAAGATCAGCTGGGCTTTCGCACCGCTCATCTTTATCCTGCTGGGCTTTCCGGTCGCGGTCATCACCCACCGCCGGCAAAAAACCGCCAACCTGCTGCTGGCCATTATCTTTGCCGCGCCGTTCTATCTCCTGTCCATCGGCTGCCAGGCGCTGGCTTCCCAAGGCATGGCGGCTCCGGACCTCATCATGTGGCTGCCGAACGTGATCGGCGGAATAACTGTCATTATCCTTAATTACAAACTATGCGTATCCTAGACAATTACATCAGCAAGTCCATCGTCCAGATATTCCTGTCGACCATCCTGATCTTCTGTTTTCTTTATATCCTCATCGACCTGGCCACACACCTGGAGGATTTCATTTCCAACAAAGTCCCCGCCCAGGTGATCGCCGGCTATTACGCGTCGTTCTTCCCGGTCATTTTCGTGCAGACCGCGCCGATCGCCTGCCTGCTGGCGACATTATTCACCTACAGCACCCTCAACAATAATAACGAGATCATCGCCCTGCGCGCGAGCGGGCTGAACTTCTGGAAGATCACCCGCCCGGCGATCATCTTCGGGCTGATGGCCGCCGCGCTGGTCTTTCTTATTAACGAGAAATTCGTACCGCAATCCCTTTCCATGTCCCAGGAAATACGCCAGGACCAGATCGAACTTGCCTCCGACAAAAATAAATCCGCCGCTCAGCCTATCAAATACCTGTTCTTCTACGGGCTGAACAACCGCCTCTTCTTTATCGATCAATACCAGCCGTCGACCAAAACACTGGAAGGCATAACGATCATCGGACAGGACGAGCTTCAGCGGATGACCGAAAAGATCGTGGCGGAAAAAGGCGACTGGACCGGCCAAAACTGGAAATTCACCAACTGCCAGATATCCAGATACGATCCTGTAGACCAAAGCTCCACCGGCGAAGTGCAATTCTACAAGGAAAAAACGCTTGATATCCGTGAAAACCCCGCAGACCTACTCAAGCAGCGCAACAGCGTCTCGACAATGAATATCCGGGAACTCAGGTCCTATATCAAACGGTTCAAAGGCAGCGGCGCCGTGGCGGCGCTCAACGGCCTGAAAGTGGACCTGCACCAGAAGATCGCCTATCCGTTCGCCTGTATCGTTATTATTTTCGCCGGACTGCCCTTCGCTCTGACCACGGGCCGGCGCAAAGGCCTGACCTTCGCTTCCGTTGGTATAGCGCTCGTGATCGGATTCCTGTTCTATGTGGTGAACGCGATCGGGCTGGCCCTGGGAAAAGGCGGGGTCCTGCCGCCGATACTGGCGGCATGGTTCGCTCCGATATTTTTCATGGCCGCCGGGATCTATTCGGCCAAAAAACTATTTTAAAACACCTTCCAGCAATCCGCCGATCACCTTGGCGGAAAGGCCTTTAACCTTCACAAAGCCATGCTTGATCGATACCGGGACCAGTGCTTCGACCATCACCAGGCTGGCAAGCTCGGCGGCGCTGTTAATGCCTTTAAATTCTTTATTCTCCACATTAAGGTTGATCAACCGGATCGACGGGCCTCCTTCCGGGCGTATTTCTTTGACAACCACCCTGCCCAGATTAAGCGAGACCAGGTCCATCCTGATCTTTATATCCATCGGATTAACAGCCTCTTTCCCTGCCTCGGCCGCAGGCTGGTCCTTGGCCGGCTTTTTCCCCTCCTCAGAACGGTCTCCAACCCCTGCGAACCGCAGTGAATTGATATTGGTCTTCCCCTCATCGTTCTTGACCACCAGGACTTCTTTAAGATCCAGCCGAAGATATCTAAAATGCAGCATGCCCTTGACCAAAGCCCAGACATCAAGATCAATGTCAAGTTCAGGGATATCGATCATGACCTCTCTGTCAAACCCTTGCGGATTATACGCCTTGAGCCCTTTGATGTGAACCGACTGCCGGACAAGGCTCATGGAAAGATCATCGATCGTCACTTCCACTCCTGCAACCTGCCTGGCGGCGATGACCACCCCCGCCTTGATCAACGGATCCCTCAAAAAAAGGACAAACACCAGAAAAAATATAACAAAAAAAACGACCTTTGATCTCGTGTTCATCGATAAACCCTCGTAAGGCGATTGCCAAGATTACAAGTCACTTCGTAATTGATCGTTCCCGCCCAGGCGGCGATCTCGTCGGCAGAAATGACCCCGCCTTTTTGAGCCCCGAGGACTACCGCGATATCACCGACCTTCACCCGGCCGGCACGGGAAATATCCACGATGACCTGGTCCATCGTAACGCGCCCAAGGATACGGCACCGGCAGCCATTAAGCAGGATCTCGGCCTTGTTTGAAAGCGCCCTGAAATATCCGTCACTATAGCCGATGGCCAGCACAGCCACCGGCGTATCCTTGAGCGCACGCACGGTATGCCCGTAACTGATCCCGCGGCCGCGATGAATGACCTTCACCAGAAGGACTCGGGTCTTGACAGTCATGACCGGCTGAAGATCCACTGCAGCGCGAAGGCTCTTGTGAGGATAAAGCCCGTAAAGCATGACCCCCGGACGGACAAGATTGAAATACCGGTTCTTGTATCCCGCCAGGCCCATACTATTCGCCGCATGAAGATATTTGAACGGCACCCCCTCCTTGATAAGGTCAGCGACCGCATTCGAAAAGACATTGCCCTGAAGCTCGGTGAATTTCCGGTCCGTATCCGCCACAGGAAAATGCGTCAGGAACCCTTCAATATAAATATGATCGAGCTTCAGGATCTTTCTGACGAACGGCAAAAGGTCCTCATACCAAACCCCCAGGCGGCTCATTCCGGTATCAACCTTGATATGCACCGGTAACAATTTCTTTGCCCTCTTCGCTTCAATATTCAATGCGCGCGCCATTTCCAGCGTACACAGCGCAGGCGTCAGGTCAAGCCTCACCATCTCCCGGGCCGCATCGAGTAAAGTCGCTTCAAAAAGCAGTATCCGGTGGCGACAGCCCCCGGCACGCAAGGCAGAAGCCTCATTAATATTCGACACGGCGAAAAACTTTCCGCCTTCTTTCTGCATGACCTTGACAGCCGCCAGCATGCCATGGCCGTAAGAATCCGCCTTGACGACCGAAAGGATATCGACCTGACGATTGAACACCGGCTCAAGCAGAATACGCGCAAGCCTCTGGGCTTCGCGGAAATTATGCCGAATGGCCTTGAGGTCGATCTCGGCCCACGCGCCGGATATATTAGACATTTTTATCTCCATAACCTCCTTCACCCCCGGGGTGAAGGAGGTTTACTGATCTGACAATCTTCCGGATAAAGATACAACGGCGATAATGTCGCGATATTATCACTCTCACCCCTGATCAACCGCTGATAGCCAAGCCTCGCCAGCTCCTTCGCCTTCGGGAGCCAATGCTTGTCGGTCTCGAAATGCGCGCTGAACCTGGCCCCTGATAATTTAGCTGCGTCCATGATACGGTCCCGCGCATGCGTTATCCCGTCCCCGATAAAGACCGTCTCACCCTCGACGTGTTTTAAGACCGCCTCGACAGGTTGCAGCAAATGATCGCACTTGCGTTCAAGCGCGTGACCCTTTTTTACATAAACACAGGAATACAATAAACCGCGCCGGGCATCATTGATCACGCATACGTTCACCGGCTTGTCCGACCTTACATTCAACGCGATAGCATCCAGGCTGGAAACTCCGACCACCGGCTTTTCCGTCACCATGATGAACGCCTTCATCATGGATAAACCAACCCGCAAGCCTGTGAACGACCCCGGACCAAGGCCGATCACAAAACCTTCCATATCGTGAAGAACAAGCCCGGCTTTCTTTAACGCCCGTTCGATATCAAATGAAATGCTTAAAGACAGGTCTCTTTTGGGAGGGACATTGCGGGCCGCGACCAGATGATCTCCGTCGGTAACGGCGATGGAAAGGTGCCTGGTGGATGTATCGACAGACAGGATCTTCATTTCAAACGGTCCTTGAGCCTGTTGAACCGCGCTTCAAGCGCGATCCCGGAGAATGAAATACCGACATGACGAAGATCTTCGCCGGCATGCTTAAGCTCGATCTTCCAGAAATCCTCAGGCTTCAAACCTTCAAGCCTTTCAGACCATTCTACCGCCGCTATCCCTTTACCATAAAAAAATTCTTCATACCCCATTCCGAAAAGGTCATCCGCCTTGATGCGATAAAGATCAAAATGATACAGAGGGATCTTCCCGTTGTAAATGTTCATCAGCGTGAAGGTCGGGCTATGCACCTTGAGCGGATCGTATTTCAGGCCCTTAGCCATCCCTTTCACAAACGCCGTCTTGCCCGCACCCAGGTCCCCGAACAAAAGAACAATATCCCCGGGCTTGAGCAATTTTGCAAACCTTCCGCCCAATGCCAAAGTATCTTCGTAACTTTTCGAATCGACCCGGATCGTTTTCATCAAAAATGAGTAAAACCCTTTAAAATAACCGGATAAACACCACCGCCAATGTCCTTCATCATTAACTTCCTCGGTGTAGAAGTGATCACGCCTATCTCAACGAAATCGGGACACATAGAATTTTCCTTGAACTTAACTCTGGAGGAAAATTCAATATGTCCCGCGCAATCCCGCTGGTATTGTAGCAGTTTACGCGCTTTCACGGAAGAGAGCGTGAACAAAAGCTCAAAATCCTCGCCCTCTGACAACGCCTGCGTCAGCGTTGCCCCCTTGGCACACGGGATCTTGCCCTCATCCAACACCGCGCCGACACCACTGCCTTTGAGGATATGCCCCAGATCCCCGGCTAAACCGTCTGAAATATCCATCATGGCCGAAGGTTTAAAATGCTCCACCAAAAACCGCGCCTCTTTAACGCGCGGCGTAAAATCCAAATGCTTGCCGCTCTTGAAAGAATTCCCCAATGGGCCAGTAACAAAAACACGATCCCCCTGCCTCGCACCGGAACGGGTCACAAGATTCTTCTTCTCGACCTCGCCCAACAAAGCCACATTGATGACCAGCTTGTCGGCCTTGACCGTATCGCCGCCCACAATGCTCACGCCGAATTTCTTCGCACAGGCGTGCATGCCGGCATAAAGGCCCTTTACAAATCCAGCGCATGGCGCGGGATCCCTGCCAGGATCGGAACGGGTCCTGCCCCCTGCGGCACCTTCCCGTCCTCCCTTCGGTCCGGGCGGAAAGGGATCCGCCTTCGGAGTCACCCCTTCCGATCCCGCAAACGGGATCCCTATGGAAACAACCGCACAGGTCGGCACTCCACCCATCGCCGCGATATCGCTCACATTGACCGCCAAAGCCTTCCACCCGATGGCCCTGGCCGGCATAGAACGGTCGAAATGAACATCCTCCACGCACATGTCCGTCGTGAACAGCTGATACCGCTTGGCATCCAGCATTAACACGGCCGTATCATCGCCGATCCCTTTGATCACGCGCCCTGAAAGGTTCTGGAACTTCTTGAACCGGTTGATCAGCTCAAACTCGGAAAGTTTCATGGATATTCTTCACATACGGTTTCCGGACAATGCCATACTCGGTCACAATTCCTGTGATCAGTTCATTCGGCGTTACATCAAAGGCCGGATTAAAAACCTTCACGCCCTTCGGAGCTGTAGGCCGTAGACCAAAATGCGTAACCTCTTCCGGCGCGCGCTCCTCGATCGGGATCTGTTTGCCCGTCTTGATCTTCAGATCAAACGTCGTCTTGGGCGCCACCACATAGAACGGAATGCCATGATGTTTTGCCAGGACCGCCAGCATATAAGTGCCGATCTTGTTGGCGGCGTCCCCGTTGGACGCGATACGATCCGCCCCCGTAAAAATAATATCCACTTTCTTGTTCTTCATCACCGTCGCGGCCATATTGTCGCAGATCGTCGTGACATCAACCTTATTGCGCATCAACTCCCACGCTGTCAAACGCGACCCTTGTAATAAAGGACGCGTTTCAAGTGAATAAACGCTGAACTTTCTGCCCGCCTCTTTCGCGGCATAGAACACGCCCAGCGCCGTTCCGTAATCCGCTGTTGCCAACGCTCCGGCATTGCAGACAGTCATGCAGGTCATGCCATTTTTAATAAGAGCGGCCCCATGCTTGCCCATCGCACGGCAAACCGCACGGTCTTCTTCATAGATCGCGTTCGCCTCGGCTTCCAGGACGGCTTTCAGGATAGCCACCGGCTTGTCGGGATTATACAAAACAAGCAAACGCATCTGACCAAGCGCGTTGAACAGGTTCACCGCCGTCGGCCGGGACTTGGCAATATAATCGCACACATCACAGACATGCCGGGCGAATTGCGGCGTGCTATCTCCCTTAAAATCCTTTATCCCCAAAAGAACGCCATACGCCGCAGCAATACCCAGCGCCGGCGCGCCACGCACCTTGAGCTCCTTGATCGCATGCCAAAGGGTCTTCACATCCCGACAGTTGATATAAACCAGTTTCTCCGGCAGTAAAGTCTGATCAATGATCCTGACCGCCCCATTCACCCATTTGATCGTATCAATAGCCATATTACCCCTTTCCCCAGCGCCACTTTAATCCGCCTTCGACCTTATTCTGGAAAATGTAACAAAAAAGGATCGAAATCGTAATAATATCAAGAGTAAATCTCAGATATGACCCCACCGGCACCGTTTTCATAAAGACTCCGTCAACAAAAGCAAAAGCCAAAACTAATATAAGAAACCCCAAAAGGGCCACCCATCCTTGCCAGATTATCGGCAACCCAACCCCCCAGCCATATGCTTTAGGTTTAAACCAGAATGAATCCATCAAATTTCCTCCCTTGTTTAACAATAGCCAGGGCAAAGCTTCCTAGCCTTGGCCTGAATGCTGCAGCCCGTTGCAATGCATAAACAATAAACCCCCGCGAAAACAATGTCTTGCGGGGGCTTATTAAACACAAGCTTTATTGGCAGCCCCTTATGCCTTCTTCTCCACCTCAATGCGCGGGAAAAGCGCAGGGAACGACGGAAGAGCAACACCGCTTTTAAGCTCGCCCCAGGTCAACCCGCTGTCGGGCACGCCCAGGATCGACAAGACCGTCGCAACTTTCTCAGGCATCACGGCCTTAAGAAGGACGGCGGACAAACGCAAAGCTTCGGTTGCGGTGTAAAGCACCCGTCCGGCCGCCGGAAGATCGGTCTTGGCCAGTTTCCAGGGAGCCTGGGTCTCCATATATTTATTGACCTGACGGACCAGATTCATCACTTCATTGATAGCTTCATCCACTTTGTAATCACGGATCAGGCCTTCGACCTTCGGGCCCAAAGCACGGCCGGCCGAAGCGACATCTTCCTCTGCCAACGTGGCAACACCCGCATCGGGGATGATCCCGCCATGATTCTTTGCGATCAGTCCACTCACACGGTTAAGCAGGTTCCCAAAGTCATTCGCCAGGTCACTGTTATACCGCTTGATAAAATTCTCCGGTGTGAAATTGGCATCCGCTCCCAAATTCATCTCGCTCATCAGGTAATAACGGACCGCGTCCACCCCGTGCTGTTCGATCAGGTCCAGGGGGCGGACAACATTGCCCAGGGACTTGGACATTTTGCTTTCACCCATCAACCACCAGCCATGGGCAAAGATCACCTCGGGTAACGGCAAGTCCAGGGAGAATAACATCGTTGTCCAATAGATCGAATGCGTGGTCAAGATATCTTTCCCGATCAAATGCACGCCTGGCCAAAAACGCCCGAACTTCACATCGTCAGAACCATAACCGATCGCGGAAATATAATTAATAAGCGCATCAAACCACACATAAGTAACATAATCAGGGTCAAAAGGGATCTCGATCCCCCATGACAACCGCGCCTTGGGGCGGGAAATACAAAGGTCGGTCAACGGCTGGCGCAAAAAACCCAGCATCTCGTTCCTGCGGTGCTCCGGGCGGATAAACCCGGGATTATCCTCAATATATTTGATGAGCCTGTCCTGATACTTGCTCATCTTGAAGAAATAATTCTTTTCCTTAATGGTCTTCACCTCGCGGAACTGCCCGCTTTCGGCCTCCTTCTCGGTAATGAACCGCTCTTCCGCGACGGAATAAAGCCCTTCATACTCTTTCTGATAAATATCCCCGCCATCATAGACCTTCTGCAGGATAGACCGGACGATCCGCTTGTGCCGTTCCTGGGTCGTACGGATAAAATCGTCATTGAAAATGCCAAGCTTCTTCCAAAGATCAGTAAAACGAGGCGCCAGGTCATCGCAATGCGCCTGAGGTGACAATCCACGCTTCTCCGCCGCCTGCTGCACCTTCTGCCCGTGCTCATCCAGGCCCGTGAGGAAGAAAACATCATCCCCCAGAGCCCTGTGAAAACGCGACAGCACATCCGCCAGAATAGTCGTATACGCATGCCCGATATGCGGCGCATCGTTCACATAATAAATAGGGGTTGTAACATAAAACCTACTTTTTATCATTGGGATTTTCCAGCGGCATACTGATCTTCACGACCTTGCCGTCACCTGTATCCACATAGACAAGGCGTTTTAAGATATCGAGGTTGATCACCCGCCCGCGGCCTTCGGCGACCTGGATCTTGGCGCCCATTTTGGGCAGCCCGCGGTTCAATTCTTTATAAACGTTGAACTCATAGGCCATACAACACTTGATACGCCCGCAGACACCCGAGATCTTCGACGGATTAAGCGGCAACGCCTGCTCCTTGGCCATTTTGATGGACAACTGGCTGAAATCCTTGATAAAATTCGCGCAACACAACTCCTGCCCGCACACACCGTAACCCTTGATCATTTTCGCGCGGTCACGCACACCGATCTGCTTGAGTTCGATCCGAAGACGGAACACCTTGGCCAATTCCTTGACCAGATTACGAAAATCCACACGCCCTTCCGCCGTAAAATACAGGATGACCTTGGTGGCATCAAATGAATATTCCGCATTGAGCATTTTCATGTCCAGCTTGAGCTCATTGACCTTGCTGATGCAGACATTAAGCGCATCTTTGGCTTTATTGCGGTTGTTCTCGATCTGGCGCCGGTCGCCTTCCGTGACCTTGCGCAAAACCTTGCCCTGCGCAGCTGGCAGACGCCCGCCCTCGCCGTGAGGCACTGCCTCGGCGACAACCCGCCCCATTTCAGAAGAACGGTCAAGATCAACGATCACAAGCTCCCCGCGCTTAAGCTCCTGCCCGTTACAGTCAAAACACCCGGACGGACGGTATTCCCCAACCTGTATATGAAATATCTTTGCCATAAACCCCTATCTGATCATTTCTTTTAATAAAATAAGCGCCAGTTTCACATTGAAATTTTCGTTAACAGCCTCGATCACCTTCACCGCCCGGGCCACAACCGCCTGGGCATCACCGGCGGAAAGTTTCTGCGCCGCCCTCCGGATATCCGCCGAACGGCCACTATAATACAACACCTGGTCCGCCGCCCCGTTCTGTACGCAAAGGACGTCCCGATAAAACTTCAACACCACATCCCCGGCCTTGCGCGCCTTTTCCTTATCCGCGCTCCACTTCTTGAACAACTCCTCGGATGCGGCCCCTAAAATAAACTCGTCTATGACCAGGTCCTCCGGAGACCCAACATCATACTTACTTTTCGCCCCCCCGACAAGAACGGAATTCCTCAAAGGAGCAAAGCGGACCTCATGACAGCGCGACAGGACGGTCTTAAGAATATTACCGGGTGCCGCGCTGGTCAGGACGAACAAGGACCCCGGACAGGGCTCCTCCAACGTCTTTAAGAACGCATTGGAAGCCTGCGTGTTAAGCAGATCGGCGTCTTTGATAACAATGACCCGCACGCGGGCTTCAAGCGCCCGAACACCTAACCAAGGGATAAGTGGCGGATGCTGCGGCTTAAACGGTTCTGCCTCCGCCTTAGGTAACATTTGAGCAATCACTATCTCGGCCTTGTTCTCCGGCTTCTTTAAAACAAAAAGATCCGGATGATTACCGGTATCAAACTTTCGACAGGAAGAGCACTGGCATCCGGCCTTACGTCCGCCCGGCTCGAGGCAATTCACCGCTTGAGCCAAAGCCAAAGCTGTCTCCACCTTGCCAGACCCCCCGGGGCCGGTGAATAAATAGGCATGCGCCAAACGGCCGGAAGCATAAAGCTTTAGAAGCCTCTCGATCACATCAAGGTTGATCAACTCAGCGGGCAGAGGCATTGTCAAAGCATTGTCTCAATACGCGCGCAGATCCGCGCAAAGATCACATCCCTGGGAAGAGAGCCGTCAATAGCCATGATCCGCATTGGCTCTTTCTTCGCCATATCAAGATATCCATTACGCACTTTATTGTGATACTCCATGGAACGCAGTTCAATGCGGTCACGTTCCGCCCCGCGGCGGCGCAACCCTTCCTCAACATCCAGGTCCAGGAAGATCGTCAGGTCAGGTGCAATGCCTTTGGTGGCAAACAAGCCGACCGACCGGATCGCGTCAACCGGAACACCGCAACCATACCCCTGATAAGCGATCGTGGAATCCAGGAAACGATCACATAAAAGGACCGTGCCCTGCTCAAGCTCCGGAATGACCACTTCCTCCACCAGCTGAGCACGGGCAGCCATGTAAAGAAGCGTTTCACACTCCCTGTTCATCGCCGTATTCGCCTTGTCGAGAAGGATCGCGCGGATCTTTTCGCTGATCGCGACCCCGCCCGGCTCACGGATAAGTTTCACTTGACGGCCGGCGGCCTTCAAATGCTCCAGGAGCATTCTCGACTGAGTGCTCTTACCGCAGCCCTCGGAACCTTCAAATGTAATGAACTTGCCCTTAAGCATATTTACTCCCTGCGATACTTCTCAACCATGGTCCATCCAGCGTATAACGCGCAGGTCCCTGTTATCCCGAAAACTTCCGGAAATAATAAAGATCAGGTCAACAATAGCCCAAACACCCAACCCGCCTGCCGTACACAGCATTAAAATAGCCGTCCCTGTTTTCCCGACATAAAACCGGTGCGCGCCCAGCAGCCCCAGGAACAGGCAGAGCAACAAACACGCCAGACGGGATTTAGGAGAATCCATTTGCTGGTCCATGATCAGCCTTTCTGTTTTAACCTCGCCGCCAAGATTGGCCCGTTTTCCCATCCTCGACGAGAATGCCGCGCGCTTTTAAAATATCGCGCAACTCATCCGAACGCTTCCAATCCCTGGCCTTACGCGCTTCAACGCGCTCATTAACAAGCACCAGATCCCCGGCGGATAACCCTGCAGACTTATCCTCCAGGTCAAGGCCAAGGACCCCCGCCAAAAAACTTCTCAGAAAATCTGCCGTTGCATGAACACTGCCCTCAAAATAATCATCCTGTTTCCCGGTATCAATGAACCGGTTCGCCGCCGTGATCAGCTCGAATACATGCCCGACCGCAAGCGCGGTATTGAAATCCTCATCCATCGCCGCCAGGATCTTTTCCTTGGCATCCACCAGGAACTCCACATCCTCCAGGCGCACTTCCAGTTTCGACGACGGGACCCGCGCGGCGCGGCCGATCAGCGCCTTGAACTTGACAAGGCCCTTCTCCATATCGCCGAGCTTCTCATCCGTATAATCAATGGAACTGGCATAATGCGTCGACAGAAAGAACAGCTTGAACGCGCCCACAGAATATTTCTTAAGAGCATCCTGGACCGTAATGAAATTCCCCAAAGACTTGCTCATTTTCTGCGAATTGATAGTGAGCAGGCCGTGATGGATCCACATCTTCGCGAATTGTTTTCCCGTAAGCGCCTCGGCCTGGGCGATCTCATTCTCGTGATGCGGGAAAACCAGATCACGCCCGCCGGCATGAATATCCAGCGTTTCCGTACCAAGATGCTTGATGCTCATGCAGGAACACTCGATATGCCACCCCGGACGGCCATCGCCCCATGGAGACGGCCACGAGGGCTCCCCGGGTTTGGCCTTCTTCCAAAGCGCGAAATCCAGCGGATCTTCCTTCTTTTCATCCTTGTCAATGCGAACGCCCTCAAGCATCTTGTCGACGCTCTGGCCCGACAACTTTCCGTAAGAGGGGAACGAACGGACACGGAAGTACACATCCCCTTCAACGGGATAGGCATGCCCCTTGGCGATCAGCCCCTCGATATGCGCGATCATCAGCGGGATATTCTCCGTCGCGCGCGGCTCAACATCCGCGGGGCTTACCCCCAGATCGGCCATATCCTTATAATACAGCGCGATATTTTCTTTAACCACCTCATCGAATGTCCTGCCTGTCTGCGCAGCCTTGGCAATGATCTTGTCATCAACATCCGTGATATTGCGGACAAACCGCACCTCATACCCGCGATAACGCATATATTTCACCAGCGTATCGAACGTATACAGCGACCGGGCATGGCCGATATGACATTTATCATAGACCGTCACGCCGCAAGAATACATGTTGATCCGCGCCGGAAGAGGAGGCAGGGCCTCGCGTGCCCTGGTAAGTGAATTATAAAGGTCCATACCTAACTCTTTTTCTCTAGCGCGTTAAGCCGCTGAGCAAGCTCATCAATATCCCGCCGGACGGGGTCAAGGATCTGTTCATGCGCCAGCTTCTTGTCGATCTTCTCTCCGTCCTGTTTGGTCACATAACCGGGAACACCGACAACCGTCGCATTGGGCGGGACACTTTGCAGGACAACCGAATTCGCCCCGACATAAGAATTGTCCCCGATCGTGATATTCCCCAGGATCTTGGCCCCCGCGCCGACAACAATATTGTTCCCCAGGGAAGGATGGCGCTTGCCTGTTTCCTTGCCCGTGCCACCGAGGGTCACCCCCTGATAAAGCGTCACATTATTTCCAACGACCGCGGTCTCGCCGATCACAACCCCCGTTCCATGGTCGATCAGAAGCCCGTCACCGATCACGGCCCCGGGGTGGATCTCGATCCCCGTGCACATGCGCGCGAACTGGGAAATAGCCCTCGGCAGGATAGGGATATTCATCCTCCACAAAGGATGCGCTATCCGGTGGAACACCACCGCATGCAACCCCGAATACAAAAGGACCACTTCAATGGCTGAACGCGCCGCCGGATCCCGCTCCTGGATCGCCCTGACCTCTTTATTAAAGAAGATCAGCGTTACCAGCCAGAACACCAGCAGGCTGTACAATAAAAACATCATATAACCCTCCTGTTAAACCCGATGCAACATAACCGTCGCATACGCGGCCATGCCTTCTTTACGCCCGATGAACCCGAGGCCTTCATTGGTCGTTGCCTTCACATTCACCCGGCGAACATCCATATCAAGCGCTTTGGCGATGTTCGCTCTCATTTTAGCCTTGTAAGGGCTTATCTTCGGCGCCTCGGCCAGCAGTACGCAATCGACATTAATAACTTGAAAACCCGACGCTTCAAGCAGCTTTTGCACATGCTTTAGCAGGACCACGCTCGCAATGCCTTTATATTTCTTGTCGGTATCCGGGAAATGCTCCCCGATATCGCCTTTGCCGGCCGCGCCCAATAACGCATCGGCAATGGCGTGCAACAACACATCCGCGTCCGAATGGCCTTGAAGGCCGCGGCCATACGGAATCCTCACCCCGCCGAGCACCAATTTGCGCCCGGGCACCAACGGATGCACATCGTACCCGATGCCCGTACAATAATCGAACGGCTTATCTCCTTTTAATGACCTCATGACAATCTTCCCCGCAAAAAGATCTCCGCGATATCCATATCCTCGGGAGTGGTTATCTTAATATTCCTGTAATCCCCCATATAAACCATCACCTTGTGCCCCGCGAGCTCGACCAATCCGGCATCATCGGAAGCATCCATATCTCCTTCATAAACCTGGTCCAGAAGCCGGCGGTCGAATATTTGCGGCGTCTGGATCTCCCAGACCAGAGAACGGTCAAGCGTTTCAAGAACAACCCCGGTCACAGGATCGACCACTTTGAGCGTAGGCTTCACAGGGACTCCGACCACCGCCGCCTTCCCTTTAAGCACGTGCGCAATCCCGTCATCGATCATCCGGCCGGTCACAAAAGGCCGCACCGCGTCATGAACGATCACGATCTGCGTGTCCTGATCAAGCGCCCTGAGCCCCAACCGTACCGATCCGGTACGCGTCTGGCCTCCGGGAACAACGTCGACCCGCCGGGCCAGACCGGCCGCCTTAAGCGCCTGGCGGTAATCCTCAATATAATCCCCATGCACCACCAGGACAATGCCCGCCACCAAAGGATGCGCATCAAAAACCTTGAGCGTGCGCACCACGACCGGTTCACCGCCTAAAAGTAAAAGCGGTTTTGGGACCGGAGCATTCATCCTCTCACCGGTACCGCCGGCCGCAATAATGACCTGGACTTTAAGGTTCATCCATGCTCCATTTTGGCAAAAACCATCCGGCCCGCCTGCGTCTGCAGGACAGAAGAAACCACCACCTTGACCTTATGCCCGGTATGGCGGCGGCCATCGGTCACAACCACCATGGTGCCATCTTCAAGATACCCGACCCCCTGATTCTCTTCCTTGCCTTCCTTGATGATAAGGACATCCATCTGCTCGCCGGCAAAAATAACCGGCTTCACCGAATTGAGCAGGTCGTTGATATTAAGCATTTCTGTCCCCTGAATAGCGGCAATACGGCTCAAATTAAAATCCGTGGTGCACACCCGGGCATCAAGGATCTTGGCCAGCTTGATCAGCTTGAGGTCCACTTCCTTGTCCCCCGGGAGATCATCCTCATGGATATGGATGTCCACCGCAGGATCTTTCTGCATCGCGCGAAGGAGCTCCATCCCCCGGCGCCCACGCTGGCGTTTAAGGTCATCCTCGGAATCCGCCAGGCGCTGCAGTTCATGCAGGACAAACCGCGGGACCACCAGCCGGCCGGTCAGAAAACGGCTGCGAAAGATATCCGCCACACGGCCGTCAATGATCGCGCTCGTATCAAGCAGAATAACGCTGTCTTTAAGGTCCGTCCGTTTAAAACGGACATACGGGATGATCAGGTTGAACTCGTCTTTCCCGCGCAAGGCGATAACAGCGCCGAGATAAGAAAAGATCAGCGTAAATATCACGCGCAGTGCCGAATGAACTGTTTCAGTGAACGGGACCAGCGCCAGGATATCCGACACCAGCTTGGCCATGATCACGCCGAACACCAGCCCGAAGACAACGCTCGAAAGCCCCCGTACAGAAACCTGCTTGGTCATGGCCTCGATCCATACCCAGACCGCGGCGCAAGCCAGCCCGCCGAGAACCCCCAGCAATTCCCGATTGTAGAAACTGCCCACCAGATACCCGACAACAGCGCTTAATACGGTGAAAAAGATCCGAATGAATAATAATGTCATAGAATTCTTCTCCGAAAACTTTTGTAGGGACTCCCTCTAATTCCTGATCAGATCCAGCGCCTCGCGCACATCGCCAACGGCAATGATCTGCAGCGTCTTCAGCTTCAGGCCGCTATGCGCCTTCAGATTGTTCTTCGGTATAAAACACTTCTTGAAACCCAGTTTCTCGGCCTCATTGAGACGGGGAACGATATGCCCCACACTGCGCACTTCCGCCGATAACCCGACCTCGCCCAGCACGGCGGTATCCGGCGGCAAAGGCTTGTCCAGGAAAGATGATGCAACTGCAAGCGCCACACCCAGGTCTGCCGCCGGGTCTTCCACCCTGACGCCTCCCACGATGTTCAGGAAAATATCCTGATCCTCCAGGCGCAGGCCGACCCTCTTCTCCAGAACGGCGGTCAATAGCGACAAACGGTTCGAGTCAAACCCCTGTGCGCGATGTCGCACCATCCCGAACGCAGAGCGGCTCACCAAGCCCTGGACCTCGACAAGGAACGGCCGGGTCCCTTCCAGGATCGGGACCACCACGGAACCCGAAGACGCCTTCGCACGCTCGGAAAGAAATATCTCCGACGGATTCTCGACCTCGAGAAGGCCGGCGGACGTCATTTCAAAAACGCCCAGCTCATTGGTCGAGCCGAAACGGTTCTTGGTCGTACGCAGGACACGATAAGCCGAATAACGTTCTCCTTCAAAATAAAGGACCGTATCAACAATATGTTCCAGGACCCTCGGCCCCGCAATGGCTCCGTCCTTGGTCACATGGCCTATGATCATCATCGCAACCCCGCGGGACTTCGCCAGCTGGGTCAACAATGCCGCGCATTCACGCACCTGCCCCACACTCCCCGGCGAAGAACCAAGGTTCGGCTCATAAACCACCTGGATCGAATCAATGACCACGACCGACGGCGCGATCTTGTTAATGAACTCGATAATAATATTCAGGTCGATCTGGTTGACAATGAACAGATTGGCATTCGCCTTGCGAACGATGCGGTCCGCGCGCATCTTGGTCTGCGCGATCGATTCCTCACCGCTCACGTACAAAACCTTAAGCCCCTCTTCACTGAAACGGCAGGCGGCCTGCAACGCGATCGTGGATTTCCCGATCCCGGGATCCCCGCCGATAAGCGTCACGGACCCCACCACCATCCCGCCACCCAGGACACGGTCCAGCTCCTTGATCCCGGTCTGATACCGCTTTTCATGAACAGACGATATATCCCCCAACAGCACCGGCGCGTCCATGCTGGTCAGCAGCCCGCGCTGGGTCCCCTGGGCCGGTTTTGACACCGAGGTCTCCTCAACGAACGAATTCCAGCCATTACAGCCCGGACATTTCCCGAGCCAGCGGGAAGACTCCTGCCCGCAACTCTGGCAAATAAAAACGGTCTTGGCGCTGCCCTTGATCCTCATAACAACAGGTCCTGTCCTTACTTGCCTCTGGGACGAAAGAACAGCTTCCACGGATTCGCCTTCAGGTCCGCCGAAAGCTCTTCCAGGTTCTGATAAACCCGCGGGTCTGTCAGGAACTTGCCCACCGTCCCATCACCTTTATTCAATTTATCCGTCAAAAGGGCAATATTCGCCAGCGTCAAAGAAAGATTCTGATAAACGCTCTCATCAACGAGCAGCTTGCCAACGCTCCCCTCGCCTTTTCTTACCATCGCCGTGATCGCCGCCAGGTTCTGCAAGGACTCCGCCAGCGCTTTGGCATTCGCTTCGGTCAATATCCGCTGGTTAACACTCGCAAGGGTCATATCAAGCTTCCCGGCGATACTCCCCACCATCGCCATGATCGACTCCATGGCCACCGGGTCTTCACCCGTCATCCTGGTCCCCAACGGCAAAAAAGCTTTTGCCTCCCCGGGGATGATCTCGATATATTTCTCCCCCAAAAGTCCCAGCTGATTGATCAGAACACGTGAATCTTCAGGGATCCCCACCCCGCGCATGACCCATAGCCCGATCCTGACCTTCGTACGGAGATGTGTTGTGTCATAAAAGATCACAAGGTCCTTCACGTGGCCGGCATCCACTCCCGCAAGACGGACCGGAGCGCCTTTCTTGAGCCCGTTGGCATAAGTGAACACCGCGGCATAGTCATCCCCTTTCTCAAAGAAAGAGAAATCACTGACCGCGAACACAAACCCAAGCAGGCAAACGACCGCCAGCACAACAAACGCACCCACCTTCAAATCAAGATTACTTTCCTTAGGCATAACGATCCTCATTTTGCATGGCCAAACTTCATACTTTCATCGTCGGTGATAGGCCCGAGCGCTTCCCCGTTAATGAATTGCTTCACCACCGGATGGCGGGAGCTCCTTATCTCATCAGGCGTTCCGTCGGCAATGATCTGCCCGTGATAGAACATCGCCACTGAATCCCCCACCTTGAACGCCGCGGTCATATCATGGGTCACAACGATCGAGGTGATCTTGAGTTTATTGCGCATTTCGATAATAATATTGTTGATCGCATCCGCCGTTATCGGATCGATCCCGGTCGTAGGCTCGTCATAAAGGATGATCTTCGGCTCCATGCACAGGATCCGCGCAAGCGATACGCGTTTGCGCATCCCCCCCGAAAGCTCGGACGGCATGAGCGCTTCGATCCCCTTTAGCCCGACCAAAGAAAGCGTGTGCATCATCCGCTCTTTTTTCTGGACAGGCGTTAATGACGTGTATTCATCCAGGAAAAAGCTGACATTCTCGCCGACATTGAGCGAATCGAACAAGGCCCCGCCCTGGAACACCAAACCGATATTCTTGCGGACACGGTCATACTCATGCTGACTGAGCGTGGTCAATTCCTCCCCGTTCAGCTTGATCGACCCGCCGTCAACCTGCAAAATACCCACAATGCATTTTAATAACACGCTTTTCCCCGCACCGGAGCGGCCGATAATGACCTTGGTCTCCCCGTCGCGCACAGACAAAGACAGGCCGTTAAGGACCTGGGTCTGGTCAAAAGTCTTGTATAGATCTCGGATCTCGATCATGCGTTGAATAAAAAGTAAAAGATGAATGTAAAGACACAATCGAACATAATGATAAAAATGAACGACCGCACCACCGAAAGCGTGGTGGCCTGGCCGACCCCGTCGGCACCTCCCCGCACATTAAGCCCCTCGAAACACCCCACAATAGCGATGATCATCCCGAAGAAAAAAGGCTTCAAAAGCCCGGTAATGATATCCTTGAGCGCCAGCGAATCAAAGACCATGCTCCAATAGGTGTGCGGATTGATCGAAAGTTTAAACGCGCAGATCAGGAACCCCCCGCAAATGCCGACCAGGACCGCGAACAGGGTCAAAATGGGCAGCATCAGGGCCAGGGCCAGAAAACGCGGAACGACCAGATAACGCACAGGGTCGACCGCGAAAGCCCGAAGCGCGTCCACCTGCTCGGTGACGATCATCGCTCCTATTTCCGCCGTGATCCCCGCACCGACACGTCCGGCCACAATCAGCGCGGTCAGCACCGGCCCCATCTCGCGCATTAACGATACCGCGATAACGTTCGGGATATAGATCTCGGCCGAAAGCCGCACCATCATATATGCCATCTGCAACGCGATGATCATCCCGATGAAAAAAGCCACCAGAGAGGAGATCAGGAAACTCCCCGGGCCAACGCGCCTGGCCTGGGACAAAAAACGATACATATTCAAGGGTGTCGAAAGGATACACCAGATCGTCTGTCCGAAAAGAAGGGTCAGCCTCCCGGTATAAGAAAAGAAATCGAACGCCACGCCGATAACGCGGTTGCCAAAAACGGTTAACATTTTCTGGACCATATCAAAACCCTATACTTTTCTGTATGCCAACGACCGCCTCGGTGTCCCCCCGGTCATTCTTGGTAAAGAAATATTTCATTTCCGTACGCGTCGCATCCGGTGATTGCATCCGCTTGAAAACCCATTCCCTGCGGTTATCATCCGCCGTTACCATCGGAAATTTCTTCAGGGCCGCGACCTGTACGGGAAGCCCCGCCCAGTCGCTCACATCCAGCCCGCCCGCCAGGCGAAAACTTAAGCCCTCGGCCTGCGTGATCAGCGCCTCCTTGATATTGAGCAAAGGATACTGCCCGTCAAAATCCAGGCTGATCGTATCATAGTCAAACGCCTTGACCCGGCCGTTATACGCGGCCAGCCGGCCCTGAACATGCGGCCGCGGCCATTTGCCGCTGACATTGAACGCACCTTTCATCACCCCGGTGAACATCAACGGATCCGCACTATGAGCCCCGCACACCGCCCGGATGATCGCCGATACCTCCTCGATATCCGCCGAAACCACTTCAATGTTCAATTTCATCTGATGCTGCCCCGTCAGCTGAAATTCACCGCCGGCCGAAACACCGCCCGCCCATAACGACTCAATAATGAACTTCCGGTCACGCACCGCGAACCGGATGCTCGCATCATGCAACGGCGCGTAATTCAAAAGCATATAGGAACTGTTGAATTCCCCGGTAAATTCCCGGGTGCGCGGATTATCCCCCTTAACCCTGACATCCCCTTCAAAGACCGCCGCCACATCAAAGTTCGGAAGAGGGACATGGGACACATCCACCTTTAAATGATACATCCCCCGGCCGGTCATCACGGCATTAAAAGCCAGGCTCCTTTTCCCTTCCGGATGGCCCACCTTGACCTCGGCCCGATCCTGCTTCAGATCAATGAATCCGGAAAAAGGGATCACGATCTGCGATGCCGGAGCCACGGCCGGAGCGCCCGCGAGAGCCGAAGGACTTGCGCAGGCGGGAGCCATAACACCCCCCCATACCGCTATTATAAAGAATGCCCGTCGTATCATTGAACAAACGCAAGCTTGTCATTGTCGGGACGAACAACCACCTTGCTGTCGTCCTTAAACCCGCCGGAAATGATCATCTCGGACATCGGGTCTTCCACATACCGCTGGATCGTCCTCTTGAGCGGCCGCGCCCCGTAAAGAGGGTCAAACCCTTTCTCGATAAGAAAGTCGATGGCCTCCGGAGTGAACTCAAGCGTGATGTTCTTCTCCTTAAGGCGTGCGCGGACCGCATTGATCTCAAGATCGATAATGCGGTACAGGTCCTCCTTGGACAGCGGCTTGAACACAATAATATCGTCAATGCGATTGAGGAACTCCGGCTTGAAGACCCGCTTGACCTCACCGAGCAGCTTGTCCTTCAACTGGTCGTAAGACTGGTCTGCGGTCCGGGGGGCAAAACCAAGAGCCCCCTGCTTGCGCAGCATATCCACCCCGATATTGGACGTCATCAAAATAACCGTATTGCGGAAATCCACCACACGGCCAAGGCTGTCGGTCAGCCGCCCGTCTTCCAGCACCTGCAGCAGGATATTAAAGACATCCGCGTGCGCCTTCTCGATCTCGTCAAGAAGGATCACGGAATACGGACGGCGGCGAACCTTCTCGGTCAGCTGTCCGCCCTCTTCATACCCCACATAACCCGGCGGAGCACCCACCAGGCGCGAAACATTATACTTGTCCATATATTCGGACATATCGATCTGAATAAGGGCATTCTCGTCGCCGAACATGAACTCGGAAAGGACGCGGGCGAGCAAAGACTTGCCCACACCCGTTGGCCCAAGAAAAATAAACGACCCGATGGGCCGGCGCGGATTCTTGATGCCGGCGCGTGAACGCCTGACCGCACGGGCGATCGCCGAAATCGGCTCGCTTTGGCCGATCACCACTTTCGCCATATGCTCTTCCATCTTGAGCAGCCGCTCCGTCTCCTTCTCTTCAAGACGGATGAGCGGAACGCCCGTCCACTGCGACACGACCCGGGCGATCTCCTCATAACCGATAACCAAAGCCGCGCTGTCGCGGCTGGCCATCCACTCGGTACGGCGCTTCTCGAGCTTCTCGCGCACATCCCGCTCCTGATCGCGCAATTGCGCGGCCTTTTCAAAATCCTGACGCTTGATATAGGATTCTTTTTCCTTGCGCAGGTCCTCGATCCCCGCCTCCATCCCCTTGATATCCTCGGGCGTGACCATGGCCTTAAGGCGCGCGCTGGCCCCTGCCTCATCGATGATGTCCACCGCTTTATCCGGCAGAAAACGCCCCGAAATATAACGGTCCGACAGCTTGGCCGCGGCATCCAGGGCTTCATCGGAATATTTCACCCGGTGATGCGCCTCATACTTGTCGCGCAACCCCTTGAGGATCAGGGTCGTCTGCTCCACCGACGGAGGGTTAACCTTGATCGTCTGGAACCGGCGCTCCAGCGCCGCATCTTTCTCTATATGCTTTCGATATTCATCAAGCGTGGTCGCACCGATGCATTGGATCTCCCCGCGGGCAAGCGCGGGCTTGAGGATGTTCGCCGCATCAATGGCACCTTCCGCGGCACCCGCTCCGACCAGCGTATGGATCTCGTCAATAAAAAGAACAAGTTTGCCATTACGCTTAAGTTCTTCCATGACCGCCTTGATACGCTCTTCGAACTGCCCGCGGTATTTAGTCCCCGCCACCATCATCGCCAGGTCCAGCACCACGATCGTCTTGTCCCGCAGGATCTCCGGCACTTCTCCGGCCACGATCTGCTGGGCCAGGCCTTCCACGATCGCCGTCTTGCCGATACCCGCCTCCCCCAAAAGGACCGGATTGTTCTTTGTCCGACGGGAAAGGACCTGAATGACGCGCTCGATCTCGTTCTCACGGCCGATCACAGGATCCAGCTTTCCGTCTTTGGCGAATTTGTTCAGATTACGCCCGTACGCATCGATCGCCGGTGTCTTGCTTCCGGTCTTCTGCGGATCCTGCGACGGCTGTTGCTGCTGTTGCTGCTGGCCATAACCGGGGATGCCCGACCCCAGCAGCTCCATCACCTCATTACGCAATTTCCCAAGATCAAGGCCCAGGTTCAGGAGAACGCGGTACGCCATCCCCTCGCCTTCCTTGACCAGCCCGAGCAATAAATGCTCGGTACCGATATAATTATGCCCGAGGGCACGCGCTTCCTCCGCAGCGAGTTCCAACGCCTTCTTGGAGCGCGGCGTGAACGGAATATCCCCGACGACCTGTGTCTGGGGGCCTGGCTGGACCAGCTTTTCAACCTCGATACGGATCGACTCAAGGTCAAGCCCGAGCTTCTGCAGGACCGCCGATGCCACCCCTTCCCCCTCGCGGATAAGCCCGAGCAAAAGGTGTTCGGTCCCGATATAATCATGATTAAAACGCTTGGCTTCTTCTTTCGCGAAAACAATGACCTTGCGCGCGCGTTCCGTAAAACGATTAAACATAGATCCCCCTCAATGATTTTTTACGAAAAATATCTCAAGCCGCCTTGCGGACCTTCTCACGGATCAGCTGAGCCCGACGGATATCGCGCTCCGCTGAATTGAGCTTGCGTCCTTCGATCTTCTGCAAATGCGCCGGCTGGATCATAATAAAAAGATCGTTCATCGCCTTGCTGTCGATCTCCTGCAATATCCCCATATCCAGGCCAAGGCGCACCATGGACATCAGCTCAATGGTCTCCTGGCTGGAAATGATCCTGGAATGTTTCAGGATCCCCCACGCACGGCAGATCTTGTCCTCCAGCATCAGGCGGTTCTGCACCAGCAGCGCCTGACGCGCCTGCTCTTCCTGTTCCACGATCTGACGGATAAGCCCGTTGATATTCGAAATAATATCCTGTTCGCTGTGCCCCAACGAGACCTGGTTGGATATCTGATAAAAATTCCCGATCGCCTGGGTCCCCTCGCCGTAAAACCCGCGCGAAGCAAAGCTCAATTTGGATATCGCCATAAGCACTTTGTTGATCTGGCGCGTCATGACAAGGGCGGGAAGATGCAGCATCACCGACCCGCGCATGGCCGTTCCCGTATTCGTCGGACAGGCGGTCAGATACCCCCATTCGGGCAAATACGCATAATCCAGCTTTGCGCTGAGCGCATTATCGACGTTGTTGATGATCTCCCAGGTCCCGTCCAGGTTATGGCCGGACTGCATGACCTGGATCCGCAAATGATCCTCTTCGTTCACCATGACCGACAACGCCTCTTCCTGCGACACCACGACCGCCTTCCCCTGGGGGTTCGACGCGTGGTCGTGGCTCATCAAATGACGTTCCACCAGAAATTGCCGGTCCACATTGTCCAGATCACTGAGACGAAAAAAACGGGAATCCTTGAACAAAGGAATGGTATTAACGGACGCCTCGACCGCCGCGAGGACCGTATCAAGGTCTTTGCGCTGGGCACGGTTCGTAAAAAGGACATCCCTCAAATTACGCGCGAGCCGGATACGCGACGAAAGGACAATATGGGCCTGAGGCCCTGTCCCCCGGAGCCATTCACCGGTATGATTGATAAGATCATTGAGTTCCATTCAGCCTTTCTGTTCCAGTTCGCGGATCTTGTCACGAAAAGATGCCGCCAGTTCAAAATCTTCCTGCTCGATCGCCTGGTGCATCTTGACACGCAA
Source organism: Candidatus Omnitrophota bacterium (assembly GCA_903908245.1). Classification (GTDB taxonomy): domain Bacteria; phylum Omnitrophota; class Gorgyraeia; order Zapsychrales; family Fredricksoniimonadaceae. The sequence goes on from CAIVRE010000006.1 coordinate 37,903, forward strand.
GGTTTCGACCGTATCAACGGCCGAAGCCTCTTCCCGAGGAGCCACTGCCACGCCATTGGCCGAAGACGGCGCCACCGCCTCCGCACTGCCGGTGGCCAGTTTCTTCCCCAAATGGACATTCGAACCATGGATCTTCTTTAACAACGCTTTCAAATGAACTGTAAACGCAACATAACATTTTGCGCAACCGAATCGCCCGAACTTCCGGAAATCCTCGTAAGACAACCCGCACGCCGGGCACAAAAGCGCTTCTTTCTGAACTTCAGGGATATGCTTGCCGAAATCCGTCAGGCCTGCCAGCAGGTCGGCCAGCCCGAACTGCTGCTCCATATGCTGGCTCTGATCACGCGCGCAATCCTCGCACAAATGCATTTCGGCAGCCTTCCCGTCGACGATCTCGGTCAGATGAACAGTGGCTTTCTTTGAGCATTTATCGCATTTCATGAGAACTTCACCCCATCCTGACGCGTAACTTCGTGAAAAAGTTTAAGCAGTTCAAGTGTCAGAGGCCCCGGTTTGCCATTACCGATCGGCCGGCCATCGATCTTGACCACAGGAATAAGCTCGGCAGCGGTACCGGTCAAAAAAACCTCATCGGCATTATAAAACTCATGCCGGGTGATCAGTGTTTCCTGCACATCCAGCTTCAGCTTCTTTACCGCCAGCACCATCACCGCATCGCGCGTGATCCCGCGCAACCGCCCCTGCTGCGGCGTTTTAAGAATGCCCCCCTTGATCATAAAAATATTATCGCCCGTGCACTCAGCCACATAACCGCTGCCGTCAAGCATGATCGCTTCCGGCACGCCGGCGTTATTCGCCTCGATCTTGGCCAGGATATTATTAAGATAATTCAATGACTTCAGCTGAGGATTGATCGCCTCAGGATGATTGCGCATCGTCGGGACCGTCACAATGGTCAGCCCGTTCTTGTACATTTCGTCCGGATACAAAGTGATCTTGTCGGCGATAATAATGATATTGGGGCTGCCCTTGCATTTACGCGGGTCCAGGCCAAGGTCTCCATCCCCGCGGGTGATCACCAGGCGAATATATCCGTCACGCAAATTATTGGCCTGCAATGTTTTTACCACCGCATCGATCATCTGCTCTTTCGTAAGCCCCACATTGATCATCATGGTATGACAAGTCTCGTACAGACGGTCAATATGTTCCTGAAGCTTAAAAACCACCCCGCTGTAAGCACGGATCCCTTCAAAAGCCCCGTCCCCGTACAAAAGGCCATGATCGAACACCGACACACGAGCATCCTCTTTTTCAACCCATTTTCCATTAAGATAAATTTTCATATCAATATCTCCATTAAGTTTAGAATATTATACTTAAATAAGTATTTATTGCTATTGGATTTAGAGAGGATTTGTCGCAACCATTCGAAGACAGTTGCATAATAAAGATATTTTATACTCTTGTTACGCTTTGTTCGCTCGCGGGTCCTGCCGCCTTCGGCGTCACCCGCTCGCTCACACGCGTTTTCTAAGGACAAATAGAAACATATTATGTATTTAAGCGGCTTTGCCGCACCCATGCTATCAAGCCGCAATTCACGGAATAATCTGTCTGTGAGCAATCAGATGATTTTTGGCAAAAGTCTCCGAAGATTTACGTAAAAACGTAATCATGACCGGCTCGCTTGTGCTCTCTTTGATGCGAGAGCGGTTTATGTGTTTTACGTTTTTATGTAAATCGAAGGAGACGGCAAAAATCATCGCGAACAGACAGGTTATTCCGTGAATAACAAGGCGGCATATTATGGCAGGCAAAGCGACTTTGAAGAAATCGTCTGCCCACACAAATATACTTCAAAGGATTCAGACACCCAAAACACCGTCTTTAATGCGGACGGTGCGGGCGACGCGGCGGGCAAGGAACTCGTCATGCGTAACAATGATCAAGGTGCGGTTTTCGCGGGCATTAAGAGAAAATAAACAATCGATCACGGCATTGCCCGAAGCGGAGTCCAAGTTACCGGTAGGCTCATCGCACAAAAGCAGCGCAGGATCATTGATCAGGGCGCGCGCCACGGCGACCCGCTGCTGTTCCCCGCCGGATAACTGATTCGGCTTATGGTCCAGACGCCCCCCCAGTCCGACTTCCTCAAGGCGCTTCACCGCTTTTGCCTCGATCGCGCGCGTCCTGGAACCGAGATCCCCTCCCACCATCAGCGGGAGCATCACATTTTCCAGTGCCGTAAGGTCCCCAAGCAAGTGATAGAACTGAAAAACAAAACCAATGGTCGAATTGCGCAGCCGGGAACGGTCACTGTCCGACAACCGGTACAGGTCTTTTCCATTAAGCGCTACCGTTCCCCCGTCAGGACGGTCCAGCCCGCCCATGATATGGAGCAGCGTCGACTTGCCTGCGCCGGAAGGCCCGACAACAGCCAGGGTCTCACCCGCGCTCACCGCAAGGCTCACATCTTTAAGCACGTCCACGCGTTTTTGCGTATCGGTATACGACCTCGTGACATTCTTTATGTCCAGCATTATTGGTACCTCAACGCTTCCACCGGCTCAAGGCTGGCAGCCTTTGCCGATGGATAGATCGTCGCCAGGAAACTGATAAGCATCGCGCTGCCGGTGATCAAAAGCACATCGTTGAGCTGGATCAGGACCGGAAGATGATCGATATAATAAACCGTTTGAGGAAGCTTGATCAGCTCGGTCTCTCTTAAAACATAAGCGATCCCAAGCCCTCCGAGCAAACCCCAGAAAGTCCCGATAAATCCCAACGCCAGGCCATAAAGCGTGAATACCCGCCTGATCGCGGACGCCGGGACCCCGATGGAACGAAGGATGCCGATATCTTTCGTCTTGCTGGTGACCGTTACGATCAGCGTGCTGATAATATTGAACGACGCCACCAGAACGATCAATATAAGGATAATGAACATGGCGAACTTCTCGAGGTTCAGTGCCTCGAAGAAATTCGCGTTCTGTTCGATCCAGGTGCGCACTTCATACGCGAACCCGACCTGAGCGCGGATAGCCTCTTTGACCTCGCCGGCCTTATCAATATTGTCCAGCTTTACACCGATGCCGGAGACGATATCCAGCGGCAAATTAAAGACCTCCTGCGCATTCTGATAATCCACCAGGATCAGGTTGCGGTCATAATCATACATGCCGGAATTAAAAATAGCCGCGACCTTGAACTTGTAACGCCAGCCGTCCCCTGCCACCCCCGATACAGGCGACAGCAAAGAGATCTCGTCACCCACTTTATAGCCGTAATAACGCGCCAGCTCTTTGCCGATGATGACCTTGTCCTGCTCCAGATCCTTGACCTTGAACCCTTTTTGAAGATACTTGTCGATCTTGGTGACATTCCCTTCATTCTTCGGATCAATACCGCGCAATATCAGCCCCGACGCACGGTTACCGCTCTCCAAAAAAACATTCCCCAGGACATAAGGCGAAGCGCCCGCCACGCCCTTGATCCGCGCCACCTTGTTACGCAAGGCCTCAAAACCCTTCACGCCATTCTCGCGTTCAATGACAATATGAGCGTTAGTCCCAACGATCTTGTCGCGCAGGTCCCGGTCGAACCCGGTCATCACGCCAATGACCACAATAAGCGCGGCCACCCCGATGGCAATGCCCAGGATCGATACCCAGTTGATCAACGCCAGGAATTTATCCTTCTTCGCGATCAAATACCGGTAGGCGATCCAGGGAACGTAGTTCATTTATTCCTGAGGTTTCATTAAGGGAAAGAGAATAACATCCCGGATACTCAACGAATTGGTCAGCAGCATCACCAGGCGGTCAATACCGATCCCCAAACCACCGGCCGGGGGCATGCCATATTCCAAGGCCCGCACAAAATCCTCATCGATATTGCGCAACCCGGTCTCGGTGTCATCCTGCAGGTCCTCCAACAACCGCGCGCGCTGTTCCTGCGGGTCATTGAGCTCCGAATAAGCGTTGCCCACTTCCATTCCGGCGATAAAGAACTCGAACCTTTTGGAAAGAGCAGGATTCGCCGGATCGGTCTTGGCCAGCGGACACAGGAACGTAAAATAATCCGTGAAGAACACCGGATCCATGGTGGCATCCTCGTCCAGGACTTCCTCGACGATCTTCATGATGTTCGACTTGGTGAGCTTGTCCATCTTGTAATTCCCGGGACGCTTCGCCTTGACCTTGGACAGCATCACTTCCGCCGAATCCGTTGGATCGATATCGAACTTGTCCTTGATAAGCCCGGCAAAAGAAACACGCTTCCAGGGCGTCGTAAAATCGATCGTATGCTCCCCGAATTTCACTTTATAGTCCCCCGTGATATCCTTGGCCAGGGAACTGATGAGCGTTTCGGTGATATCCATCATATCCTGCATATCGCCATAGGCCTGATACAGCTCGAGCATGGTGAATTCAGGATTATGACGGGTCGACACGCCTTCATTGCGGAAATTCCGGTTGATCTCATAAACCCTGTCTAGCCCGCCAACGAGCAAACGCTTGAGATACAGCTCGGGCGCGATGCGCAAGAACACATCCATATTATAGGCATTATGCTTCGACTGGAACGGACGGCCGCGCGCACCGCCGGCCTGTGTCTGAAGCATGGGAGTCTCGACTTCCAGAAAACGGCGGGTATCAAGAAAATTGCGGATATAAGAAACGATCTTGCTGCGCTTGATGAATACGTCCCGCACTTCGGGATTTGCGATCATATCCACATAACGCTGACGATAACGGATATCCACATCCTTGAGGCCATGCCACTTTTCCGGCAAACACATGAGCGACTTTGACAGCACCGCGAATTTCTCGACACGCAAACTCTGCTGGCCGGTGCGGGTAATAAAAAGCTTGCCTTCGGCACTGATAATATCACCGATATCAAGCAACTTGAAGACATCCCACTGGTCCGCCAGCACGGCCTCCTTGAAGAACAGCTGCAAACGGCCCGTCTGGTCCATCAGGTCGCAAAAGCAAACCTTGCCCTGGTCGCGCTTCGACATGATGCGCCCGGCCGTGAACGCCGGCTTTTCTTCGGCGAAACATTTCAGCACATCAACGACCGGCTCCAATCCCTGCACCCGCCCGCCGTAAGGGTTCAAGCCCTTTTCGCGAAGCGCATTTAACTTCTGGATACGGAACTGCTTTATTTCGTCGATCTCCACAGGAATACCTCATTGATTGTAATTGAAAAGATCTGTCCCGCATGGATTCGGCGCCCTCCAGTCGCCCTTCGGGCTCCTTTCGGGTCGGCCATCCGCCCCGCCTTTAGTTTGCTCCTGTTCGTCGCAAACAGCGGGGCTCCTTCGAATCCACCATTTACTTAACTGAAAAAATCTGTCCCGCATGGATTCGAACCATGGCTCACGCCTCCAAAGGGCGGTGTGCTACCATTACACCACAGGACAATGATCATTTACGCCGTACGCACCACAAAAACCTGCCTGTACTTCCGGCGAAAGACTTCAGCGATATTTTCAGCCTCGGCCCGCGTGCGCGTCAACGCAAAAATGGACGGCCCGCTGCCGGAAAAACATACCCCGGCGCCTGCCAGCTGCTGCACCCGCGCCTTTAACTTCAACAAACCCGGGCGAAGGGCCCCGATAGGGCCCTGAAGATCATTGAACACCAACCTCTGCGCACCCGCGGCATCATTCGATCCCAACGAACGGATGAGCATCGTAACATCGGCTGATTTCTTTGTCAAACCGGCAACATCTCCGGCGAGAAACCGCTGCGCGTAAACACCATAAACATCTTTGGTCAAGAGCGGCTGTTCTGCCGTTATAAGAACATGCCAGAATCGATGCCTGACCGGCAGCTTCCTGATCCTGTCGCCACGAAGGGTCCCTTGCGCAAACGGCACATCATATAAGAAGAATGCCACATCACTCCCGATCTTCTTCGCCAGCCGGATCAATGCTGCCCGCGACAACTTCAACTTCCACAATCGGTTTAAGCCCAGCAATGCCGTGGCCGCGTTACTCGACCCGCCCGCCAAGCCCGCTGCCACAGGGATATTCTTTTCAATATGGACCCGCACGCCTTTGCAGGTCTTCGTTGCTTCACGAAGAACAAGCGCGGCTTTATACACCAGGTTACGCCCGTCCACAGGAACACCCGGATGACTGCACGAAATATGAATACCATCATCGCCGGAAACTGAAAAAGCCAGGGTATCTTCCAGGTCGATGCGTTCAAAAACAGTGTTTAACGTATGAAACCCGTCCGGCCGCCGCCCGGTGATCTGCAGGGCAAGGTTCAATTTTGCCGGCGATACCAGAATGAACGGCTTATTTGACTTTCTTGCTTTGGGCATTAAGGGCTTGCTCTTTTTGCTGCCGGTATTTCCCGGCTTCCGCCGGCGACCCGAGTTTAAGGTAAACTTCCGCGATATGCCCGAGGATCTCGGGGTCCTTAAGGATCCCGTCCGCACGGATCAATTCCTTCAGCGCCTTTTCATACTGGCCCTGGCGGTAATACAGCCAGCCGCGGGTATCCAGATAGGCAGGATTATCCGGCTCGACGACCAAAGCGGCATTCACATGCTTCAGGCCTTCGTCCAGATTCACGTTATCTTCCGCATAAGCATATGCCAGCGAATTAAGGCAATCCGCATTCACCGGCTCGAGGGAAAGGCATTGCTTGAGAAGCCCCAGGCCTTCCGCCCTCCGGGGACCGGGAACATTAAGATAGTATGTCCCCAATATATAAAGAAGCGACCCGTTCTTTGGGTCCAGTTTCAAGGCCAGCGCGAACTGGTCCATCGCCGCCGCTTCATTGCCATTGGAATAATAAAGCTGTCCAAGATATACCGGGAACTCGCTGCTCTGCGGATTCCTGGCCGCGAGAGTTTTAAAAATATGTTCATACTCACGCGAAACTTTATTCTCTTCTTTCTGATTGGAATAAAGCAGTGCCAGCAAGTAATGTGCGCTGAGATCCTCGGGATCAAGCTCGATCACTTTCTGCAGCTCACGCTGGGCATCAGAATAACGCTCCAGTTGGGCAAGAACTGCGGCCAGGCGCAGCCTGACCACACGGGAAGAACCATCCGCCCTAACGGACCGCTCATAATAGTCTGCGGCCTCGTCAATAACGCCCAGAAGCTCCGCGTTATACCCCATAATGAAGCAGGCGACACTCCGTGCCGTAGACGACCTGTCGGCCGAAACGGACGGTTGTGCCGCCCACCCAGGAAAAGCTGTCAAAACAATATGACCAGCGGCCAATAAAGCAAAAATGCCAGGCTTATGCCGCATACCTTCGATCCTTTAGCGAGTCTCGCGCTTCTTGAGGTGACGCAGGGACTTGCGTAATTTCTTACGTTTATGAGTCTTGATCTTGCGAAGCTTTCGTTTTCTCCCGCACGGCATGGTCTATCTCCCTTTTTAGTTAATAAATAAGCTTGTTGATCGAATATTCAATAATACCCTGCGCGCCGGATTCTTTCAACGCTGGAATGATGGTCCGCACGATACTCTCATCAATAATAGTTTCAAGTGCGACCCAACCCTCCCTGGTCAACGGAGCAACGGTCGGATTCTTCAGCGCGGGCAATGTTTCAAGGACAGCCTTCAAATTCTTCTCTTCGATATTGAGCTTGAGCCCAACCATATTGTTCGCCGCCAGAGCGCCTTTAAGGAGCATAACGATCTGCTCCATCTTCTTTGCCTTCCATCCGTCCCTGGACGACTGCTTGTTGGCAATGAACTGGGTGGACGATTCGCACAATGTCTCGACAATACGCAGATTATTCGCGCGCAGGCTGCTGCCCGTCTCCGTCAACTCGACAATAGCATCCACCAGACCCGACGTCACCTTCGCCTCGGTCGCGCCCCAGCTGAACTCCACATGCGCCTTGACCTTGTGCTTGGCCAGATATTTCCTGGTGATCGCAACGACTTCGGTCGCGATCTTTTTGCCCTGCAGGTCCTTGACGGACTTGATAGGGCAATCTTCCGGGACCGCCAGCACCCAGCGCACCTTGTTCGAAGTCGCTTTGGAATACTGCAGTTCCGTAATAACATCGATCTTGGACCCGTTCTCCAGGATCCAGTCCGCACCGGTAATACCGCAGTCCAGCGTGCCGTCTTCCACATAACGGGACATTTCCTGGGCACGCAAGAGCACAGGCTTGATCTCAACGTCATCAATATGAGGGAAATACGAACGACTCGATACGACGACCTTGAACCCCGCTTTCTCAAACAAAGCGACGGTCGCGTCCTGTAAACTGCCTTTGGGCAAACCAAGTTTTAAGACCTTCATTGCGTTTCTCCCCAAACATTAGACGACGGATGCCGGCTGCGCGAGCACCCGACAAAATGGGGCTTATTATATATTAGACATTCAGAAGAAGTAAAGAAGAATAATAAAACAACCCTCCACCACCCCGGGGGCGAAGGAGATGGCCTCCTTCACCCCCGGGGTGATGGAGGTTAGAATGTTAAAATGACTTGCAAGGCTACAGCGGGATGGATATAATTCGCCAATCAGAAAAATCGTTAACGGAGAAATTCACCCATGTTAAAGATCATGCGTAACAAAGGCGTTGCCAAGAAAGTCCTCTGGGTCATCTCGGGGATCATCATTATCTCTTTCGGGTTCGGCTTCGGCATGTCCCGCTACGGCAACAAGATATCGCTCACCGATTCCGCAGGAAAAGCGTTCGGCAAGAAGATCAGTATCAAGGAATTCCGCGCGAAATACCTCGACTCCCGCGACCAGGCCATGATGATGTACGGCGAAAATTTCAAGAAAGTCAGCGCCCTGATGGACCTTAACAGCGAGGCCTGGACCAGGCTGCTTCTGGTCAAAGAAGCCGACCGGCGCAAGATCACGGCGGCCGACCCTGAAGTCATCACCTACATCGAAAGCATCCCCTTCTTCCAGCGAGACGGCGAATTCGACCGCAAAACCTATGAAACGATCATAAAGTACTCTTTCGGGCGCGAACCGCGCGCCTTTGAAGAGGGCATCCGCGACCAGATCAAGATCATGAAGCTGTTCCGCGAAGAAACAATAGGGCTGAATGTCGCCGATGAGACCGTCCGCAAGGAATACGAGCGCCGCAACCAGAAGGTTGAGGTCAGCTATTGTCTTGTCGACCCGAAAAGCTTCGCCGACAAATTGACCCTGTCCGACAAGGAGCTGCAGGACTATTTTGATGCCCAGCGCCAGGACTTCCTGGAACCCGACTCCGTGAACCTGCAATATGCCGCCTTCACGATCGACCCGAAAGCGTCTGCCGATGACAAAAAGATCATCAGCGAGAAAGCAGCCAATTTCTACCTGAAAACAAAAAGTTCCGATGATTTCTCCGCCGCGGCCATTGCAGCCGGAGCACAGGTCAAGGAAACCGGCTTCTTCAGCATGGAACAGCCGGAAACGGACCAGAACTGGCCACTCGAAGTCCTCCAGAAAGTTTTTGAAGCGAAGACCGGAGATATCCTCAAACCGGTAGGCACAGACACAGGTATCCAGGTGATCAAAGTCAGCGCCCGGAAACCTGCCTTTGTCCCCACGTTCAATAAAGCCAAGAATGCCGTCAAGGAAAAGATCCTCTCCGAAAAGACACTGGCAATGGCCAAGGACAAGGCCGCGGAGATCCGAAAGACCATTACGTCCAGGATCGCAGGCGCTCCATCCTTTGACGCAGCCATCGCCGACCTCGGCCTCGTCAAGAAAACAACCCCCTTCTTCGCCCTCGGCGATTATGTGCCGGAAATAGGGATATCCGAAGACTTTTCCGCCGCTGCCTTCACCCTGAATAAAGAAAAACCGTTAAGCGATGTGGTCTTTACTTCACGGGGGCCGGTGATCCTGTATTTCGAAGCGCTGCAGCCGATCGATGAGAAAAAGTTCGAGGAAGTAAAAAAAGATTTCACTGCGTCCCTCTACGAAGAACAGAAGGTCGCGGCAATGAACCGCGTAATCAAGGGCATCAAGGAAAAAGCGGGGCTGGAAAGCTATCTCGACAAGATCAGGCTGTAAGGCTCTGATCGATCCAGTTCAGGTAGGGTTCACTGCCTGCCGCAACAGGCAGGGCGATAATTTCAGGGACGGTATAGCTGTGCAAAGCGACGACCGTCCCTTTTATTTCATTGAACATATCTGCACGGCTCTTGATCACGAGCAGAACTTCATTATCATCCGCGATCTTTCCCTGCCACCAATACAGCGACCGTACCCCGCCGATAATGTTGCAACAGGCCGCCAGCTTCTTTTCAAGCAGGGTGCGTGCGATCTTTTCCGCTTCTTCCTGCTTTGAGGCTGTAACAAATACCACGATATAGGCCATTATTGATCTCTTAACATGATCGCATGGATAAGACGGCCGGAAGCTTCCCCGTCACGGCGGAAGGAATGCCAGGACTTGTCTGAATATGTATCACAGCCGCAATCGAAAATATTCTTGCCCCCCAGGCCCTCTCCCAGCAATTGACGGCGATTGGCGGCCGCGATGTCAAAATACAGGCATCCATCCCGCTGTGCCACTTCCTTCGGGAAAAGATCTTTGAATTCAACGCCGACAGGATAACTCGCCGGACGGATACACGGGCCGATCACCGCCTTGATATCCGCCGGATCAACATTATATTTTGCCTTCATGAGTGCCACCACCTTGGCCGCAATATCGAGCCGGGTGCTTTTCCAACCGGCATGCACGGCCGCGACCACGCGCCTCGCCGGCGCGAACAAAAGCAGCGGCAGACAATCCGCAGTACGCACCGCCACCGCAAGCCCCGGCGTTGCCGTCACTACCGCATCGGCCTCATACACCCCCGCCTGATCAATATTTTCAGCCGTCACTTCCCAGACGGAATCCCCGTGGACCTGCTTGGGAAATATCACCGCATCCTTTACCCCCATCGTATCGAGCAAAGCCCGTTGAAGCGCGGTCATCCCGAAGCGCGGCAACACGGATGGATCCCCTTTAAGGAAATCCAAGCTCCCGTCCGATGTAAAAGCGGTCACACCATTCCCGAAGAACTGTTCATAGCGCAATACAGCCATCAGTCACTCTCCCGGGCGTCACCAGCCGCCCCGCTCTTGTGTTCCTCAATATGCCGAAGCTTGGTCTCGATCTGCCTGAAACTCGTATCCCGCAGGTCCGAGTATTTCCCCTGAAGCTTGACAATGATCTCGCCGAATTCAATGAACCGCCCTTTGAACGTTTCAAAATGTTTGGCAAAAATATCAATATGCCCGAGGATCTTCTTAATATCTTTCTCGAAACGAAAATGTTCATGCGCCTGGCGGATAATGCTGAGGACCGCATAAAGCGTGAACGGCGAACACAGGACCACCTTGTCCTTTAACGCCTCGTCCATGATCTCCGGTGCCTTTTCCTGAATGAACCCGAATACCTGTTCATTGGGAATGAACAAAAGGACAAAATCCAGGGTGCTCTCGGCTGGATTAATATACTCGCGGCCCCGAAGCTCCTTAATGCGGGCGCGGACATTTTTAAAAAACTCCTTCTCGGCCGCTTCACGCTCGGTCGGGACCAAAGCGTTCACCATCAAAAGGTAATTATTCAACGGGAACTTCACATCCATATTGACCACACGCTCATCCGGGAGGAAAAAAATAAAATCCGGACGGGTCCCGCTGGAGGCCTGCGCCGCCTGTTTCCTGTAATTCACATTCTCAAGCAAGCCGGCATAACGGATAATATCCTCGGCCATCCGTTCGCCCCACTGGCCGCGCAACTTATTATTACTGAGCGTACTCGCGAGCGACTGGGTTGTTTCCTGCAAACGCATGGTAGCCTGGCTCGCTCCCTGTAATTCACTGGCAAGCTGCCCGAACTTCTGCGCGCGGTCTTTCTCCCACTCGCGTAAAAGAGAATCATAAACGCGCAATTTATCTTCCAGCGACCGCACCGCCCCTTCCAGAGAAACGCGGCGCGCCTCTTCACCGACCGCTGCGCTGGTATCACGGGTACGGGCGTCGTCACGCTGAGAACGGATAAGCTCGCTCAAACGGGCGTTCTGGCTGATCAGTACCCATACCGCCACACCTAAAGCCCCAAGAACAACCAAAAACAAGATATCCACGGCTGACATTGCCATTAACCCCCGCTATTGGGCCCAGGGCCGATGATCTGATCCATTAATTTGAATAACACATCAAAATTAACCGGCTTGATCAAATAATGCGCGATCCCCTTACGGGCAAAGATCTTTTGATTCTCTTCGTGAGCCGTCAACACAATGACCGGAACGGCCTTTAACGCATCGATGCTCCTGAGCTCGTACAAAAAAGAGTACCCGTTCATTTCCGGCATCTCGACATCCAGGATGATCAGCGCGGGAGAAACAGCTTTGGCGAATTTCAACCCCTCCTCACCATTGCACGCCATATTCACTTCATAACCGGCTTTGGTCAACCGGCCTTCCATCAAAGCCACTCCCACCGGATCATCATCAACTACCAGGATCCTTTTGCCCATATTCCCCTCCGCTCAGAATTCTTTAACGCAATGCCGCATTTATCTTCTCTTTAAACCTGCCCAAACGCGCCTCCTGAAGGCCCCGCACCTCCTCGATGTCAACCCCATGACGCTCAAGCAATAAAAACCCGTGAATAATGATATCCAGCGTTTCCGCTTTCCAATGAGCATCCCCGGCTGCAAGCGATCCTCTCACTTCCTCCACATGCTCTTCCAGCGACCTGAAGGTGAACGCGTCCGCTGCCGGCGTCCCGCCATGAAGGCGCAATGCCAGTGCGTTGATTTCCGTCAGTTTATTCTTCAATCCCGAATCCATGGACCACCCCATCCGGGCCGACACTCACATAAATCTTCGGCCCCTGATGTTTGACCTGATAACGATACAGCCACCGGGATCCTCCATCACGGCCTGCCTGGACCGGCGCCTTTAACACCGGCTCACCGAATTGACGCGTCAACCCAGCCGAGGTCCTTACAGACGCCTGCGCTTGCCCCGACCGCACCATGGCCAAAAGCTTCTCAAACTGCGCGTCATGGCGCGCCACGTCCCGGCCCAATGCATCCTGCTCGTCAGAATACGCCTTAACAGCCAATGCCTGGTCGATATACTGCAACTTTGAACAGGAGGACAAAACAAGGCCCAACACAAAAACAAAAAGAAATTCATACCGGATCATATCTACACTATACCATAAGAAATATTGTCTAAATAATTGTAAAATCATCATTAATATTTTCCTTGATTCCATCCAGCAGACGCTATACCCTTATTGCTATGCCCAAATTGAACTTCTGGATAAAACTGGCCATATTATTCGGTGTCGGATTCCTTTTATACGCCAATACCCTTCACAGCGAATTCCACCTGGATGATGTGCCTTTTATCGTCAAGAACCCGACCATCCGGGACATCACCAACCTTGCCCTGATCGGGAAAAGCATCCTCGGGGTACACTCGCGGCATGTGGTCTTCTTTTCCCTGGCCCTGAATTACCACCTTAATCAACTCGATGTGTTCGGCTATCATGTTTTTAACACCCTCATCCATATCCTCACCGCGCTGGGGATATGGCAATTCACCCGGCTGCTTTTGTCAACGCCACGATTTGCGTCCAATGTCAGCCAGGACAATAAAGAGAACATCGCTTTCTGCGCGGCATTCCTCTTCCTGTGCCACCCGGCCAATACCCAAGCCATCACCTATATTACCCAGCGCTTTGCCTCAATGGCGACCATGTTCTACATAGGGGCTCTTGCTTTTTATATCAAAGCCCGGTTAACCCCGCGCCTGGCCCCAAGCCTGGGATTCTACTTTCTCACAGGAGCGACCGCCCTGCTTGGAATGCTTTCCAAAGAACTCGTCATCACGCTCCCGATCATGGCATTCATTATCGACCGGCTGTGCATCTGCTACGACCCGCCGGCAAAAAAAGAAAGAAACAAGGCCGCAGCTCCGGCCAAAACCCCGTATATCCTTATTGCCGCCCTGATCGGTCTTGGCCTTATCGTTCCGGCCTTGTTCCGCTTTGATATCGCAGGCATACTCGCCTCCAAAATGGCCTCTTCATCGCATGAAGGCGACATGCTCACGTTCAACACCTTCTTCCTGACACAATGGCGGGTCATGGCCGTCATGCTCAGGCTTTTCGTCCTGCCGATCGATCAAACCCTGGATTACGATTTTCCGATGTCCACCGGGCTGTTCACACCGCCGACCACTTTCTTAAGCCTCGTCTTTCTTGTCGGACTGGCTATCCTCGGCTGGAAAATGTTCAAACAAAACTTCATCGTCTTCTTTGGCATCCTGTGGTTCTTCATCACTTACATCCCGGAATTCTATCCGCGCGTCCACGTGATCTTTGAACATAAATTCTACCTGATCTCGATCGGGCTCTTTATTGCCGCCGCCTATCTGATATGGGAACACCCGGCCATTAAAAAACATGCCCTGTGGATCATGATCGCGCTTTCACTGATCCTCGGGATCGCTACGGTCAAAAGGAATGCGGTCTGGAAAACAGAACAAACCCTCTGGGAAGATGTTGTCAAAAAATCACCCAACAAATACCGGGCCAACCTGAATCTAGGGAATGTCTACCAGCTGCAAGGCCTTTACGACAAGTCCTTGCCCTATTACGACAAAGCCATTGCCGTCATGCCCTATGGGTACAAAGCGCTGAACAGCCGGGCCGTGATCTATTATATGAAGGGCAACCTGGAAGGCGCCATGGCCGACTTCAACCGCTCCATCGCGGCCAACCCACAATACGACGACCCTTACAATAATCGCGGCAATCTCTACCGCCAGAACGGCGAATTTGAGAAAGCCATCAACGATTACAATATGGCCATCCAGGTCAGCCAGTTCGCCCCCATGGCCTACAAGAACCGGGGCGATGTATACGCCAGGATCAATGAGATCGAAAAAGCCCTGGCCGATTACCGCGCCGCGCTGAACCTCGACCCGAAATTGCGTGACGCTTACAACAACATGGGCAACCTGCTCAACGAACGCAAGCGCTACAAGGAAGCGCTGGACTTGTACGCCATTGCGCTGAAGAACGATCCCGGGAACAGCGCGGAATATCTCGTCGGACGCGGGAATGTCTACTCCAGCATGCAAGACCATCAAAAAGCTCTCAATGAATTCCGCGCGGCATTAAAACTGCGGCCCTCCATGGTCGAGGCGCTTTTTAACGCCGGCGTGGCTTTCGCCGCTACCGGTGACCTGCAGCAGGCGGACACATTCTACACTTTAGCCCTCAAAGCCAGGCCGAACCTGGCCGTTGCCTACAATAACCGGGGGAACACCCGCCGCCAGATGGGCCGCCGCAATGAAGCCCTCGAAGACTTCCTGGCCGCCGACAAGCTTTCTCCGCGCACCGAGATCATCCGGCGCAACATCGTGGTGACCTATTACGAGATCGGGCAGAGAGATCAAGCCACCGCCGCCTTCAATGAGACCATCGCCCAGGGCATAACCTTTGACGAAAGGTTCAAACAGGAATTCCTGAAGAATACCGCAAAAAAATGAGAACATTGCTCCATTAAAAAAGCCCCGATCTTCATGACGGGGCTTTTTTATTTCTCTTGTCGAAGGATAACAGCTGCTATTTCTTCCCTAATAACGCGAACATCTTGGTTTTATACGCCTCGACACCAGGCTGGTCGAACGGATTGACCCCGAGGATATATCCCGAGATCCCGACGCCCTTCTCAAAAAAATAATACAGCTGACCAATATGGAACGCATCGGCTTTATCGAGCGTAATGCACATATTGGGCACGCCGCCTTCATAATGCGCGCCAGCGGTCGCCTTATAGGCCTGCTTGTTCACCCAGTCCAGTTCCTTGCCGGCCACACAATTGAACTTGTCCAGATCTTCCGGATCAGAAGGAACGATCACCGTCGCATCAACAGCATTGATCATAAGGAACGTTTCAAAGATATTACGCATTCCGTCCTGCATCAGCTGGCCCATGGAATGAAGGTCTGTCGAAAGGATGGTCGATGCCGGGAATATCCCACGGCCGCCCTTGCCTTCACTCTCGCCGTAAAGCTGCTTCCACCACTCGGCAACATATTGCACATTGGGATAAAATGACGCCATCATCTCAATGCATTTCCCTTTTTTATAAAGCACATTACGGATGGCCGCATACCGATAGCAAACATTCTTCGAAAGATCGGGATCGGCATATTCCTTCTCGCCGGCCCGGAACCCGTCCACGAACGCCTTGATATCAACCCCCGCCAGCGCCAGCGGGACCAGGCCTACCGGAGTAAGGATAGAGAACCGTCCGCCGACGTCATCGGGGATCACATAAGAACGATAGCCCTCTTTATCCGCGATCTTCCGGAGCGCCCCTTTTTTTGCATCTGTCACACAGATCACGCGTTTTTTCAGCTCGGCACCGCTGTACTTGCGCTTCATGGCCGCGTCCACGATACGGAACGCCAACGCAGGCTCGGTCGTGGCACCCGACTTCGAAATAACGACCACGGTCACATTCTTCCGTGCAATAAGCCCGATGATACGGTTCATATCGACCGAAGACATATTATGCCCGGCGTAATACACCGGGACCTTCGGCTCACCGCCCAAAAACTCCAGCGTGGAGCGGATGCCAAGATACGACCCGCCGATACCGATAGAAATGATCGCGTCCGAATGGCCCTGAACTTCTTTCGCCAGCGCCGTAAGCTCGGACACCAACGCATCAGGGACCTGCGAAGGCAAATGGACCCAACCCAGGAAATCATTCCCCGCGCCTGTCTTGTTATGCAGGTCCTTATGCGCTTTATCCACCGCAGGCGCGAACGCCTTGATATCCGCATCACCAACAAACCCTTTTAAAAATCCGGCATCCAGTGAAATTCCCATACCAATATCCTGACCCCTCTTTGCGTTAATCCTTTAATTTTTTATTTCCACAGGCGCAGCCGCTTCTGACGGTTTTACGGCATCCGGCGGCTTGACGGCTTCCGCTCCGGGCTTGGCCAACGGCGCGGCAGGCTTCACCTCTTCCGCCTTCTTGGCCGGAACAGCGGGCTTGGCCTCCTCTTTCTTTTTCGGAACAGGCACCGGCGCCGGCTTCGTCATCAGGTCCGCCGCCGATTCAAATTTCATTGAATTGCCCAGGACACCATCCTTATACGATTCCTGCGCCTTCATCTTGCCATCCTCATAATATTCAAAAGCGCTCCCGGAAAGCACTGCGTTGACATAATACGCCTGCCGGCGCAATATCCCGCTGGGATAAAACGTCTTGCTGTCGCCATCGAGGATCCCGTCCTTGTAATTCTCTTCTTTCTGCAAACGGCCGCCTTCATCATACTGCCGGAACACGCCTGAAAGGTTATTGGCGCGGTATTCGCCCTCACTCTTGACAATGCCGGACTCATAATATGTCCTGGTCTCACCATCTCGCTGGCCACTCACATAATGATCCACGGATTTCCGCGTACCATTCTCGTAATATTCCGTAACAACACCGTCAAGCTGCCTGAACTTGTAATTCGCCTCTTTAAGGATACTGCCTGATTTATAATAAGTACGGAAAACACCGTCATTCACCGGCGCCTCTGCCGCGAAAGCGATCCCGGCGACCAGCATCCACATCATCAGGAATCCCGATAATCTTTTCATTGCATATCTCCCTGGTAATTTTTTCTGACTAAAAACCCGCATCAATGAGCGCTCCGCCCAAAAGCATGTCCTCTTTGTAAAAAACAACCGATTGGCCCGGAGTGACCGACGCCTGCGGCTCTTTGAACCTGACGGAGACACAGCCTTGATCAAGCACATCGACCCTTGCTTCAATATCGAAGTGATTATACCTTATCTTGACACCCGCTTCGATGGTTTCTTTGGAAAAATTCATGCTGACAAGGTTAAGGCCGCTGGCCACAAGCCCGCTGGAGAGAAGTTTCTCCTTTGGACCGACATAAACCAGATTCTTTGCGACATCAATACGATAAACATACACAGGGACACCAAGGGCAATGCCCAGCCCCTCGCGCTGACCGACCGTATAATGCGATACTCCCTTATGAACCCCGACCTTCTTGCCCGTATGATCGAGCATATCTCCGGGAATGGACAAAGACGGCGCCCGCGCCTCAAGAAAAGAACGATAATCGCCGTCCGTAATGAAACAAATATCCTGGCTTTCTTTCTTTTCTGCGGTCGGAAGGCCCATCCTCCGGGCCGCAATACGCACCTCATCCTTAGTGAGGCCGCCCAGCGGGAACATCACGAATGGCAGGGTCTCCCTGGGGATGCCATACAGAAAATACGACTGGTCCTTGCGCTCATCGATCCCTTTCTTCAAACACCAGCCCTGATAAGGATCATTTTCGATCCGGGCATAATGACCTGTTGCCAGATGCATAGCCCCCAACGCCCGCGAATCATTGAAAAGACGGACAAATTTCAAATGCTGATTGCAACGCACACACGGATTCGGCGTGCGGCCTTTAAGATATTCATTAACAAAATCATCGATGACCGTCGCAAAAAGCGCGTCGCCGTAATTAAGCACATGATGACGGATCCCCAGCGCCTTGGCCACACGACGGGCATCTTCAATGGACTCAAGACCGCAACAGCTCGGACGACGAGCCCCTCCCGATGCCGGCAGTTCAAAACACATGGTCACGCCTTCAACGGCATATCCCTGCTCAAGCAGCAGGCCCGCGGCAACGGATGAATCCACCCCGCCGGACATGGCAACAAAGGTCTTCTTGTCCAATAAACCCATGATCAACACCCGCAATATGGCTTATTGATATCCGCCAGGATATCTTTGATCGAACGCTCAAGCGCATCCAACATCATATCGATCTCTGATGCTGCTATCGACAGCGGCGGCATCAGCACGATCACATTGCCCAGAGGCCGAAGAATAACGCCATAGTCCCGTGCCCGCTCGCACACACGTACGCCAATGCGTTCCTGCCAGTCAAAAGGCTCTTTGGTCACCCGGTCCTTGACCAGTTCGATCCCGACCATCAATCCGCGCTGGCGGATATCACCGACTTGCGCAATATCGCGAAAGCGTTCCAGCCCTCGCGCAAGATAGCCGGCAGATCCCCGGACCCGGTCAAGGGTCTTGTCCGACCTGAACAATTCAAGGTTCGCCAGCGCGGCCGCGCAAGCGATCGGATTCCCCGTATACGTATGGCCGTGAAAGAACGCCTGCATATCCTTATACGGGAATTGGAATCCGTCATAAATGCGTCGCGTCGTCAATGTCGCGGCCAGCGGCAATACCCCGCCGGAAAGCCCTTTGGCAATGCACAGAAGGTCCGGATGGACATCTTCGTGCTCGCAAGCGAACATCTTCCCCGTCCGCCCAAAACCGGTCGCAACCTCATCACAGATCAAAAGCACATCATATTCCCGGCACAGCCCTTCCAATCGTTTCAAAACACCCGCCGGCCACATCATCATCCCCGCCGCCCCCTGGACGATCGGCTCGACCACCAACGCCGCCACCCTGGAATGCTCTTTCTTCAGGAAAACCCCGAACGCATCAACAGCCTCGAACACCCGTGTATCCCGGTAGCAATCCGGGAAAGGGACCTGATGTGCCTTGAAAATAAGCTTGCGGTAAACTTTATGAAAAAGGTCGATGCCGCCGATGCTGACACTCCCCAGTGTGTCTCCATGGTAAGAGTTCTGTAAATGACAAATACCCGACTTCTTCGCAACGCCCGTATTCTGCCAATATTGATACGCCATCTTGACCGCGATCTCAACCGCCGTCGACCCGTTATCCGAATAAAAGACCCTCTCCAGGCCCTTGGGCGCAATACCAACAAGCCGCTCCGCCAACTGCACGGCGGGCGTATTGGCCAGGCCAAGCATGGTGGAATGGTCAAGCCGC
Organism: Candidatus Omnitrophota bacterium; assembly: GCA_903908245.1. Lineage (GTDB taxonomy): Bacteria > Omnitrophota > Gorgyraeia > Zapsychrales > Fredricksoniimonadaceae. The sequence goes on from CAIVRE010000006.1 coordinate 57,742, forward strand.
GCTGCCTGACGGGCGATAGCCTCTGTTATCTCCGGCCGGCCGTGGCCATGCACCGTAACCCAAAGGCTTGAAACAGCATCCAAATACCTTCGGCCGTCCGTATCGACCAGGAATGATCCCTGTGCCCGGTCGATCACCAGCGGAACGCCGGGAATATCCGACTCCCAATCACGCATCTGCGTGAACGGATGCCAGATGAACTTCTTGTCCGTTTCAACCAGTTTCTTCGTACAGCCAGGCCGCGCAGATATCAACGCCTCGATGTTGATCGTCTTGCGGCACGCCGCAAAAACGGACGCCGCGTCCTTTTTCTTCAAAAAAGGGACCTCTCCCAGGACCGGGACCGAACATAGCTCCCTGATCGCTTCTGGATTCGTTCGCTCGGGAACACCCCGCTTCTTCCCTGCCGGATCTGAAAAAACGATCCCTGATACGGTCAATGCCCTGCGCTCGGCTTCACGCACTGTCAAAAGCGTATGGTTGATACTCCCGAGCCCAAGACGGGAAACAACAATGACCTCTGCACCAAGGTCCCTGGCCAGATCGGCCATAAAATAACCATCGATGATCGGGACCAGCAACCCCCCCGCGCCCTCGACCAGGAGAATGTCATATTTCGCGGCCAGCCTCCCGGCGGCGAATAAAACCCTGTCCTTGTTAAAAACGACCCGCGTGCGCTTTAAAGCCAAATGAGGTGAAAGCGGCTCGCGGGCAGAATACGGGTTGATATCACGGATATCATCCGTCAATCCCAACCGCCTCTTGAGGAACTGCGCATCACCCGATCTTTCATCGCCGGATTGCACCGGTTTCATCACGCCTGTCGACAATCCTTTGGCCCTCAACAGCAAGGCCAGGGCATAGACAAACATCGTCTTGCCCACACCGGTATCCGTCCCTGTAATAAAAATAATACGGCTCATTTTTGCGCCTGCAACCAGATCACTTCAAAAGAGACCTGCCCGTTAAAATTCTTTAAATAATATGATTCCGCCCGCTTCAAGACATCCCGGCCAATGAACATCCCGCGGCCTAAGCCGCTGGTCCCTGTCTCCCTCAACCAAAGGAGGACCTCCTTGATCGATCCAAAATCCTCCCGGCGATATTCACGCTCAAAATCAAATCCCGTGAACCCTGCCGTCGCGATCGCCGCGCAAACATCTTCCAATGAAGGCAGACGCGGCATCGTATCGATCCTTGCCGATAGGCCGGAAGATGCCGCAGCAAGGGCCCTGAACAACTCCCCCAGCGTATCCCGGCCGAAAAGAACAGCCTCGAATTTTCCGCCGGGTTTAAGAACGGCGGCGGCAGAACGAAATGCCGCCGGAAGGTCCGTTGACCAGTGATAGCATGATGACGAAACAAGGATGTCGAGCGACTCTCTCTTGAACGGCAGACGACCATGGTCGGCGCGGACACGCGAGCCCTCACCGCGCAACAGCATCCCTTCCGATGCATCGACCCCCACATACACCGCATCAGGATACCTCTGCCTTAGTGCCTCCAGCAGCCGGCCGGTCCCCGTTCCGATATCCGCCACGGTATCACCGGGACGAACACGGACCTTCCCTGCCAACTCAACCGCCAACGCCCGCTGAATACGTGCGCGGGCATCATAGAACCCCGCAGCATCAGAAAAATACTTGGATATTTGCGCACAAGAAGTCATTGCAGAAATCTCTCCACCCGACGGTTAAAAACATCAGGAATGCTCAGGAACGGAAAGTGAGCGACATCTTTGAGCGCCTCGACCTGCAATGATGGCAGAAGCCGACGCAGCGGCTCGATCACCGCTGACGGACAAATAGGGTCACTATCACCTGTAATAAAAAGGCACGGCTGGGTAAGGCGCGATAACTCCGGACGAAGATCCTCTGTTCCTAACATCGCCAATACCCCCAACAGCCCTTCACGGCACGGCAAGGGGCTCTGGCAGCGCAATTGCTTGACCTGAAAATAGCGCGGCCGCTCTTTTTCTTTCCTGGTAAAAAGAGACCGGAAAAACATATCCAATACTGTTCCGATATCTTTATCGAGCTGGCCTGCCAGCTTGCGGATCCTGGCCGGATCAAGCCCGGCGGGGAAACCCTCCGTCACCGTAAATCTGGGAAGCGCCCCGGCAAAAACGATACGCCGTACAAAGTCCGGATAAAGTTCGGACAATTTGACCGCGACCAGGCCTCCGAAAGAACTGGCGACAATATCCGTTAAAGCAACCCCCTCCTCCCGGCACTGCGCATGGACAAGGCGGGCCATATCCTCCAGGTTCTCCCCGTTCCAGGGGCGGCCGCCATGGCCAGGAAGGTCGATCAAAAGGACCTTTCTCCCGGCAGAGAAATACTCTTTCTGCCATTGCCAGATACTGGAACAACCGCCGAACCCGTGGATAAAAACGATCGGATCATGCATGGGACATCACCTTCTTGAATGCGCTCACACAATGCTCAAGATCACTGCCCGTATGCGCAGCGGTTACGGTCACACGCAACCGCGCCGACCCCGAAGGAACCGTCGGAGGGCGAATAGCCGAAACAAAGATGCCTTCCTCCAGCAATGCCTTCGACCAGCGCACCGCACGGTCAGCGGATCCAAGCATCACGGGAATAATGGGCGTGATCCCCGGCGGAACATCGAGCCCGAGTGCCTGCAAAGCCTCGCGCAGGGATCCTGCCGACCTTAACACCTTTTGCCTGCGCTGAGGTTCCGCCCTGATGATCCTTAACGCCGCCCGGCCTGCCGCCGCGACTGACGGCGGAAGCGCGGTCGTAAAGACCACGCTGCGCGCGGCATTCAATAAATGATCGACAAGGACCCTGGACCCCGCCGCATATGCGCCAAAAGACCCGGCCGCCTTGGATAAAGTCCCCATCTGAACATCGACAACGCCAGCCACACCCAGTTCCTCTGCCATGCCCGAGCCAGACACACCGAACAAACCGAAAGCGTGCGCTTCATCCACCATCAGCCACGCATTATGACGCTTGGCCAACGCCGCCAGTTCCACAAGAGGCGCAACATCCCCGTCCATGCTAAAGACGGTGTCGGTCACGATCAACTTACGACGGGCATTTGTTTCCGCCGCCAGCAGGGCATCAAGCGCAGCCATATCATTATGAGGATACCGCCGCATTGAAGCACGGCTAAGGACGATCCCATCAACAATAGATGCATGATTAAACCGGTCGGAAAATACCGCGTCATCCCGGCCCACCAGCGCGGAAATGATCCCGACATTCGCCATATATCCTGCAGAGAACAGAAGCGCCGCTTCCGTCTTTTTCAAGGCCGCGATGTCCCGCTCCAATGCGGTGTGTTCGTCAAAATTGCCACAAACCAGGCGCGATGCTCCCGCCCCGAACCCGCGCTGCCCGGCAACAGAGCCCGCGGCAAGGGCCATGCGGGGATCTGCCGCCAGTCCCAGGTAATCATTGGAACAAAAATTCAACACCGGCCGGCCGTCAAGAATAACCTCCCGGGATTGCGCAGAAGCGACCTCCCGCAAGGACCGCCGAAGCCCCTGTCCATCCAACTTCAGCAACTCGGCCGCCAATACATCATTCACGCGTTTTTTCCCTTCATTTCCAACAGGATATCCCCGGCCATCCTCTTGACGGTCTCGCCGCTGTCCAACTGTACCAGTAACCCTCCGTCATCGGCCAGGCCCATCGCAACGCCTTCCCGCTTACACCCGCGCTCTTCAAACTGCACCCGCCGGCCGATCGTAGCCGACCGCCGCCGCCACTCCTCAAGAGAAGGGGCGAACCCCTGTTTTTTCAGGTTCAAATATCGTTTCTCAAACGCACGCAGGAACTCCCGCAACAAGCCGACCCGATCGCAAGCCTGGCCAAGCACTTCTTTCAAGGAAACTCCTTCCGGCGGAAGTTCTTTGGACAATGTATTCACATTCAAACCAACACCGACAACCGCAAAATCCACACGATCGACCTCAGCACGCAGATCGGTCAGGATCCCCGCCAATTTTCTGCCGTTCAACAGCAAGTCATTCGGCCATTTGATCAACGGCCGTAAACCGGAAAAAGACTCCACGGCCTCGCTTAAAGCCACGGCGCTGAGCAGTGTAAGCCGGGCAGCCTCGGACGATGACAACGCCGGACGCAAAAGCATGGAAAAATATAATCCCTTTGACTTGGGAGACACCCAGGAGCGGCCCAAGCGACCGCGGCCTTTGGTCTGGGATTCAGCGGTCACAATGATGCCTTCCGGGGCGCCATTCATCCCCAGACGAAAAGCTTCATCCATAGTAGAGGGGATCTCATCAAAGAAATGCACATGACAACCGAACTTGCGCGTACCCAGGCCGTGTTGAACTTCGGTGGCGATCAACTTGTCAGGGACCGCAACCAGCTTATACCCGTGATGCGAAACCGCCTCGACCTTATACCCTTCCAGGCGCAGGTCTTCCATACACTTCCAGACCGCGGCCCGGCTGACACCAAGGGTACGGCTAAGGTCCTCTCCAGAAACAAAACCGTCGGTTTCTCTCAAATATTGAAGGATCTTTACACGCATGGCGGCATTCTAATCCGGACCGGGCCGGATTGTCAACCGGAATATATATATCAGTTTACAATACCTCCCTCACCCCGGGGGTGAAGGTTTGTTTTGCCTTTGACAAACAATAAAACGGATGTTATATTCTCATTCTATTTGCGGGGCTGTAGCTCAGTTTGGGAGAGCGCGTGCATGGCATGCATGAGGTCAGGGGTTCGATCCCCCTCAGCTCCACTTCTTTTGCTGGAGTGGCGGAACGGTATACGCGTCGGTCTCAAAAACCGATATCTTAACGGGTGTGTGGGTTCGAGTCCCACCTCCAGCACTATTATCTCCCCACATCCTTTCCCCCGAAATCCCTTCCCAAATAAAAAACCCCGGAATATTTCCAGGGCATCGTATTACCGCAACACATCACGCGTTCTTATCTCTTCGGCGGAGGCTTCACCATGGTCGCCCTGTTCCCATCGACCTTGAAAATAACGACCACTTCCTCTCCCGGATTCGTCGCTACCGTAACCTGGGCGCTGGAAAGGTCAAAAGACACCTTCCCTTCCCCCCGGTTCCCGTCCACCATCAACATCCTGGTCTTGGGGTTATAGTCCACCACCTTGCCGCGGACAAGGCCCATGTCTTTTCGCATCAATGACGCATGCGCCGGAGACACCATGAATAACATGAGTACAGCCGCGAACATCAGCCTCAAGCCATTTTTCATTCCCTGCCTCCTTAAAAATTTCTCTGCGAGAAAGTCGTTAAGAAACCATTATAAGTATAGCAAAAGAATCCCGCGCGCACCAAAAAAAATCCCGGCATCATTTAACACAATGCCGGGAGCATATCTTCATCAGGACAATTTAACCGGCCGCAGGCGCCGCTTCCGCGTCTTTCTTCGCCTTATCTTCCGCTTCTTTCTTCATCTGTGCCGCCCAAGCCTGCTTGGTCACATAATATTTTCCGTTACGATAATAACGCTTCTTGCGCTTGATCGCCTTGCCGGTATTGGCACACTTGAATTTCCACTCGTTCTCTGGCTTTACTTTACCCATACTGATCTTTCTCCTTTCAAGAGACTATAGTCCGGGACAATCCACGGACAAATTTCTACTTGGAAGCCGGCATTATAATGACAGCCATTCAAATACGCAACAATAATTTTCTTCCCTACCGGAGAGGGAGAAGGTTCATGCGGAAACGATAGAAATACCATTCCTATCAGCCAAAGCAACCGCCTTATCCCGGTCAATGATGAGCGTCTTCCCGGCCTCAATGGCAAGAACTGACGCGCGCGCCTTTACCATTGTCCGGATCGTCCGGGGGCCTATCACCGGAACATCGAAACGGCTGTCCTGATTCGGTTTAGACGCCTTCACCACCACCGCTCCTGCACGGGCAATAATGCCGCCCCGCAAGATACAGCGGTCCGTCCCCTCCATGGCCTCAATAGCCAGGATCGCCTTCCCCTTGATCACAACCGTCTGGCCGATATCCATCCCCCCGATATGCCTGGCGATACCGATACCGAACTCAATATCCAGCAGCTCACTCTCCGTCGGAGCCCGGCGCGTAAGCGTACCGCGGGGAGCAAGGAACCCCTTGAGAAGCAGGGTCGAATCCAGAAGCTCCAGCCCCTGCGCCTTAAGGCGGTCGGCCACGGCCCCGAAGATCGTATCACAGCGGCGGTCCGCCAGGGCCGCAAAAAGAGCCCTGTATTCATCATCCGCCTGAACATTCTCGTTAAAAAGAGTATCGGGGTCGATCTGCCCTGCCATAAGGATCGACTTCACCCCGCGCAGACGGAAAAAAGTGAACATGTCCTTGAGCTGCCCTGGTGAGAACCAGCGGACCTCATCGGCGGCAAAATACATGAGGAATGACGCATCGCCCTTTGCCGCGGCCACGATCACTTTAATGCCCTGCCGCCGCGCAGCTTCCGCGAACAGGATCGGGAAACGGCCGCTTCCGGCGATAAGCCCTATGATTGAAGGAAGCCCCGGAACAGGCACTTGGGATCATTCTCCGTTGGAAGGTTCTTTGACCGAACCGCAAAGCCCGCGTTCAGACGCTTTGGCAAAATCGAGCAAATGTTTCACATGATCCGTCAGATTGACCTCCCGCTCGATCTGTTCGATCGCGGTATTCTTTGCCAGACCGGAATGGAACATGATACGGAACGCTTCTTTTAAATGCTTCATGGAGTCCGCCGTAACACCCGCGCGCCTGAGGCCGATCGCATTCAGATTATAGACCAATGCCGGCCCGCCCACGCACAAGGAATACGGAGGGACATCCTGCACCACACGGGAACAGCCGCCGATCATGGCGTTCTTCCCCACCCGGCAGAACTGATGCACCGCGGACAATCCGCCAACAATAACAAAATCCTCCACGGTCACATGGCCGGCCAGGGTCCCGGAATTCGCCAGCACACAGCCATTGCCCACCACACAATCATGGGCAACATGCGAATACGCCATAAAAAGATTATTACTCCCGATACGGGTCACCCCGTCGCCTTCGACCGTACCGCGATGAATCGTGCAGAATTCACGGAAAATATTATTGTCCCCGACCTCAAGAAGCGTCTTGTCTCCGCGCTTGTACTTTTTGTCCTGGGGGTCAAACCCGACGGCCGCATGCGGAAAGATACGATTCCCGCAACCAATGCTCGTCCACCCGGAAAGCACCGCGTGCGCGCCGACCTCGGTACCGTCACCCAGAACGACCTCGCCTTCAATGACCGCGTAAGGCCCGACAATGATATTCTTGCCCAATTTTACATTCGGGCCGATGACTGCTGTAGGATGTATCGTGTTCGACATTAACCCCTCATTCTCCAAAAGCAAAACCCATTTCCGCTTCACAAACAACCTGGCCATCCACCCTGCAAACACCCGTCGCCTGCGCAATGCGCGAACGCGCCTTGGTCACTTCAACTTCCATTACAACCTGATCGCCAGGCTCAATGACCTTGCGGAATTTAACCTTATCAACAGACATAAAGAACGCCAGCTTGCCGCGCAACTCGGGATTGCTGAGCATCGTGACCCCCACCACCTGCGCCATCGCCTCCACCATCAAAACCCCGGGCATGACCGGACGCGCCGGAAAATGCCCCTGGAAGAAAGCCTCGTTCATCGTAACATTCTTGATCGCGACCGCGCGCTTGCCAGGCTCGATCTCGGTAATACGGTCGACCAGAAGGAACGGATAACGATGCGGAATAATATTCATGATCCCGCGCACATCAAGCCCGGCGCCTTCTTTTATGTCAACCTTAAAGACCTCACGCTTTGATTCATATTTTATCTTCTGCTCGGCGATCTTCTTAAGAAGCTCGCGGTTGAGATTATGCCCGCTCTTAAAAGCAAACACATGGCCTTTCAAAGGAATGCCGAGCAAATACAGATCGCCGACGCAATCCATCAACTTGTGACGGGCAGGCTCGTCCGGAAAACGAAGCGTGTTCTGAACCACGCCCTCTGGCCCGAAAACAAGGGTATTGGCATAATTAGCACCCTGGCCAAACCCCTTTGCCCGTAAAGCATCCGCCTCATCCTTAAGGCAAAAAGTGCGGCAAGGAGCGATATCCCGTTCAAAATTCTCCGGAGTTACCGCGAACGTGACGGAAGCGCGCAACAGGGGATGCGCATATTCCAGCGCGTAGGAAACTTTAAAATCATCCGCCGGAACGATCATGACCGATGCGCCGTCCCTGGAAACACAAAGGGTCTCTTTCACTTCAAAATACGTCTTGTCCGCCTCCAGGTCAACGATCCCGGCCAACATTAAAGCCTTCACATACTCCCTCGCACTCCCATCAAGGCCGGGGGCTTCATCCCCGTCCATCTCGATGATAATATTGTCGAGCCCAAGCCCTGCCAGCGCGCCCATCATATGCTCAATGGTATAGATCTGCCCATCGCCGACCTTAAGGGCGGAATACCTCCCCGAATCCCCGCCGCTGATCACAGCCATGCTGCCCAGCTTCACCAATGGGCTGCCCGGCATATCCGTACGCTTGAAAACGATCCCCTCGCCCGCCTGAGCCGGTTTGAAAACAACATTGACCTTGTGCCCGGTATGCAAACCGGTTCCGCCAAGCCGGGCCTCTGAACAGATCGTCCTTTGTTTCAACAGCATCAGGACACCTTCCCCTGTCTCGCTTCCAATTCCTGGACTTTCTTCTTCAGTTCCCTGATCTCATCCGCATAACGGGGCAAACGTTTCACATGCGCCATCACACGCGTTGCCTTGGAATACTCATCTGCCGGAGTCCCGAACATCATGGTCCCCGGATCAACATCTTTAGTGATCCCCGATTGCGCCGCCACTACCGCACGGTCGCCAACGGTCACATGCCCTGCCACACCCACCTGGCCCGCAATGATCGCGTTATTGCCGATCCTGGCGCTGCCGGCAATGCCTGCCAACGCGATGATCAAACAATCCTCCCCGATACGGACATTATGCGCGATCTGCACCAGATTATCGATCTTCGTCCCCCGGCCGATCAATGTTTTATCGAAACGCGCGCGGTCGACCGTCACGCACGCGCCGATCTCGACATCATCCTCCACAACAACGGTCCCCATCTGCGGGATCTTGACGTGATGGTCTCCAACCTGCAAATATCCAAACCCGTCCGAACCGATAACAGCCCCGCTGTGAATGATCACTCGGTTCCCGATCGACACGTCCTCACGGATGGTCACATTCGGATAGATCAACGTGCTTTCACCAATGGATGTTTTCTGCCCGATAAAGACACCGGCACAGATAATACTCCCCTTGCCAACACGCGCACCGCTCTCAATGACCACATGCGGCCCGATGCCGGCACCTTCGCCGATAAACACGTCCGGCGCTATCACCGCCGTTGAATGGATCCCTTTAACCTTGGGGGAAAGATCCTCTTTGATAAGGCTGACGATACGGGCAAAAGCCATCGATGGGTTATCTGTCTGGATAACAGACTTCCCCTCGATGACCACATCCCGGCCGACAATAATAGCCGAAGCTTTGGTGGAAAAGGCCAGCGGAAGGTATTTGGAGTTCGCGAGAAAAGTCAGGTCACCCGGAACAGCTTCCTTGATCCCGGATATTCCGGTCATGACCAGATTCCCGTCACCAACAAGCTTGCCGCCAACCAACTGAGCGATCTCGGTCAGAGTTTGGCGCATACAGTCTTATTTCTTTACTGCTTGTTTAGCGTAGTTATCATTCAAGGTCTTAAGGATCGGCTCCGAGATATTCAAGGTGTCTTTCCCGTAGATCAAGACACGGTCATTAAGCACAAAAGTGATATTCTGCGCCTTGGCATATTCGCTGACCGTCTTCTCGATCTCAAGCAGGATCTCACGCACTTTTTCATCGCGGGCCTTGGTCAGGTCCGTACGCTTGGTGCGGTCAAATTCCAGGATCTCGTTCTTGAGCGCCTCGATATCCTTGTCGTTCTTGACCTTGGCATCATCTTTAAGCATCGCCGCCTTACCCTGCAGGTCGCGGATCTTTTCGATCTTCTTGTTGCGCTCTTCCTGGAACTTGTTGTTTTCACCTTCAAGCACCTTGTCGTACTCCTTGGTGCGCTCATACTGATCGAAAAGCTTCGCCAGATCGACATAGGCGAACTTCAATTCCTCGGCGCGAGCGAATGTGGATGCCACGAACATGAACACGACTGCGAGACCAAAAACCTTCATTAACTTCATAACTCTCTCCTTTTTAATTTTATTCTAAAAAATTAGAACCCACGACTTACGCTGAAATAAAACTTGCCGCTGGAACGCGAAGCCTGCCCCGGCTCTTTATTGAGCGGGATACCGTAATCCAGGTTCATCGGGCCGATCGGCGTCTTCACACGAAAACCGATACCCGTACCGGAATACAGTTTTTCAGAGAAAATATCCCCGTACTTCGCCGATACACTTCCGGAATCAAAGAACGTCGCGAACTTGATCACATCAATGAGCGGGATCGTATATTCCAGACTGCCCAGCATGATCCCTTCACCGCCGATAGGATCGCCATTGCCCGGATCGATGGGGCCAACCGCGCGTTCACTATAACCGCGGATCGTTCGGGCACCACCCCCGAAATAACGCTCAAAGATCGGGACTTTGCTCGTACTGCCGTACGCGGAAACCATCCCGAGCCTTCCGGAAAGCTCCACCACGGAATTATACCTCAAAGGGATATAATATGCCCCATTGGTTTCCAAACGGTAGAAATCCTTGCTTCCTCCGACGGGGCCTCCCGCGAGGTCCACCGCGCCTGAAGTCTGCCACCCCTTGGTCGGCGAGATCGTACTGTCGCGATGATCGTTGGACAAAGACGCGCCGATCGCGCTCAGGTTGCTCTTGCCTTCCTCAGCCTTCAGGTCCGCCGAGACACCGTCCTCCATATTGGTGATATCAACGCTTTCCAGACGATAATACCCGGCCGTCGAGACATACTCTGAAAGCTCCTTGCCCGCGCGCAATTTTCCGCCAACACGCGTCTGATCATAAGCGTACCCCGTACTGCTGGAACGGTTATACTGCGAACGGTACAGATCGAACCCTCCGGAAACCGGATAATCGAACATCCAGGGTTCCGTGAAGGATAATAGAATATTATTGCGGCTGGAGCCGACCTCGGCCCTCGCCGTCACCCGCTGGCCGCCGCCGGTGAAATTCGGCCAATTCGCGAAGTCAAAATTCTTCTGGTCCAATTCCACGAACCCGATCAACTGGTCTACCGTGCTGTATCCACCGCCAAAACTGAACGACCCTGTCTTGGCTTCCTTCACATCAACCACCAGGTCTTTCTGGTCAGGCGTGTTCGTATCTTCAATATCAAACCCTACATCATCGAAATACCCGAGGTTATTGAGCCGCTCCTTACTGCGGCGCAGCTTGACACCGTCAAACTGGTCGCCCGGATACATCCGGAGTTCACGCCGGATAACAATATCGCGCGTCTGCGTATTGCCCTGAATCTTGATCTTGTTGATATACGCGATCCCGCCCTCGACAACATCCAGCTTAAGGTCGACCCGGCCATCCGCGGGATTCAAGGATGTTGATTCCTCGACCTTGGCAAAAATATATCCGCGGTCAAAATACAATGACTTGATATTCGCCACATCATCCGCCAGTTTGGCCTTGGAGAAGATCTTGCCTTTCTTGATATCCTTCATCACAGCCGCGATCTCGGGCTCGGCAAGGACGGCATTCCCCTTGAACTGGATATCGCCGACATAATAACGCTTGCCTTCCTCCACCGTCACGTCCACATTAAGCAACCCGTGTTGCAGCTGCTCCGTGGCATAAGTCGCCTTGGCATCAATATATCCGTTCTTTTCATAGAACGCCGCAATGCGATCCATATCTTCCGCCAGCACATCTTCTTTAAGGAACCCGGAATTAAAAAGCCAGGCCGAACGGGATTTCATCACTTTAATGATCTTGTCATCATTATACGCGAGATTCCCGAGGATCTTGATCCGTTTGATCTTGACCCTGTACCCTTCACTGATAATAAAATGCAACGACGCTTTATTCGTGACTGCATCCAGGAATTGCTCAACATCGACCTTGACCTGTGTCAGGCCTTTCTTGGAATACATTTCTTCGATCGTATTCACGTCATCATTCAAGGCTTTCTTGTCCAGGAATTTACCGCTCTGGGTCTTGATCTTGGAAAGCAGGACCTTCTTGTTGAAGAATTTAAGCTTTGAGAACGTGATCTCGTCCACAATAGGCTTTTCTTCGAGAATAATGATCACCTTGAGCCCTGCAGCCTCTTCCTTGCGGTCCACACGGACATCCGAAAACCAGCCGGTAGTATACAAACGCTTAAGATCATCGGAAATGACATTCTGACGATATTCCTGGCCGACACGCGTTTTGATCTTGGAGAGGATCGTCGCCACACCGATACTCTTATTCCCCTGGATATCAATGGAAACAACCTTCTTCCCCGCCAAAGCGCCTTCGGAAACCGCCTGGGCCTCTTCCGCCCCCGCAGCGACATCCGCTGATGGCGCCGCCTGGACATTCATCTCGACCGCGTCAAGCGTGGCTGCCACATCCGCCTCTTTGGAAGAAGGGACAGCGGCTTGACCTTCAGCCCTGGCAAAGGACCCCGTTGAACAAATAAAACCTAAAACAAAGAGTGGGAGTAGGATGGTTTTTTTCATAGGGGTGATTATACTTTCCTTATTATAAGCTGTAAAGCGTTAAGCGTTTTTATTCCGCGTGCGCCAAGTCAAGATTCTCAAAACGGACATATTCCCTGGAAAAACGCACTTTGAACGAACCCGTTGGCCCATTACGCTGTTTGGCGATAATAATATCGGCAAGGCCGATATTCTCGGGTTTGGCTTCATACATTTCATCACGGGTCAGAAGAATGACCACATCCGCGTCCTGCTCGATGGCCCCGGATTCACGCAAGTCGGAAAGCTGGGGCTTGCGGTCGGTACGCCCTTCCACCGCGCGGTTCAGCTGGCTGAGCGCAATGACCGGCACGCTCAACTCGCGCGCCAGCGCTTTGAGCGAACGGGAGATCTCGGAAATTTCCTGCTGACGGTTCTCGAATTTCGAATTGCCGCGCATCAGCTGCATATAATCGATCACGATCATCCGGATATCATGCTGGGACTTCAGGCGGCGGGCCTTGGCGCGCAGCTCCAGCGGCGAGATCGCCGGCGTATCATCAATAAAAAATTTGATCTTCGATAACTTCGTCGAAGCTCCAGTCAAAAGAGGCCAATCCGAAGGCGAAAGCTGCCCCGTACGCACCTTGGACGCATCCACCCGCGCCTGCCCGCAAAGCATGCGCATCACCAGCTGCTCTTTGGCCATTTCAAGACTGAAAAAAGCGACCGGCAGCCCCTTCGCGATCGCCGCATGTTCGGCAATGGCACTGACCAGGGCACTTTTCCCCATCGAAGGGCGGGCCGCGATAATAATAAGGTCGGAAGCCTGAAGCCCGGATGTCATTTTATCAAGCTCGTAAAACCCTGTCGGGACACCGGTAACGGTCTCTTTGCGCCGGTACAGCATGTCGATCTTGGCCATCGCGTCCTTGACAATATCGCGGACGGACGAAGCCTGCTGTTTTTCATTGGACGACGCGATCTCAAAGATCAGGCGCTCGGCTTCATCAACCAGCTCTTCCACGCCTTTTTCCGTACTGAAGCTTTGGGTAACGATCTCGGTGGCATTGCGGATGAGTTTGCGGCGGACCCCTTTTTCTTTCACAATATCCGCGTAATGCAGCACATTGGCGGCTGTGGGAACTGAATCGGCCAGATCGGTCAGGTACGTGGCACCGCCGACCACCTCCAGCGCACCCTCGCTCTTCAACCGGTCGGAAAGCGTGATGATATCCACGTTCCTGCGGTCGGCATAAAGCCCCTTGATACCGTCGAAGATCCGCTGATGGGCCGCGCCATAAAAAAAAGAGCTATCGAGGCGTTCAATGACCGCCCCGATAGCGTCTTCATCAATAAGCATCGCGCCCAGAACAGCCTTCTCGGCTTCAAGGTTCTGCGGCGGAAGTTTTATTTCTTCGTTACCCATAACCGGAACTTAGCCGTGACTTCCGGATGAAGTTTAACCCCGATCTCAAAAATGCCGAGCTCTTCCACGGCCTTTTCGATCACAAGGTCCTTGCGTTCGTATTTGAACCCTTCCTGCTCGAGCGCGCGCAGGATATCGGACTCTGAAACAGCGCCGTAAAGCTTCTCCTGGTCATTGACCTCCACGGTCAATGTGCAGGAGACCTTGCCGATCTTCTCGGCCAGTGCAAGCGCTTCATCTTTTTTCTGCTGGTAGATCGCGGCCAGCTTGGCCTTGTGAAGCTCGACCCGTTTAAGATTCGCCTTTGTCGCGGCGAGAGCCTGGTTGCGGGGGAACAGAAAATTCCGGGCATAGCCGTCCTTGACCTTCACCACATCACCAGTCTTACCTAAGTTGGCCATATCATGGCAGAGAATGACTTCCATCGTTTACTTCCTTTTTGCTGATCCGCTTGAGAGTAACCCTAAGAATCTCGCCCGCTTGATCGCCACCGCCACCAGACGCTGATTCCTGGCGGAAACGCCGGTAAAACGGCGCGGCATCAACTTGCCGCGGTCAGTGAGGAATTTCTTAAGGAGCATAATATCCTTGTAATCAATGACATCCGGAAGATCGATCTGGATCCTGGGCGTACGAAGTACCCGGCGCGGACGTGCATCTTTGCCCTTGCCCTTGCCGCCCTTATCGGCTCCGTGCTCTCTTCCTCCCTTGTCATCCCTGCTGTTAGCACGCTTCATCGGTCTCTTTTCCAACTGTTCCCCCTTTTTAAGTTTTTACATCCCTTCAATACTATTCTTCCCAGGCAATATCTTCCGGCCGTACCGCACCTTCACCGCCATGGCTTTCCGATGATTCGCTCGCAGCCCCCTGAACGCCACCGGCGGCTGAGCCGTCGGCCATTTTGCCACCAGGGCTTAAGAACTGAATGCGTTCCGCGCGCACATCAATGGTACTGCGCTTTTGTCCGTCGGGAGCATCCCACGAACGTGACTGCAGGATGCCTTCCACGAAAACCTGGCGCCCTTTCTGCAGGTACTGATTGCAGATCTCTGCCTGTTTATCCCAGGCCGTTACGGTAACAAAACAAACATCTTCCTTGAGCTCGCCTGAACGGTCCTTGAACTTGCGATTGACCGCGATACGGATATTGGCCACCGCCGTACCATTGGGCGTGTAGCGCAACTCGGGGTCTTTGGTCAGGTTCCCTATCAACAGGACTTTGTTCAAACTCGCCATCACAGGATCCTCCGTCTTACCGCATTCCCTTAAACCTTGACCTTCTGCTCCTCGGGCCTGATGATCAGAAAGCGCATAACACGCTCGTTGATCAGAAGCTCACGCCGCAAACGGGCGATCTCGGCAGCCTTCATTTCGATATTGAACAAATAATAAGTGCCTTCCGGAGCCTTGTTGATCGGGAAAGCCATCCGCTGACGGTCGATCCAGACACTGGAATTGATGATCTTGCCTTCCATTTTGGCAACAAGATCGGTCACCTGTTTGCTCACATCGCTTTTTTCCGCATCAGAAAGACGGGAATCCACGATAAAAACCAATTCATATTTGTTCATTGTGCTTTTTCCCCTTTGTTTTATTGTATTGCGTCATTGCGCCGGAAATCTCGCCCTTCACCCAAAGGCTGCAGCAATCCGCCGCATCCGAAATAAATGGGCCAAGCTCCTTTATTTCCCTGGCGTTGAACTCTGAAAGAACATAATCCGCCTGATCCATCCCCTGTGCCGGCGCGCTAACACCCAAACGCAATCGCGGATACTCCAGGGAACCAAGCTCCAACGCAATGGACTTATGGCCGTTATGCCCCCCATCCGAACCATTCGGCTTCAAACGCATCTCGCCGAACTCAAGCCTAATATCATCCGCCACGACCAGGATGTTCTCAACGGCGATCTTGTTGAAATGAGCGATCTCACGGACCGCCTGGCCCGAATTGTTCATGAACGTCAAAGGCAGGACCAGCCCGACAACCTCACTGCCTTCATTCCACTCTGCCACCAGGGCTGAACCCTGCCGGCTCTTTTTCCAATCGACTCCGGATCTCCTGGCCAATTCCATAAGGGCCATGAACCCGATATTATGCCGTGTCTTCTCATATTGCCGGCCGGGGTTCCCCAGGCCAACGCAAAGTTTCGATAGCCCCAAAACAGAACTCCTGTATTACTTTTTCGGAGCCGCAGGCTTGGCCG
This sequence comes from Candidatus Omnitrophota bacterium, assembly GCA_903908245.1. Taxonomy (GTDB): domain Bacteria; phylum Omnitrophota; class Gorgyraeia; order Zapsychrales; family Fredricksoniimonadaceae. The sequence goes on from CAIVRE010000006.1 coordinate 74,027, forward strand.
CGCCAGCCGCAGGCTTCGCACCGGCCGCCGGTTTTGCCCCTGCCGCCGGTTTCGCCCCTGCCGCCGCTTCCGCCGCAGGATCCTTGGGCTTCTCTTTAATAACTTCAAGTGTCGGTGCCACCACTTCCGCATCGGCTGCGGGAGCTTCCTCACGACTGGAATAGACCACCGCCACCACCACCGCGCCCGGATCCATCTTGGTCCGGACACCGGACGGAAGAGCAAGGTCGCTGACATGGATCGCGTGATGCGTGTCGAGATTAGTCACATCCACTTCAATATGTTGCGGGATATCTTTCGGTAAACAGATCACTTCCAGCTCGCGCAACCCGTGCTCAAGCGTGGCCCCGATCTTCTTAAGGCCGATCGCCTCGCCTTTGACCACGATCGCCACACGGAAGGCGATCTCTTTATCCATTGAAATGCGCTGAAAATCAATGTGATCGACCGCATCACTGACCGGATTAAAATATGTTTCCTTCGCCAGCGCGATACAATCACTGACCTTTTTTTCGCCTGCCAGGATCTGCACCTGGAAAAGAATACTTTCCCCGTGATGCTCGCGCATGATACGGTCAAAATCCTTGCGCATCAGCTTGACCGACAAGGGTTTTTCCGCCCCGCCGTACACCACGCCAGGGATATAACCCGCCTTGCGAAGGGTCTTCACTTCCCCGGAGCCTGCTTCATTCCTGACCTGTAAATCCAATTTGATCTGTTCCATAATCCGCTTCCCACCTTTTCCCTGTGATCCCGTTAATAGCTCTCTGCCGAGTACAGGCGGTTCATGAACCGCCCCTACCTATTGACCTCGAACAGGCAACTGATCGACTGTTCGTTATGAATACGCTTGATCGCTTCCGCCAAAAGCGGAGCCACCGTCAGCTGCTTGATCTTCGAAACTTTCCTGGCCTTGGCGCTCAAAGGGATACTGTCCGTAATGACCAGCTCTTCCAACGCCTTGCATTCCGCCATACGCTCAACCGCAGGCCCGGACAGGACCCCATGGCTGACCGCGGCGTAAACCTTGTCGACCCCGACCTCCTTCAGCGCCGTAATGGCCTCCGAAAGCGATCCACCGGTCGCCACAATATCATCCACCAAAACCGCAGTCTTCCCCTTGACCTTCCCGAGGATATTCATCACTTCTGTCTCCTCCGGGCTCATGCGGCGCTTGTCAATGATCGCGAGGCCCGCACCCAAACGCTTGGCGTACGCGCGCGCCATGCGAATACCCCCGACATCAGGGGAAACGACTACAAGATTTTTCATATTCATCGCTTCAAAATATTCACAAAGCGTGTTGATCGCGTATAAATGATCCACAGGAATATCAAAAAAACCCTGGATCTGACTGGCGTGCAGATCCATCGCAAGCACCCGGTCAACACCAGCCGCCGTAATAAGGTTCGCCACCAGCTTGGCCGTGATCGGAACGCGCGGCTGATCCTTGCGGTCCTGACGCGCGTAACCATAGAACGGAATAACCGCCGTGATCCGCTTGGCCGAGGCGCGCTTGGCGGCATCGATCAGGATCAACAGCTCCATCAAATTATCATTCGTCGGCGAACAGGTCGGCTGAATAATGAACAGATCCTTGCCGCGCACGTTCGCCACGATCTGCACGCGGATCTCACCCTCGCTGAAACGCGTACAAATAACCTCCGCGAGCGGAATATCCAGGCATTTACAGATTTTATCGGCCAATTCTTTATTGGCATTCCCCGAAAGGACACAGATCTCGCTCATAAAGCTCATACCTTTTTAATGACCCTGGCCGGCATCCCCACCGCCAATTTCCCAGCCGGGACATCACGCCCCGCCGTCACCACACTGCCGGCACCGACCTTGGAACCTTTGCCGATCTTGACCGGAGCGATCAGGACACTGTCACAACCGATGAACGCGCCCGGGCCGATCAAAGTTTTGTTCTTGTTCTTTCCGTCGTAATTCGCCGTCACCGTCCCGCAGCCGATATTCGCGCCGCGGCCGACGGTCGTATCTCCCAGAAAACTGAAATGCTTCATGTTCACGTCATCCCCCAGGACAGAGCGGGAGACTTCCGTAAAATTCCCCACCGAAACATTATTCCCAAGCCTTGTCCCCGGACGAAGCCTCGCAAAAGGCCCGACCGAACAATTCCGTCCGACAAAAACATCATGATGGATATACGTGCAGGGATAAATGACCGTATCCTGGCCGATGCTCACATCATTCTCGACATATGTAGTGGACGGGTCAACAATGGTCACCCCTTTATCCATCAACCGGCCCAGGATCTTCTGGCGAAGGATATCCTCGGATAAAGCCAGGTCCGCGCGGGTATTAAGCCCTAAATTCGCCGTCCAGTCGTCCGTGACCAGCGTTTCAACCCCCAGGCCCCGATCCAGGAACAATTCAATGATATCTGTAAGATAATATTCCTTCTTGTTCGCGTTCGCTTTTATGTCACCGATCGCGCTAAAAAGCTTTTTTGCATTAAAACAGTAAACCCCGGTATTGATCTCGCGGATATTCAACTCTTCCGCCGAAGCATCCTTATGCTCACGAATGGCCAGGAACTTGTTCCCGGCATCCCGGATGATACGGCCGTAACCGAAAGGATCATCCAATAAACATGTTAAAACTGTAACGGCCGCCCCTGTCTTTTCATGTTTCACCGCCAGACGGCGCACGATCCCGCGGTCCAGAAGCGGCGTATCGCCGCACATGACCAGCACCGTGCCAGCATCATTCCTGAAGAACGGCGCACACATTTTAACCGCATGAGCGGTGCCAAGCTGCTTTGACTGCACCACGATCCTGGCCCGGCCGCCCACCGCATCCGCCACCTTTTCCGCCTGATGGCCAACCACCACATATGTTGTCAAAGAACCGACCGCCTCAGCCACATCCAGCACATAATGCAAGGCTGGCTTACCGGCGAGACAATGCAAAACCTTCGGCATCGCAGACTTGAAACGCGTCCCCTTGCCTGCCGCCAGAACAATGGTCTTTAAATTTTTTGCCATAAAAACCGAAACGCCCGTATTCACTAATATAATAGTGGCACACGAGACGATAAAATAGCCATGGAACCGCTAAGGTGCGATAGTATATCTTACGACTTTTTTTTCGTCAAGGAGAATTAGGCGCCTTGATTTATCCTCAAAAGGGTTGCTAAACCCTGGTTTATCTTTTATACTTAAATTGTCGATTGACCAGAAATCTACAAAGGTCCCTATGCTTTTAAAAAATAAAGGGCAATCCGTTCTCGAATATATGCTGCTCGCCTCGATCATTATGGTCGGGATCATCATTGGCGGGCCTATATTATTAAAATCCGTCCAGGGCTATTTCCAGCTCACCGATGAAAGCGTACAGGACGCGACTTCCGAGATCATCCAGCAGGCCCCCGATGCCACGAATATCCCCAAGATCTGCGGATGTTCGAACGGCACCACCGCCCTGCCCAGCGCACTGAACATCGGCAGCTATCAGGCCGCCGGCTGGTCACAAGGCGAGTGCGGCGTAGGCAACTGCAGTGCCCTGCAAAGATACTTTTACCGCACCTGCTCTCCGATCAAATGCGCGGCGGAAGAAGCCTGCGTTCCCGACGGCACCTGCTGCTCTGCGCCAGAGCCTCTGAGCTGCGGGACACGCTTCTCGGCAGGTTCAGCCACTTTGAACTGTACCCAGGCTGGAAAGACCAAAACCACCCTGGATGCAAGATTCGGCGGCTCCTATACCAACACCTGTGACCTGTTATCCGCCAACGGCTACGACTGCCTTGTCGGCCAACGATTATATGTCAGACAATGCGCCAATGCCGCCAACCCCAGCACGAAAGACACGATCTATGCCTGCAAAGGCCCGGATGATGAGACAAAGCAAAATTGCCTGCCTACCTGCTGGCAGTATCCTTTCCCGGGATCAAAACCCTGCAACGGGCCCGCTACAGGGGACGCCGAAAAAGATGACTACATGGTCCGGGAGAATGCACTCCAGGACGCCAAGGCCACGGCCATCGCCCTGCGCACAGACCTGATCCCGGAAGTCATCTACCGTCAATCCGCCACCAACTCGGGCGATAACCCGCCCAACATCAATGAAGAACCGAAGGATATGGCCTATTACGCACGGGTAAGCGCGCACCTCGTCGAACCACCCCCTCATAACCCCTACAGGATCCTGACCAAGAACGCGGAAACATCCGATATCCTGAAGTTCAACTCTTACCGCGCTCATTATGTATATTTAAAAGCCAACCAATGCGCCGACGCGCGCTATTGCGAAAGGCGCTGTCCCGGCGGCTATGGGCCGAATCCGGAAGGCCTCAGGGGCATGCGCGAGAATGAAAGCTGCGCACAGTTGGCCTGCCTGTACGGCTGGTGGCCGGAAATAGAACCCCTGCCTGTAGCCGCGGGCTCGCGAGACACAGCAAAAGCATCCCCGGCCAACCAGATATGCGACGCCCTTGATGAACCGAAAATATGCCTCCCCAATACAGATATTTGCGGCTATATCGCCGTATGCTCATCCCCGTCTGGATACAGTTACCGGACATCCGACACCAGCGGCAGCTTTGATCTGAAGAAACTCGCTGACTCTGCAGCCCCTTGCGATACCGGGTATCGCAAGATCTCCGACCTGCACAACAAGATAACATACTGTTATAAAGCGACCCCAAGCGCCAGCCCCATAGCGGCACTCCCCGCCGACTTCCATTGTGACGCCGGCAATATCTTTGTTGAAAGCTTCGGCTATCCGGCAAATGCGGCCACCAAAGACAACACTCTCTTTTTTACGCTCCTCGGATGCGACAACTGACCTGAAATTGATCGTGCGCTTGGCAATGGCAAAGAAACTCCGTATCCTTCTTCATTACACCCACAAACAAACTCTCGGCCACACCACCCGCACGATCTCGCTTGCGACATCTATTGTTGATCACCACGCAACAAAAACAAGCCTTCTGCTCCTGCAGGGTGGAGCGCTTCAACCCCTTATAGAACACCCCAAAGGGTACAGGCTCCTGAACATCCCCTTCCCGTTCGATACCCGGGACAGTTTTCGCTCCCGCTCAATACCGCAGCGAACAACCGAACGCGCCGCGTTCATCCTTAAAGCCGCGCAAGAATTCACCCCCGGCGTCTTTATAACAGAATTCTTCCCTTTCGGCCGTTCAGCCTATATCCCGGAACTTCTTCCGGCGTTGCGTTATTTGCGGAAGACCGGCTGCAGGATCATTGCCAGTATCGGCTATCCTCTCATCATCGACCTGATCCGCCTTCAGGACAGGCAATTCGCGGCGGTATATAAAGCCCTGCTGTCCTTTTACGATGCCTTCCTGATCCACACACCCGAACAACTCGAAACGCCCTATTTTCTAAGGTCCATCGCCTCAAAAGAGATCGCGGACCTTTACACCGCGACCCTTGGATCGATCAGAAAGAAAATGATCCATACCGGCTATATTTTCCCCCGGCGAATACTGACACCGACGAAGAACGACGGCCTTGAAAAACTCCCCCCCGCCCCGAATACAGTGATTGTCAGCCGCGGCGGCGGCGCTGTATATCCCAAACTCATTGTCAACGCGATCCAAGCTCAAAAACTCCTCGGGAAGAACTTCCGGATGATCATCGCCTGCGGCCCATCCACATCCGAAAAAGAAATGTCCCTCTTTAAACAGGTCCTGAAAGAAAACAAAGGCAGCCCGATCCTTTTGACCAGCCACCTCTCCGACCTGGATGATCATCTGCGGACCTGCCAGGTCTCGATAAGCCTCTGCGGCTATAATACATCGGTACAACTGATGCGCCATGGCACTCCGTCGGTGATCGTGCCCTACAGTAACGGGCTCTCCCGGATGCCCACCAATGACCAGATCGCCCGTGCCGCCCTTCTTCAAGAGAAATTCGCAAGCACCGTCCTGTCTTACGACACGCTGACCCCCCGGTCGCTCGCCCAGGCCATTCGTGCGCGGGCCGACCGGCCGCGGCCGGCCCCGGCGCCATTGTCCTGGTTCCAGGGAGCGCGAACCTCTGCCAAGATCATCGTCGAGGAGGCCTAAAATGGAGCATCAAGCCTTCACCGGAATGGACGCGCGCCGTTTTGACACAAGGGACTTCAATATCAACCGGCCCGAAGTTGAACGCTTATGCGCCATATTCAATACCGGCAGGCTGCTGGAGTGGATCCCCGAAAAAGGCCTGCGCCTGTCCCACTCGAACTTCACCGTTTACGCGAAGTGTTCCCGTGGACAATATATTTTTAAATTCCAGCCGGCCACGAATGAATGGTTCCGGCGCATTGAAAAGAACGTTCAAACAGAATGGCTCCTCAACCGCCTGCTGATATCCAAGACTATCGCGGTCCCGCCCATGTTCCGCGCGAACGACCGCCGGCCTTATGCCTTATCCGGTCAATATTGCACGACCTGCTATACCTATCTCGACGGTTACCCTGCCTACCAGAACAAGCTCGTCCCCAGGCAGGTCGCCAGGATCAATCGCGCCCTTTTCCTCCTGGATCAGGCCCTGGACACAGCGCCGGCTATCGTTAAATTGCTTAAAACAGAACCCCTCATAAAGAAATTGCGCCCGCTGACCGAAGCCGCTCCTGCATGCCCCCCCGCACAGGAAGCCCTCAAAGCTTTTAAAAGAACATATTCCGAAACCCCCCGGCTCTTTGTGGCACGGCCCGTCCATGCCAATCTCTCCCTGGCCAACATTTTCTTCTGCAATGGCCAGGCCTATATCCTGGACATCGGCCATATCCAGACAGACCAGGAATTATCCGGATTGGCGACATTGATCACCTCCTGCATTTTCCTGAGAAAACCATCTTCGGTGATCCGCGGCCTTGTGCAAGGCTATTTCAAAGAACACCGGCTGGAGAAAGAAAAACTGGGCGTCTTGAATATCCTCGTTCAGCTTGATCTGGCCAAAGAATATATCAAGTTGAACACGCGGGGAGAAGAACGGGCCCGGCAGCTGCCGACCAACCGCCTGCAGAAAGAATATTCTTACCACCTTGGAAAACGGATTGAAATGCTCAGGAACCTGCTTGAAAAGAAGAACGGCGGCCAAGAACGTCCGATAACAGGATTATTTTAATTCCCCCTTTGTCACGCCAGCGGGAAATCCCCTTCAGAAAGAACTGCAATTCCCCCTCCAGCCCTTGCGCCGCGAACTCTTCATGATGAAGAAGGATCCCGGTCAATTGGCCCGGAACAACCGCCCGCACCAGATGCCGCAGCATATATCGGTGATCCATCTTCTTCCCCTGACCGTTGCGGGCGCCAAAAGATATTCCGGCGGGGATATCAAGGACTTTATCTCCGGGAGAGAACGCCTTCTTGCCGGCAGAAAAACCGGCGAACCTGCACTTTTTCACAAGGCCGAGCGTTGTCGCGTCATATCCATGGAACGGAGGAACAAAGACCGAAGTGAACATTTTTCCGAAAACCGACTTCATCACGGACATCCCCCTCTTAAGATCACGCCCCTGGCAAGCGGCGCAACGCGAAGGCCCGAACTCATACTTCCGCTCTCCCGGGCGGGAATGATCCGCATGGCTCCAGCCATGCTGAACAATATCCAATAATCCAGGCGTCCGCGCTTTCTGGCGCTTTAACATACCCGCCAGTCGGCTGTCCAGGCCATCAGGGATCACCGCGTACACCACGGGAAGATCCTTCTCCAGGAATAAACGAAAGAATTCCTTGAAATAACCGCCTGCAGCCTTTACATCATCATCCCGGATAAAAAGATACGCCGGCCTCATCACGTCAACCTCCCCGCTTTCGGCAACAGTTCAACGCCAGCGCTCTGACACTCGCCGGGACCTGCAACTCGGGTTTGCCCACGCAGGGAAATAAAACGGATAGATCCGGCGACAATGAACGCAGCAACCGCTTGCCTTTCTTAAGCGGTGCCGGGATACGGACAGCAGCATCAAGGACCGCCTTCTCAAGGAAAGGGAATACGATTTCCCGGCCGGAATCTGCCGCGATGATCCCGTGATGACGTACCATCTCCCGCGCCTGGCTGCGCCGCCGGGCGGTTGACGGTCCCCGGGCCATCGCCTCTTCCCCCAGCCACTGATCACTGCCCATCCCTGCCCAGAAACGTTTGAACGAAGACGGAAGTTTCAGGAGCGCGGCATGCAAAAGAGGGATGTCATAATCGCGGCCCCTTCCTTTCAAAAGCTCCTCAACGCGTATCGCAGAAAGAATATATTCTTTCAGGGAAACCCGGACCACCTGATGCCTGGCCTTAAGCAGACGGGCCGCCCGTTGAGCCTCAAGGACCGTACGCGGATTATACCTGTCGAAAGCCACCGTGACCGCCGCAACGCCGGGGAAAACCTGCCTGGCCTGTTCATATAAGAAAATCGAATCAAAACCGCCGCTGAACATTACCGCCGACGGAATGCCTCCCGACCGGATGGCCACGGCCATCGCGGCACACAACTCGACACGGAATTGCTCCGTCCGAAGATTCTTTTCAGGATTAGCCGTTTTTCTTTTCATGCCAGATAACGCAAATTAAATGGTTTCAAAAAACCGTGATAGGCAAAACACCCGGGGCAATCCCCCTTCTTGGCGGATCGGAACATTACGCCCCTTTGAAGATCCAGCCCGTCCGGAAGGCCTCCTTTAAGGTCAACACAGCCCACCGGCGGCATATACAGGCATGGATGAACATCGCCGCCGGAAGTGATGAACAAACTATTCTTCGGCGTAGCGCAAGCCGAGATCCCCTTCCGGCCAGAGTCAAGCAAATGCAGGACAGCCTCGGCCATCGCCCGGTCGATCCCCTCTGCCCCGCCATGGAGAATATCCAATACCTGCGCGCGTACGCTGGAACGCATCAATGCCGTCAACGAAGACAACGCCTGAACTCCCGGCCCGCCGCTGCGATGATAATACGCCGCAACCCCATACTCCATGATCTTGGGAGAGAATCGCGCGCCGAAACGACGGGCAAGCCGATACACCTCCCCAAGGGCATGATAATTAACACGGTTAATGGTGAACTTCAACTCCAGCTTAACACTGTCCCGGCACTCGCCCGCCAGGAACTCCAGCGTCTTCATTGTCTTGCGGTACGCCCCCTTGCCCCTCAGGGCATCATGCGCCTGCTCATCCCCGTCCACACTCACCCCTACCTCGATACCGTTGAACATTCTTCCTTGAGACTTGAACAGTCTTTGAATACGCGCGGTACAAGCCCCATTCGTGTAAACACCATATCCGGTCACAAGGCCGCGCGATCTCATCAGCGCCAGAAAACGCAGGACCCCCCCGATCCCGGGATGCAGGAAAGGCTCGCCGCCCGTGACCGATATGAACCGGACCTGATAATTCCGCAACAGGCTTTCGGTCAACCGGATAAAACGGGACGCTGATATCTCGCGCCTGGAGCGTTCCTTCCATATCGCGCAAGCCCGGCAGCGCAGTTGACAGCGGTTGGTCACCTCAACGGTCACATCCCTTAATACAGCCTTGGTCATTGCCTCACCAACCCTTTCAAGCCTCTGCCGGACGGGCCAGATTGAACACGGGCCAATACCGCATGCACAGACCTGTTAAGCTCCGCATGCCCGCAGTACCGGCACTCCCTCCAGCGGTCTTTCCTGATATCAATACACCGCATCGCGTCCTGCCGGATCTTCTGAAATTTGACTGACCCGAACCAGATATCCTTGAAAGATCCTTTATAAATATTCCCCGCGATACAAACCCCGATATTGTCGCAGGGAGCGACGACCCTGCCCCGCTCGTCGATCAGGGCATTGAACCACCCGGTATAACAATGCACCCGCTCCTGCGGCACCGCGTGATAATAAAAAAGCCTGTCGTTATTCCATTTTGTCGGCGCCATTGCCGCCCGGTCCTTCACAAACCCCTTTCGGGAAATGATATCGTGGATCTGCGACAAATTATTGATCGCCCGATGCCGGCCCTTTCCGGCCCTGGCAATGATCCCCAGCAAGGGTTTCATTGACCCCGGCGAAAACACCAGGGATTTCATCTCGACCGTAGCCTCAAAAAGGCGAAAAGCCACCCGGTCGACCTGAAAACGATCCGTCAGATCAAGATACGCCTCGATCTCCCTGTAATTCACTTCATTGATAATGAACGTAAGCACCAGCGACGGCTTGCCGTACTTTGTACGCATGGCCGATAACAGGCGCAAATTGTCAATGACATCCCCGAACCCGTCTTTGCCATGAATACGGCGGTAGGAAGCGGCCGTAGTGGCGGAAAGGTTGACATTAAGCCGGTCGGCCAACCGGAGGTAGTCGAGATGCTCCCGGCCATAATCCAGATGCGTATACGCCGCCAGCGACATCCCCAGGCGATGGACCAGGCGAAAAGCCTCGGCAACGCGTGGATACAGGGCCACCTCCCCTCCCTCCAGATTGATCTCCTCAACACCCATCCCGGCACAATCATGGATCAACCTTTTTAAAACATCAAAATCAATATCCTTGCGCTTTTCACGCCAGGAGACCATCGGAGAAAAATACCAGCAGAACCTGCACCGGCGGTCGCAGGCATTGGTCAAATGGACATTGACCGAACGCGGCCCGATCAGCGGCTTTCCCGAAAGGATCCCCTTGAACCTCAAACGCTCGGATGCGCGGTCCCAACTCACTTCGACCTCCGTCCCAGAAAAGCTTTACAGACAGCCACGACCTCCCGCGCCTTATCCAGGCCCATGAAAGAATACAGGGGAAGATGCAAGCCGCAGGCGAAATACTCTTCGCTCACAGGGTACTTCCTGCGGCATGACTTTTGATACGCTCCCATCGCATGCAACGGCGTATACGGGCGCTGCGCAAGGATACCGTGCAATGAAAGAAATGCGAACAGCTCATCCCTGACAGAGAAATACACCAGGAAATTCTGCGGCACGATCCCGGCCTTTTCCCTGTCCTTAAAAATACGCACCCCTTCCATGGATCCCAGCGCCCCTGCATAGAAATCGCTGACCTGTTTGCGCGAATCAATGATCTTTTTTAAATGCGCGAATTTAACCCGTAAAGCGACCAGGTCCATCAAAGGCAAAGGCGCGAAACGCTGCCCCAGCCGCAAAAGCTCCCCGTCATCTTTCCAATCCTCCATCCAGCCGCGGATCCGTTCATATTTTTTGTCATTAAAAACAACCATCCCGCCCCCGCCCCCGCAGGAGGAAAGCGGCTTGTAATAAGAGAACGAAAAAGCCCCCATATCCCCGTAACTCCCCAGCATCCGGCCCTTCCATCGTGAACTTTCAGCCTGGCAAACATCCTCCAGAAGCACGATCCCCCGGTCCCGGCAAAGGCGCACCAGACGGTCCAGGTCACACGGCCGGCCGAACATATGCGCCGCGACCACCGCTTTCGTACGGCGCGTGATCATTCGCTCGACCTCAACAGGATCCATGGTCAGGTCTTGCGCACGGGCATCCACAGGGACCGGCTTCGCCCCGCAATAGGAAACAGCCAAAGGGACTGCCTGATAGGTCAAGTCCGGCACAATGACCTCGTCCCCCTTCTTGACGCCATTGGCCAAAAGCATCATCTTCAATGCGTCGCTTCCGGAATTAACCGCCACCGCGTGTTTAACCCCGATATACGCCGCGAACCGGTCCTCAAAATCACGGATTAAAGGCTTGATATCATTAAGCCCGTCAAGGCCCTTCACACACCGTTCCAATTCGGACGCATACTCACATGCAAGCGCGCGCTCGACAAGTGCACATTCATAGCGGACTTTTATCATGCTATTCTCCCCATAAACCTTCGGTCAACCGCCTCGATGCTTTCGCATAATCCTGTATAAGCCCCCACTCGCGCGGAGTACCGGCCGCCTCCGGAAGAACGGACAGCCAGGCCCGCATTAAAATTGCTCACGGCCCGGTAACTCGGCATTCCGTCCCTCTCGCCCAGGAACCTTTCCAGCGCCGAAAAATATCTCTTTCCTGACGGCAGTTCCCTCAAAAAGCCCCCCTTCAAGTCCATCACATAAAAACGCTCGCGGACCTTTTCCGGGAACGAGAGGAAAACCCAGCTCGGAAGGACCCTCCCGTCCGGAAGAACGACCATGTCCCAGGCACCGCCGGCAGGGCAGGAATACCCGCGGCCGATCACACCAATACAGCCTTGCCGGATCTCCCATGCGGTGATCCGGCGATACTGCTCAAGGAACACCTTGGCCGAGCGCTTGTCCCAATCTTCAAGAAATGCCGGATGCACCTCGACCGAACGAAGCCCAAAAGAAGCCAACAACTTGACGTTTTCCTCCAAACGGCAAACCCCTGAAGGATGGACCGTCATTGTGGCCGTAAACGCTTTACGGGTACGCCGCACGGACTTCAATCCACGAAGAATATCAACATACCGGACCCCCGACCCCGGCCGATTGGCCAGGACCGTTTGTTCATCGCCGTCGATACCCGCTTCGATATTAATACCCCGCCGGGCCATGAACGCCGCCCGTCGATCATCCATCAATGTCATATTCGTCTGAACGGACACATACCTCTTGGGATATCGCCGCTGTATCGCCGCAACCATCTTTTTAAGCGCATCCCAGGCGGCTAACGGCTCCCCTCCTGAAATAATGAACTCGCCTTTTTGCACCGCCATCGCGAGCGCAGCCCGGAACACCTCAAAAGGCATCACTTTCCGTCCGGTCTTATATTTAAAAAAACAATACCCGCACCGGAGGTTACATTTGTCGGTGATGAACAACCAGACATGATTCAATCCTGATGGGACCCGCTCTGCCATCACACTCACAGGGACTCTCCACGCTGCCGGGCCATTTTCTTCCTGTTCATGGCCAGGATCGTTCGTGCGACCTTCCTCTGCTCATCCACATGGATACACGCGCCACACGGTTCGAACATCTTCTGAAAATCGCCCCGCCGTCCTGCCATACGGATACGCATGAACTCTTTTGAGAACCAAATGTCGTAAAGAGACCTTTTCTTTATATTCAGGACCGTCTTCTGCTGGACCGAACAACACCAGCCGACCCCTCCGCCAAGGTCATTCATCACAAAGAACCACCCTTCAAAACACGGGAACCGGCAGGAAGATCCCTGCTTTAGCTCCGGCGACAAGGCACCGGATCCCGGCCGGATATCCAGATCGTATGGATGAACATCCATCTTTTTGGCGATCAGCCCATCCGCGCCCAAATGCCGGATCAATGCCCGCATCCGGCCCTCAAGGCCCGCATTCAATCGATTGACCACAAAAACAATATGGATCCTGAATCCCGGTTTTCGCGCGTCCCGAAGCGCTGCCAACTTCCTGATATTCTCCGTTACCCGGACAAAAAAGTCCTGCCCCTGAAGCTCTTTATACAATTCCCGGTCGGGCGCGCTCAAATTAATGCGCACACTGTCCGCTTTAAGGACGTCCCGGCAAACCGCTGACGGAAAAGTCCCGTTGGATACGACCGCAACATCAAAAGGCTGCCGGCCCAGGATCGCCATCATATCGGCGAAACGAGGATGCAATGTGGGCTCTCCGTCGCCGGAAATATCCACTGAATCAACTTTCAGTCTTTTAAGGTCCCGGACAAGCTCTTTGAACTGGTCAAATGGAAGGTCCTTGCGCTTGCGTAAATGCCAGGGATTCCCAGGGGCGTGCGCGCCGCAATACCGGCAGCGGAGAGTGCACCGATTAGTGATATTAAGCTTGGCCATCTGCGGGCCGATATAAACCTTTCCGTCACTGGCGCCGAGGACGCGCAACCCTCTCCTGTTCATTTTCTCTTTAATACTGATCTTCATGCCCGGCGTCTTTCTTTCAGGATCATCATCCAATGCATTTTTGTCAGGAACCTCATCAATGCGACGATCTGCGTGGTATTAATGTACTCCTTGCCCATGATCCTGTTGACCAGGTCAAAATTACAACAGACAAGGTCACGGTATGTGACCCTCGTCCTGCGATGATGCAACGCAGAATAAGCCCTCTGATAGAACGCCAGCACCTCCGGCCTGAGATCCCCGGTCTTGAGCGCCCAAAGGCTCGACCGCGACCGCTGAGCCTCCGGCAAACAGAGGAATGCATCCCCGGCCAAAAGATGCCCCGGCGGATGCAGGCTCAGGTCCATGACCCCGGGATGAATGAATTCCTGGTCCTCACTGGTTAAAAGGACCTGCCTCAGCGATGGATCGGCAATGACCATCTTATAATTCTCACGGAACTGTGCCACAGCCCCCGGCGTCCAGGGCATGAAGGCCGCAGGGGTAACATCAACAGAGCCCAGGCCGAGTGTCTTCAAAAAAGTCGCCTGGTGAAGCATGTCCCCCGAGGCTTCAGGATGGACCGTCATGGTACAGCCGCATTTAATACCGGCAGCCACACACAACCTGATATTCCTGACAAGTTTAACGTACCCGGCACTCTCCAGGCCGCAACGATGGCGCACGGTCACATCCTTGTCCCCGTCAATACCGAACTCCAGGCTAACCCCGGATCGACGGATAAAAGCGATCCGTCCGGGCGTAAGCAAAGTCCCGTTCGTCTGTAAATGAATGTGCCGACCGGGAAAACGCCGCTGCAAAGTGGCCACCAGCCAGCGGAACTGGTCCCAGCAAAGCAATGGTTCTCCGCCACTGATAACAAAAGAACCAGGGCCGGAAGAAAGCCCCTGCATCAGATCAAGGGACCGGATGATCACCTCCCGTGGAAGGTCACGGGCCCTTTTGTCACGGAAATAACAATACGCACACCGGAGCGTGCAACGCTCCGTCAAATAAAAATACGCCGACCGGATATGAACCTTAGACTGCTCTTTCCCGACCATCAATAAAATACCTTATTTTCCCGTTTGCCATCCTGGGGACCGCGCCATGGAACGCCTTTGCAACAACACACGGATCTATCCCGGCGACAAGCCGGAGAAGGCCCGTCAACTTTGGGCCAACAGGCATATCGGCGGCCGGAATATTGACCAAAAGAGTGTCCTTGTATGTTGTGCTATCCTTTTTGATCTCAAAAAAGAAATCCGGATGCCCCAAAAGATCGTTGACCGTCCGGATCATCATGCTTTTGACGCCCACCACGCCATTCACAAGGACAGTATCCTCCGTTCTGGATAATACCTTCACCATGATCGCACCACGCCGCCGACAAAGCTCCACCCGATCGCCCAGGCGGTAACGGATAAAAGGCATGCAGGTATTTTCCAGGTCTGTCACAAGCAAAGCCCCGACCCCTTCATCGGCCGCGGTCCCGTCATCCCTGAGGACCTCAAAAAAAAGTCCGTCAGAGAACACGGACATATACGGATCTTCCGGCCTTCGGGTGATCGCGAACCCGGAAACCTCCATCGCCCCGTAATGATCATGGATCCGGACCTTCCCGATCCGTTCGATCCGTTCCCGATACGACGGCCACAACGGCTCTCCATTGACCACGCATTTTCTGATCGAATGCCTGGCCCCAAGCCTTGAAAAAAGGTCGAACAGCTGGTTGGTATAGGCATTCACTATCGCAGGACGCAAGGCCCGGATAAGGCTCACGGCTTCATCACATTTTTGCGGAGTGCTGATACCCCCTAAAGCAATGACCCCCGAACCAGCCGCTTTATAAGCCGCCTCCATCATACGTCCGCCGCTGTTCAACTCGTAGGAACACAAATTAAGGCACACCTCCCCCGGCCCGGCCCCTATGCTGCGGTACATCCGGGCAAGCCGGCGAAGATGCATGTTATACGCCGCCCGGGAATGCACGATCAAAAGACGGGAACCGGTCGAACCGGATGTGGATGTGATATTGAACGCGGAAGGGATAAAACCCGCAGCGGCAAAGGCTTTCAGGTCCGCACGCGCCATCACCGGAAGCCGAAGGATATCTTCTTTCTTCCTGAGTGGCAGTAAGACCTTCCGGTAGCCACGCACGCGCACCATAAAACCCGATACAAGCGCGGATATCTTTTTCAAGGCAAGGCTACTCATTAAAAGCCTCTCCGGATCTTTATGTCCGTTTTATCAGCGAACGCGGAACTGATACCGGTCAACGCCGGAACAGCGATCCGGTGCCGCCGGGCAATTTCCAGGAGCGCCCCGGTCATAAAACACATTTCCGTCGGACGGCCGGACATAACATCCGTATAGGTCGAGCCCATATGACGGATCACTCCGTAACGGCCAAGGCGGATGCCATCCACCGCGCGCATGGGGTCAAAAGCAAGGCGGACCCCTTCCGCCGCCGCCAAACGCTTCCCTTCCAGGATAGCCCTGCGGGCCAGCCCATACACCGCCGCATCCTCCTTAAGGATATCATACCCGCGGCCGGTAATGACAGGAAGCGGGTTCATGACGGCATTAAAAATAAGCTTCGCCCACACCGCACGCCGCGGATCCGCAACGGCGGCAGACCTGACCCCTGCCCTGGCGAACAGCGCGGCGATCTTTCTCGCCCCGGCCCCCCCCGCGAACACCTTCCCGCGAAAAGCGATCTCAACGCGCCCTGCCCCGGCCTCACGACAGGCAATGGTCGCAACCCCGCGGGAAATATCAGCACTCCTGAAAAGATCCGTCGCCCAGGAAAGATCGAAGATCCCGTTCTGCGGGAAAAAAACATTCTTTGCCCTGGCATAACGCGCCGTCAGCTCCGCCGCGGCACGCACCCCCGCGACCTTGGTCGTGATAATGATAAGGTCGAACAAACGCCCGGATAATTCCCGAGGGTGATCGACCACTTCCGCTCGCGCATGAAAGGCCTTCCGGCCCTCCTTCAAAAAGATCCCCCGGCGGCGAATGATACGGCGAGTCCTCTCCCCACGGTCATACACCGTAATGGCAGCGACCGATGACAACATCGCCGCCAAAGAACAACCAAGGGCCCCGCAGCCAACGATCAGGACATTCTTCTTTATCATGACACCATAACTTTCAGCTCTGACAACACTTTTAATGCCCGCGTTCTGGCCTCAGCGCTCTTTAAATATTCATCGAGCTTCTTAAGCCGGCCCTGTGATCCCTTCGGATCCCAGAATCCCCTTTGGATCAATGTGCTCATCAATGCCAAATGAGGATTATACCCCCGGGCCTTCCTGAAAAGATACATGCACGCATGAACGATCTCGCAGGAGGTCTCCTCCGACCTGAACTCCTCGGTCCGGGAGATACCGACCTCCTTCTTCAAGACACGGAATATCTCCGCTTCAGTGACCAAAAAGGTATTCAACGGGTAACAAACATCAACGGCCACTTTTCTCTTTTTTAAACGGGTCGCATCCATTGCCGCGATGAACTGCGCGATCACCGGCGTGGGAGGAGGGCCTCCGGTTTCCCAAAGCTGCGGATGCTCCAGGTCGAATTTGCCTGTCATGACCAAAGGGATCCCGCTTGCTCCTGCATGTCTCTCGATCACCAAAGGAAGCACCCTGGAACACACATCGCACGGCAGCCCTACGGAAGCGGAAAGGAACCCCTGACGAAAAGTCTGCCGGTACATCTTCCGGAACAAGCGTGCCTCATCAAGAACGACGTGGTCCATCCCCAAACGTCCGGTGACACGTTCCACATTCTTGAACGCCAGCGGCTCCATGAACCCGTTATCAACGGTCACCCCGAGAGCGCGAAGCTTGTATCTTTTCGACACCAGCCACGCCAGGTACGCGCTGTCTTTCCCCCCGCTCAAAGCCAGGACAACATGGTATTTCATGTCGCTTCGCCTAAGGCGTGCCAACCGCGCCTCAAGTTCCCCGCGCAGCTTTTCTCTCAACACGCCGACCTGTCTGGAAGACAAACGGATCATCTGACAACCCATATCCTTCGATCCCCGGATTAAACAGAACAACTGCACTTTGACCCCAAAGACCGTAATAACAAGCAAATATCCTAACTATTTATATTTATATAATTATATCATATAATTAAAACATACAGCGTCGTATCACGATCGGCACCAGGACCATTGAATGACAATGAAAAACGATCCCCGTTCTACCGCCAATATATTCCTGCCGCCCGTGACATTCTCGGCGTGCATGAATCACTGGACCATGCGCCTTTACACCGCCTATGTTTATCTGGCACTGCGCGACAATGATCTGCGCGTACAGTTTTACGACCATCTCGACGACATCCCCGGCTTCGAAAAACACCTTCGATCGCAAATAACAAAAAGCCCCCGCAGCAGGAACATCCATGGCATCGCCATGTTCCTGGGAAATAAAAAGAACGCGTTAAGGCTCATGCAACAGATCAGGGCCAAGGACCCCCGCGGGCTGATCGTGGCCTTTGGCCCGACCGCCTCTTTTTTCCACCGGCAGATCCTGACCCGCGGCCTGGCCGATATTGTCATTACCGCAGACCCCGAGTTTGTTTTCCCGAAGCTCGTCCGGGCCGGAACAGATATCTCCACGGTCCCTAACCTGGCCCTTCTGCAACATGAAAAGATCATGAAAACCCGGCCAAAAACCTTTACCGACCTGGACTCCCTTCCTTTCGCCGGACAATATTTCTGTGATAAAGGACTGACGCCGGTCCCGGTCGTAACAGCCCGCGGATGTCCTTTCAGCTGTTCTTTCTGTGACCGCCCGCTCCTGTGGGGCGCACAAACACGCCTGCGGAGCGTTGATAATATTTTCGCCGAGATCCATTCCCTGGTAACCCGCTACAACCTCCCGCGGCTGTTCTTCGATGACGCCAATTTTATTCTCAATAAGGACCGGACCATCCATTTATGCCAACAGCTGACGAAACTGCCGAAACCCGTTTCCTGGGGCTGCACCGCCAGGGTTGATTGCGCCGACCCGAAAACCCTGCGCCTGATGCGATACGCCGGCTGCGAAACGGTTTATTTCGGGATCGAGTCCGGCGATGAAACGATCCTGCGGAATATAGGGAAGGAATACGGGCAAAAAGAGATCCTGCAGGCGGTTAAATGGACCCGGGACGCAGGCATAAAAGTGGGGATCTTCCTGACTGTCGGGAATCCTGGCGAATCCGGCCGATCACTGGTCAAAACGAAGAAACTTTTACGCGATCTGTACCCTTTTTCCGAACTCACGATCAACCCTCTGGTGGTGCTGCCCGGGACCCCCATCTATGCCCGATTCATCAAAGAAAAAAAGATCACCGAAGAAGCCTGTTTCGACAATGACACCCTGATGTTCTTCGATACCAAGGCCCAGGCCTACATGAAAGATATTGCCCAGTTGAGAAAGTTCTTTAAACAATGAAAGACAACCGATGATCCTTAAAGAAAATGAACTGTTGCTTCGGCGGCGGCTTCGCGTGGCCGGCATCCGCGACAATAAATTGTATATCGGCCCGGAAGTGGTCCACCTCCACATCACGAACCGCTGCAATCTGCGTTGCCGGCACTGCTGGTACCATTCTCCGGATAATCCCGTGCACACCCGTCCGGCCCAGGACATGCCTTTGGCGGAATTCGACGCCATATTAAAAGACTGCGCGGACCTGAAAGTCGACGCCCTTTATATCTCCGCCGAAGGAGAGCCGACCTTACATCCGCAATTCGAACAGATGATGGATCACGCAGCGAAATTCCCGTTAGCTTTAACGGTCTTTACGAATGCCGCATTCCCCGCCAGACTTCGCCCGGCTTTATTAAAAGCCGACCGCCTGATCATAGACATTAGCGCCGCGGATGCCAAAATGTATCACGCCATCCATGGCGCGGATCATTTCAACAAAGTCATTGCCAACATCAAGGCATTATCGCGGATGAACGGGGCCTCGGGTAAAGACGGCCTGATGTCTGTCACTTGTATCATCAATAAACTTAACGCGTCACGGACCGGGGAAATATCAAAACTGATGAACGACATGGGCATTAATTCTGTGGATTTCAAACCCATGCAGCCTCATGCCCATAACCAGGACATCCTGGTCCCCCAAAAAGATCAGCCGGCCCATTGTTTAAATCAGCCCCCTTTATTTAAGTGGTGCTTTCAAGGCTGGTTCTATATATCGATAAGATTGGACGGGCAGATCAGTTATTGCTGTTATGTCAACGAAATGAACGCCGCGCGATTGAACAAGGGATCGCTCAAGGCCGCCTGGAGATCACTGTCCCTGATGAAGGCACGCCTTCTGGGAAAGACCGGGCAACTCGGCAGGAAGTTCAGGGAATGCCCGGGGTGCGCCTTCCGAAAACAGAATACGGCCGTTCTTGCCGAATTGGCAAGAATGAAGAAAAATAGGTCCGTGCACACTCCTTAAAATGAAAGACCGTCGATGATCCTGGAAAAAAATGAACAAGAACGCCGGTGGCGCCTTCGGGTGGCAGGGGCCCGTGATGAAAAACTGTATATCGGCCCGGAGATCGTTCATTTGCATATTACGAACCGCTGCAATTTACGCTGCCGATACTGCTGGCACCATTCCCCCGGGAATCCGGAGCTCGCTCATCCGGCCCAGGACCTGCCTTTCAGGAAGTTCTGTGCCATATTAAAAGACTGCCGGACATTGAAAGTCAATAACCTTTATATCTCCGGCGAAGGGGAACCGACCCTGCATCCCCGGTTTGCGCAAATGATGGACCTGGCCGAACAATATCCTTTGGCCGTTACGGTCTTTAGCAATGCCACCTTTCCGTCCAGCCTGCTCCCGGCCCTGTTAAAAGCGGACCATCTGGTCGTTGATCTTAGTGCGCCTGATGCCGCCGATTATCAGATCATCCACGGAGCGGATCATTTCAACCGCGTCGTCAATAACATCAAGGCCCTGTCGCAAATGCGCAAAGACCTCGGGAAACATCTCTCCATAACAGGCCGCTGTGTCATGAACCGGATCAATCAGCCGCGCCTTCATGAAATATCAGGCCTGATGAGGTCCATCGGAGTTGACTCGATAGAACTCGTCCCGATGCAGCCAACCCCGTTCAACCGCGATATTGCGATCAAGCCGAAAGATCCATTACCCCATGGCCCGAAAAAAGGCCCTGAATGCAACCGTTGTTTTAATGGATGGTTCTATCTTTCAGCAAGGCTCAACGGCCAGATGAGTTACTGCTGCCGGGTCCCTCAGATCAACACCGGGCATCTATACCGAAGCTCATTGAAAACAGCCTGGGGATCAAAAAAATTCATGGCCCTGCGCGTTCTGGGAAAGACCAGCCAGATCAATAAGAAATTCAAGGAATGCGCGGAATGTCATTACAAACGACAGAATATAGCGGTACTTCTCGAACTCGCAAGAATGAAACGAATAACCCCGCGAAAAAGCCCGTGACCAACAGATATGTAAACATCCCTGTTTATGTTATTATGATCGATAAAATATGCCGTTAACTGACGCCTCAAACATCCTCTGGTCCTTACTCTTGCTGATCACCGGTGCCATCACCTGTTTCTTCGACATAACCCGCCAAAAGATCCTCAACACCCATCTTGTTTTCCTGGGGATGCTGGGGGCCATCGTCCTTCTCTTCCATTCGCTCTTGTGGCATCACGACCCGGCCACGCACATGCTCAACGGGGCCATTGCGCTGGTCGTCGGAGCCGTCCTCTATATCAGCCATACCTGGCGCGGAGGCGATGCCAAACTTTTCACGCTTTACGCCTTTCTTATGCCGCTGCCCGCCAAAAGCAACCTGTTCTCATTACCGCCGGTCGCTTTATTCATCAACACCTTCCTCGCCGGGATGTTCTTCCTGGCCCCGTTCCTCATCAAAGACATGATCCATAACCGCGCCGCCGTTATCGCCCAGGCCAGGTCCGCCGAAGAACAACAGGCCTTTCTCCGGGGGATCTCCGCCGCGTTCTTCGCGTCATGGATACTGTCCCCTGTCATGCAAACTGTCGTTAAAGCCTACCACACACCGCTCTCGTTCTTTATCGCCTACGTCGTTTTTGCCATAACCCGGAACGCCGCCATCAAGACCCGGACGGATTATATCCAGCACAATATCCAGAAACACCTGCTCATGATCGTGGCCCTGCTGGTCACCGGCACGCTCCTTAGGATATTCCTGACCCCCTGGGCCCTGAACCCTTTTTACCTGGCCCAATATGCCGTGATCTTCCTGGCCTTTTCCGTCTCTTTTGCCGTCATCTTCCATACGATCCAGCATTTGGAGAACCACAAGGAACGGATCGCTTTCGCGCCTTTCCTGTTCATCGGGTGCGTTCTGAGCTATACGCCGTTCCTGTCACTGTTCATGCGGGCGCTCCATCATTAAAAGATGATGCCGCATATGTCCGGGCATGCCCGGTACCAGTAAAATTTATTCTGGAATTAGCTAAAAGTTCTGTGTAAAGTGGTCCATCGGAAACAATATCTCCTTGAGGCTGTTAAAGCATGCTGACGAGTTCCCTGGAATTGAACTTCCTGAGATTCTTGACCCGCAATATCCCCATGAGCCTGGAGGATGTTCTTTTCACCCCCTTATATGAAGACCTCCCGCGCGACCATTTCCACCGGTTCCTGACCGGATATTTTGCCGATCAGGCCAATGATCACATCGTTCACCGCGGATTATATCTGCACATCCCTTACTGCGTGAATAAATGCGCTTATTGCCATTGCCAGACCTGGCCCGGCCCGGATCACCCGTTAAGCCTGAACGATTACGTTAAACGATTAAAGAATGAAATAGCCTGGATCGCCCCCGTCACCGGCGGCCGGGGCTTCAGCCACCTTGCATTCGGCGGAGGGACTCCATCTCTGCTGAGTGAAAAGCAGATCCAGGGATTGTTCGCTGCGGCAGAACCGCATTTGAACAAGAACACAAGACCGCCCAGGATCTCTTTTGAAGGCAATCCCGGGTCGCTGACAACACCCAAACTGGAACTGTTGCGCAAACTGGGGGTTCAACGGCTAAGCATAGGGGTACAAACACTCAATGACCGCACGCTTAACCTGGTCGGCAGACACCAGTCCTCTGAGGACGTTACCCGATGCATCAACGATGTTAAGGCCCTGGGGTTCCCATTCCTGAACATCGACCTGCTGGCCGGCCTGCCTGGACAAACGTCGCAGGAGTTCCTCGACGACCTTGCCCGCATCGTTTCCTTCCGCCCGGAGATCATCCACTTGAACGGGCTCAGTGACATCGCCGGTACAGCGTTAAACGCCAACAGGCCTTTTAATACGGCCTCGTTCTTCCAACGCCGCCAAAAGATGCTCCTTCAGGGAAAAACGTTCCTGTCCGAACATGGCTACAAGCAGCAAGGATCAAGCGCTTTTGCGATCGCGCAGGATGGAGAAGATTATGACCGGCTGTTCTATACCGATCGCCCGGGCGCGGTCATAGGCCTCGGCGCTTTTGCCAGAAGCTCCCTGCCGGGCGGAGGCTTGTTCGAAAGCCTTCTTTCCGGGAAATCCGTCAACGCATTCGCGTATCGCGGGCAAAAGATCTCCCGAAAACAATCCATGGCAAAAATGATCGTGATCAATATTATTAACGGTATGGATATCGATCGGCTCGGCACCCTCTTTAACGAAGATGCGCGGGCTGTATTCGCCGAAGAGATCAAGGCCCTTACACAACGCGGGATGGTCGCGGAAAAAGCCGGCTGCTGGATCTATCCGGGAGAACACAGTTTCAAGGGGCTTTTCGATCTTCACTCACACCTGAAGATCCTTTTCGGCAAGGAAGTCCTGGAACTTTTATGGCGGAAATACCGCAAGGCCTATTCCGCTTCCGAAAACTATCTGGACGCCCCCCATCTGGCATGGGCCATACAAAACCAATGGTTCACCAACAGCTATTACGGCCTTGGCTGGTAATGGCCCCTTAACCTTTATATGAAAAACCCGAAGATCATCATATTTTCGCCTCCCTACCATCATCTCGGCACCAGGGAGTTATACGGTCAAAGCGGACGGGAAGACTGGTTCCCCCTCGGCGCTTTTTCCATCACCAATGCGCTGCGGCTGGCCGGCAATGAACACACCTTTCTTTATTACCAGGAAGACCATTCTCCCCGGACTCTGGAGCGCCTGATCAAAAGGATCAAGCCGGACATTGTCGGCATATCCTGCTTTTCGTTGACCCGGTTCGCGTGCCTTGACCTTGCGAAACGTGTTAAAAAGATCGACCGGGATACCCTCACCATCCTCGGGGGGACCCATCCTTCGTTCCTGGATAAACAGATCATGACAAACTACCCGTTCATTGATATGGTCCTGCGGGGTTACGGAGAAACGGCCTTTCCGGATATTGCCGATGCCTTCTCCCGCCGGAAAACTTTTGACGGGATCCCGGGATTATCCTGGAGGGATAAAGGGCGCTGGATCAGGAATCGCGACGGACAAATCCACGATGAACTATCCCTGCCGCTTGCCAAAGACATGCGCGATGCGATCCTCGGAGAGTTCCCGTCCTGGATATCCCGGGACATGATCTCCCATACTATCCCGGTTGAGACCGCCAGGGGATGCCCGTACCATTGTTTCTTCTGCAGTAAAATAGAGCAGAAAGAAAACAGGGTCATTGACCGCGATCCCGGTCATGTCCTCAAATATATCAAAGGGCTGTTCAAGCTTTTCGGGCCGCGTCCGATATACTTCTGCGCCCCCAATTTTACGCTCAACAAGAAAAAGGCACTGGCCCTCTGCCGGGCCTTAAAACGTTCAAAACTTCAGGTCCAATGGACATGCGGGACGCGTATCGACCTTATCGACAAAGAACTCCTCCTCGAAATGAAAACTGCCGGCTGCCAGCGGATCTATTACGGCGTGGACTCCTTATGTCAAAGGCTGCTCCATTCCATCCACAGGGACTACACGCCGGAAAAAGCCGTCAGGGACCTGAACCTTACCGTTGCCTGCGGCCTGGCATGCGAAGCCAATTTACTGATCGGGTTCCCGGGTGAAGACCGCCGGTCCCTGTCGGAGTCGCTGTTGTTCCTGCGCAAGATCGACCCGAAGGTCTCCGTTGTTGTCCGGCCGCTGAAGATCATGCCCGGTTCGCAGCTTTACCATAAAGCGATCGAAGAAGGCTTTGATGAAACATACTGGCTCAAAGACCATGGCACCGATTTTCCGGATTATACGGGCAGCTTGCCTGCCAAAGAACTTGTTAAATACTGCCGGACCTTTAACGAAATCAGGAGAAGAACATGACCCAGGCCGCTTCCAGGATCTGCCTTGCTGCCCAAAGGCTGGCACAACACGCCGGGCAATGCCTTTTCGTGACCCTCGGCCACGGCGGGTCCCCCAGGGCGAGATATATGGGCGCTTTAAAGGTCGACAACGGAATGAAGGTATTCCTGGTCTGCCGGCCCGGATCGAACAAAGTGCGGGAGATCGCCCGGGACCCCCGCGCGCAGGTCGTCCTTGCGGATGAGCCCCGTCGCCGGGTGGTCACGCTCAACGGGAACGCTTATCTGGAACGCTCAAGGACCGTCCGCAAGAAACTTTTTACCGCTACGGCCCCTTTGAAATTGTATCCCGCCTTTAATAACGATTTCGGGGTGATCCGTTTCATCCCTGAAACACTGGAATATCTGGACCTGGATATCAGGCTTGAACCCGTCATCATTGACCTGACAGGGAGGCGCCATTGCTCGCCCAAGACACTAAAAACTTCCTGAGGTTCCTGACCCTCACCGTCCCCGGAGGGATCGAAGATACTCTGGCCGTCCCTCTGTTCCATCCTTTAAGCCCGAAAGAGATCGGAACACATCTTAAACGCTTCGCGCAAAAGCCGTTCCCCGGCGGCCAACCGCCCAAAACGCACCTCAATATCCATATCCCGTTCTGTTCCTCCCTGTGCTCTTATTGCCATTGTTCCCGCGTCAAACTCAAGAACAGGGAACAATTGCGTGATCATGTCGGGCTCATTATCGACCAGATCCGGACATTTGCGCCCTTGTTAAAAGGCCATGAATTCACCTCCCTGTCCCTGCTGGGAGGAACAGTATCCCTCCTGGAAGATCCCGCGATCGACCAACTCCTGACCGAAGCCCTCGGCCGATTCACATTCCGGAAGAAAACCGATATCCATTTCGAAGGGCATCCGGTGTCCCTGACCTCCGCCAAACTGCGCCTTTTACGGCGCCGGGGCGTCAACCGCATCAACCTCGGAGTCCAGACCCTGGATGAAAAAGTACTGAAGAACATCAAACGGAACCAGACCAGAAAAGACGTGGAAAAGTGTATCAAGGCTGTCAGGCGATCAGGCTTTCCCTGCCTGAATGTTGACGTCATCGCCGGACTGCCTGGCCAGACAGTGACCAGCTTCCTGAAGGACATCCAGGACCTGATCCGCTGGAAGGTCGATCTGATCCATATCAACCCCTTCAGCGATATTGTCGGATCAGCCTGTTACCGGGAGAACCCCGTCGATCTGGCCATGCTTTTCAACCGCCGGCAGGCCATGATCCTCAAAGCCGTTTCACTCTTGGGATCCGCCGGCTATTCCAACCGGTCGCTTGCCGGATACCAAAGGGCCGGCCTGAAATATAAAGCCGGGAAACAAACGCTTCCCCCGGACGATCATGCCGGCGCTGTGCTGAGCCTCGGGATATTCGCCCGCAGCAGCCTTCCGGGAAGCCTAGTCTTTGAAACCCTCCCCTGCGACGACACCTTCAGTACCGCCCGTTACGCCGGCCACCCGGTCGATCAACGCTACGCCATGGCCAACTATGCCACGCTGCATCTGCTTGACGGAATGGACATCGCCGCCTTCCGGCGCCTTTTTACCGCCGGTCCCGCTGATATCTTTCAAAAAGAACTTCTGGCCCTTGCCGAAGAAGGCCTGCTGTCATCCGACGGAAAGACATGGCGCTACTGCGGCCCCTGGACCATCCCCGGACTTTTCAATTATTACTCCCTCACCAAGATATTGTACGGGAAGAAGATGCTTGATGCATTGCGGCGGACCTATGCGGCAAAATATGATCCGGCGGCCGATCATGGCTCGCCGAAAAACCTTTTGAGGATATTCCAGGACCTCTGGTACACGCGGACCTATTACCGGTTAGGCTACAAATCCTGCTGGCTATAAAGACCGCGTCGGAAAACCTTTCATACCCCCAGGTCATATACCGCTTGCACGAACCAGCCGTTATCCATGATCTTTAACATGAACCGCTCCTGAGAATAATCAACCGACGAATGATACTCCCGGCTGAAATTGGCCTGCAACTTTTCCAACAGGGCATCATCGTACAGGATCTTGATCCACGCAAAAAGATCGAATAATGCCCGGAACGACCTTGTGCCCGGATAAACAAGCCGCCCGTCCTGCCAGGCCACCAGGCCCAGATGCTCCAAACGCTTCAACCCCGCTCCAAAAACGCCCTCCAGGCTTTCCCCGAAGATCCTTTGAAAATCTTTCCTTTGGATCCCTGATAAAATATTTAAAATAATAAAATTAGCCATTACGGCATGTTTCGGATAAGCATAACCAAAATATTCATTATCCGTCATGTCCTTTCCCGACCTTGGCAGGCACTGCATCACGGCCTGCCCCGGAAAGGTACTGATCGCATACGCCCCGATCCCCAGCGTAGCCCCGACAGATCGTTCATAAAGCACAGACTGCTCCTTTTCTCCTCCGGAGACCATTTGAAAAGCCTCATGCCCCCGCCTCAAATACCCTCCGGAAAGGAGCATCTCCCTGCCTTTTCTGGTCATGGTATGCCGCCCCTTGAAAAAAGCGGCAATATCCCCTTTCTTCATTTGATAATAGGGCGACGGCTGTATATTCCAGAAAGGATGAAGATGGATCACTTCCGGCTTACGCGCGATCAGGAACCGCAGGTCCGCCAGAAAGCTTGCCTCTGTCTGCAACGGAAGGCCTGCCATCACATCAATATTCAGGAAATCAAAACTCAAACTCCGGATATTATCGATACAACGCTCGACCTCTTCCCTGCTCTGCAAGCGATCTACTGCGTTAAGAACTTTCTTGTTCAGGGTCTGCACGCCAAGGCTTATCCGGGAAACTCCCCCTTCTTTCAAAGCCTTCAATTTATCAAGCGTTAATGTCCGCGGGCTGCCTTCAAACATAAAATAAGCCTTTTCCCGTACAGCAAACGACCGGCGGATCGACCCGAGGAGCCCCGTGATCTGAGCCGCGCTCAATAATGAAGGGGTCCCTCCGCCAAAATTACATATATCAACAGGCACGCCCCTGGCATGAGGCGCATAAGCATCTATCATCCCCAACAAATACTGATAATACGCCTGCATCTCCGCTTTTTGAGCAACGGCCTTTCGCTCGCACCAGCAGTAAAGGCAACGCTTCAGACAAAAAGGAATATGAAAATAAAGAGAAAAAGCCGGAGAATAAGAACGATACCCCCGCTGAAAGAAACGGTCGATATGCTTCCCCATGACAGTCCCGGGAACCGGATTAAAAAGGGCTCCGCCGAACATGTCCACCTGGCCCAGAGGCAGCTTAAGTGTCAGGAATCTCAGGAAATTAATATCCCGGATCTTCATGGCCTTCATTGTCCATTCCCGGAGGAAAAATACTCGCGGCCCGCGCTGCGGAACGCCCGGAGCCAATGCTCCATCGAGCGCCCCTTGATGGCCGCCATATACGACGGGATCGCTTCCTCGTGGTCGCTTAACCAGTACGACTCGTCAAACCCCTCTTCCAGAGCCTGCTGATACAGCGGCGATCCAGGCATAATATACAGCGGAGAAACATCCACCACGCAAGAAGCCGGAAGCCGCTTTAAATTCTGAAAAGACTCTTTCAGGGTAACTTCTGTTTCTCCGGGGAAACCGATCATCAGGTGGACGCAAGGCCTTATCCCCGTTGACGCAACCAACGCCAAGTTCCGGATCGCCAGCCCCGGAGCATAGTTCTTCCCCGACGAACGCAGGATCCTGCGGGATAACGAATCCAGCCCGAAGAAAATACCCCGGCAGCCGGCCTTCTTCATCCCAAGCAAAAGCTCCTCATCGACAAGGTCGACCCTTGTTGTACATACCCAGGAAAAACAGAACCGCTCGCGGATGATCGCCGAACACAGCCGCAGGGCATATTCCCTGTTAAGCGTAAAATTCATATCATGGAAATAAACAAAATCCCGGCAGCCTTCAGGGATCAGGTAAAGCTGTGCGATGACCTGATCGATGTTTTTTTCTGAAACCTTCCGCTGCCAAAGCCCGACGGTACTGCAGAACCGGCAAGCGAACGGACACCCCCGATGCGTTTCAACAGGGATCCCGTCGTGCATCAGGATCGCGGCGTCCGGGTCTTTCAGCGGTTTGACCGGAAAAGCCTTAAGATCGATCAGCGGTAATTCGTCAAGACCGGTCAACGACGGACGGGATGCGCTGCGGTGAGGCTTCCCCCCGGACCGGAACGTTATCCCCGCCACAGACGAAAGGTCCCGGCCCGCATCGAGCGCCCTCAACAGCGCCTCAAAGGAATCCTCGCCTTCTCCCCTGACAACATAATCAACACACGGATACGAAGACAGTATCTGTCCGTCCAGGAAAGTGGCATGGATCCCGCCCATGATCACCGTGACCGCCGGGTCGACTTCCTTGACGAGCCGGGCAAGCTCGACACAGGCAAAACGGTTGAACGATTGGCATGAAATACCAATGACCGAAGGCCGCTCCCGCCGGATATACCGGGCCAGCGTCCCTGGCGAATAGTCGGTACCGCAATAGATCCGGCAGCGCGCCTTCAACCGCTCCTGAAGACAGGACGCTATTGACGCCAGCCCCAGGGAGAGCCGCAGCGGGGCTTCAAAAGGGTCCCGAAGGCGCGGGTTCCCCAAATGCCGTCCGGGTGGCAGAAAAAAAAGAATGTTAAAGCTGTTTATCCGGGATCCCATGATCATCAAAACCCGCTAACCGTTCCGCGCGGTAACCCGCTCGAATTTCTTCACCCATTTCCACTGCTCCTGCGCCGGGATCGACCCGGTGTAATACGGCAGCGCCTCCGCATGATCCTCAAGCCAGTACGCTTCATCGAACCCCTCCCCAAGGGCGACGTCATATAACGGCGCCCCGGGCACGATCTCCAGCGGATGCACCGCGAGAGTGATCCCGGGATGAAGCTTCCTGCACCCGATCAACGATTCCATCAGCGTTTCTTTGGTCTCCTGCGGAAATCCTACAATAAGGTTGAAATGAACCCTTATCCCCATCTCCGCTGTCAAATTGGCATTCGCGATAGCCACCTCGGGATCATACTCCTTATGGATCGAACGCAAGACAGTGCCGGAAAGCGACTCCACTCCGAACAGGATCATTTTGCAGCCCGCTTTCTTCATGATCTTCAAAAGCGGCTTGTCGATCAGATGGACCCTGGTCTGACAGCCCCAATGCAGATCCATGCCACTGGCAATGACCGCGGAACAAAATGCGCGCGTATACGCTTTATCCAACGTAAAGGTCAGATCCGGGAAAATAATATGCTTTCGATACGCTTCAGGAATAAGGCGGATCTGTTCTATGGCGCGCTCGACGCTTCTCTTGACGGTCTTCCGCCCCCAAAACCCGACGGCACTGCAAAAAAGACACACAAAAGGGCATCCGCGCGTTATTTCCACCGGTAATCCGGACAAAATATCTTCTTTTTCCCAGGATCGGCCCAAAGGCTGCAATTGATATTTGGAATAATCGATCAACGGGAATTCGTCAAGGCTCGCCACCCTGGCCCGAGGCGCTGTACGCATGACTTTCCCTGAATGAAGAAAAGAAATACCCCGGATCTTGCGCAGATCCTTTCCCTGCCGAAGGGCGTCGAGAAGATCAAGAAAAGTTATCTCCCCCTCGCCGCGAACAATATAATCCACATCCGGACAGGTGCGAAGGATCTGCCGGTCCAAACACGTCGCGTGAGCCCCCCCCAGGATCACCGTCACGGAAGGATCCAGGGCCTTCATCAATCGGGCCAGCTCCAGGCAGGCGAACCGATTATAAGATACGCAGGATAAACCGATCACGGAAGGCCGATTCGTCCGGAGAAATTCCTTTAACGCCGCGATGGAATAATCTCCCGATGAATACGGGATACAGGTTATATCCGAATGATGCTCAACATATGCCGCGATCGATGCTATCCCAAGATCAATATGAAATGGCGGAACAACGGTCTCGTCGAACTTAAAGGACGGCAGCAGATGCCTGTCAGGAGGATTGAACAATACGACCCGCATTTAAATGGCCTTCCTTACTGCAGACGCCCCGCCGAACCACGCCCCCGGGATCTTGACCCCGGCCATATCCTTACGCAACATCCTGACAAGCGCAGCGGCCATCCCCGAGGCTGAAAGCTGTTTGAACAAAAGGACTTCGCTGCGGATATGGTCGGACAATAAACGCGCCCGGGCCGGTTGTTCCCGGAAGTTCAGCGCCCCGCCATAACCTTCAAACGGAATGACCACCGCCCGCTTGGCATGCCTCAGCAAACTTAACGACGTATGATACGGAGCCGGACAGATGCAGACATCACTCTCCGCAATAAGCTGGTCATAGCGGTCCGTCCACCTTACCAGACGGCCATTGGGCACTTTCTTCTTTGCCATCAGTCCCTGGAACATCCGCCATTCCCCGTCAGTTGTCGACGGGCCGGCAACAAAGATATATTCATAGCCATCGCCTGAAATATCGCTGGCTTTAATGGCTGCCGCAATGATCTGCGGATAATACGCCCCGCCGCCGCGGACAACCGCCACCCGGACAACTCCCTTGCGGACAAATCCCGCCTTGCCTTCGCCCGGCTTGATCGCCGGAGCCTCAGGCACAAGATAGCCTGTAAAAACAACCTTGCGCTCGTTCTTCTTAAAGAATTCACGATACGCGCGCCGGCCAATTCCGGCAGGATAAAGGCCGGACATATAATCCATTTCGATCCGCGGGCACAAAATAAAGATACGCTGATAAAGGCTCAGGATGAAGTCCAGCGAACGCCCTCGTCGGGCGGTCAACAGCGGGTATCCGGCAATGGAGAAGAGCGGGACTTTCTGCGAAGATAATGCCATTAAGGAAGGCAACAACTCGTCACGGCACTCGCCGCGGCCCAACGGAAAAAATTCTGTAACAAAGACACCCGGCTTTGCCTGTTGAACAATATCCAGGCATTCCTTCGCCCGGATGGCAGAAGAAAAAGGATCTGCGGCCGCCGGATACCTGAAATTCGCCCGGCTGTTAAATGGCCGGCTCAAGGAATGCACCACCCCCGACCGGTCAAGGCTGGCCGCCGGCTGGTCACAGCCGCCCTGAATAAAAAAGAAGTTCCTTTGAGGGAACTTCTCTTGATATATCCCGGCGAACGCCGCTACACGCGACGTATGCCCAAAACATTCGTAATGAGTATAATAAACCCCGATCGTCTTGCGCAAGGGTGATCCATTGGTCAACACTTCAATAAGAAGTATGTGACGCCGTATTCGTATGATCAAAACAACCCGCGGTCGTCTGAAGGCTGT
This sequence comes from Candidatus Omnitrophota bacterium, assembly GCA_903908245.1. Taxonomy (GTDB): domain Bacteria; phylum Omnitrophota; class Gorgyraeia; order Zapsychrales; family Fredricksoniimonadaceae. The sequence goes on from CAIVRE010000006.1 coordinate 106,356, forward strand.
TCGCGTGGTTCGTATGGTCTCCCGCACTCGCGTTAAAAGCCGCGCCCAGCGCCGCCATTCCGGCTACCGTGGACAATCCCACCTTAAGGATCGTCTCCTTGCTGACAAACCCGTCCTCATCCATCACAAACCCCTTAAGGCTTTTAACAACATCATCCTTCTTAAGAAGTCTTTTTTTCTTGAGCGCCATAACGCTTTCCTTCCGTCCAGCGGTTGAAGATATCGGCTTGGTCCCCGCCTTCGATCAGGCGGCTGAAAATATGCTCGTACTGAAACGCCTGTATCTTCTGCATTGACGAACAGGCGGTTTTTGGAACGATGTTCTTCTGCTCGGCATAATTGACCACCGGGCAATACCCCATCCACGGGCTGAACACGGAACTGTAATGCCAAAGATTCACGCAGGAAGCCTGCAACAGATTGAGCAGGTTTTCCTTATTAAGTATAGCATCAAATTCCTCATTCACAATATTCCCCAGCTTGAACATTTCCTCCCCCAGCATCCGCGCCTCGTCACACGGATAGGCACTGCCGTCCGGCATATACACCATCGTGGAACGGCCGGCCCCGCATGGGCTCATCATATCCACATAACCCGGGTCTCTTTTGGCCAGGACCTTGGTAAGGATGACCCGCGCAACACGTTCGCTCAAGTGCCGCCCCTGACGGTTGATCTTGATGATATGCTCAAATCCGCGTTGATAGAAATCACAAAATTCTTCCGGTGTGACCCCGATATCCCGCCAGGAACAACGCGCCGATCCCATGCAATTCGCAGGCCGAAGCGATATCTCTTCCTGCCCCAGGCTCACATACTCATCAATGATCCGTTCAGGATGCGCCAGGGAATGTTTGGTGATCGTGGGCAACAGCGTGACTTTCCGGCCAAATTTATCCTTGAACCGCCTGATCCTGGCAACCACCTCGCTGTAAGTCCCGCGGCCCTCTATGTCCACCCGATTACGGTCATGAATGTCTTTCGGGCCATCCAGCGAAGAACAGACATCCACATCGTGTTTGGCCAGGAATGCCATTTTTTTGTCATCCAGGAGCATCAAATTGGTCACCAGCACCAGCTGAAGTTTCTTGCCCAGTGTGTTGAACTTGCGGGCATTCACGACCAGAAGCTCCAGCACCGGCCAATTGAGCACCGGCTCACCGCCCTGGAATTCCAGGACGACCGATGGATTGGCGACATCAAAAAGATATTTCAGCACGCGCCCGGCCACCTCGATCGTCATATCCTGCGATAAAGTGCCTCCTTCTGCCTGGCAATAGGAACACCGCAGATTACAGCGTTTTGTCAGCACGGCAATATGCAATGAGGTGTCTGTAAAGAGATTGGCGTTCAGGGACCGGAACCCGGTAATGACATCCGCGATGTTCGACTGATCCACGACGATCCCGCGCGTGCGCAGGCGTTGGGCAAGGGCATCGGAAGACTTAAGGCGCAAGGCATTCAGCTGCCGGAATTCGGCAGGGGTCAGCGCATCCCAGCACCCCATCATATTGCTGACAAGGTATTTCCCGTTGATCTTCGCGGAATTGAACGGCAGGATAACAATATCATTTTCGTTCTTCATAATGGCCGATCAAGGATTGTCCGGTAATGGTGTGGTGAACGGCCCCTTGCAAAAGGCTTTAATATCGGCATCCTCGATCCCGTCGCAATAATCCTTATCTTCTGCATGACGGGCAAACCTGAAATAGGCAAGATCCGATTCCAGCTGCTTCGCATCCGCCCCTTCGAACAGCATCTTGCAATCAACGACATTCTGATAATTCACCGCTGTCCAGGAAAGAGGATTATCGCCCACCATCTCGCGCACAAATTGCTGGCACTGCCGCGGGCCTTTCACATACCCCCGCGCAAAAGAGATCAAACGGATATCCCAATCCCGCTCTGATTTAGGATAAAAAACCTGCACTTTCGCGTGCAAACGGTCAAGAAGATCCCGGCTCGGCTGCTGCAATAACGAACAAAAAATGGATTCCAGTTCATTAAGGTCCTTGGACGGCTTGCAATTTTCGGCAGCAAGGGCCTTTTTTATCCGAAGGTACTGATTTTCCTGCGAAGGAAAACCCGCGGGACAATTCTTTTGAGAAAAACAGGACAGGTCCTCGATCTCTTTCGAGTCGACTATGTCAAACTTGTACCCCAGGCGGATCGCCTTGTGCTCCCACTCAATCCGCTCCTCCAAAGTAGGCACGGCCGGCGCTTCAGTCCTCTCGACATCTTTGGCCAACAAAGAAGGCGTAAACCCCGTTGCGCAAAATAAAACAAGGACACCGGTAAGAATAACGGAAACTTTCCCCCAAGAGATCATTTCTTCCCCTTCTTGCCGGTCTTGCCGGTCTTGCTGGTCTTGCTGGTCTTGACTTCCTCAGCCTCAAGTTCTTTAATAAGATCTTCGATCTCCTTGTCTTCCGCCTCTTTCACCATCGTCGGAGATGCGGAAAAGAGAGCGCGCTGCAACAGCAGCTTGAGCCCTTCGGCATTGGCCTTGAGGCTGGAAAAATAATGGGCATAATTCAGCAGTTCCTGCGAAAAGTCCAGCGCCAGTTGATCAAAGTCTTTCTCTTTCCCTTTAGGCGAAAGCCACACATCCACCGTTCCTTTTTTTCCTTCATCCAGGCGCACATACGCGCGGTCCATGAAAACATACCCCGCGGAATGAATGGACTGTAACGGATAAACATTGGTATTCACCGGCAATTTGACCCAACCATCGGCCTTCTGGAAAACTTTCGCCATATACATCTCCAAGAAATATTACAGATTAAGAAGAAAATCTTTAAAAATTATAACAAATTCCCAACATCATTCAAGCAGTCGTTCCACCTTAAGCGCGAGGAATTCATTGCGAAAAGGCTTGGCAAGATAATCATTGGCGCCTGCCTTCATGAACCGTTCAACATAGTCCATATCCAGCGCGCCCGACACCACGATGATCTTCACATGGTTCGCGGCAGGATCCATTCTAAGCCGCTGACATACCTCAAAACCGTCCATCCCGGGCATCCGCAGGTCCAGCAGGATCAGGTCGGGCCGGAACTCCGCGAACTTTGCCTCGGCGGCAAGGCCATCATAGGCGACATCCACCATATACTTCTTCTGATTGACCAGCACCCGGCGCAGGGCATTAGACATTTCATGGTCGTCATCAACGATCAATATTTTCTTCGGATCCGCCACCGGGCTATCCTTCCAGTAAAGATATGACTTTTAAATGATAGAACCGCAGATATTTTTCTTTTTCCCGTTCAGGCAAAGCTTCGAACTTCCCGCCGGCACGATAGCCCTTGTATTGCTCGAAATACCCCGCCCAAACAACCTTTAAACACACCTCCAACCGCCCGATCTCGGGCAACTCCATCACCAAGCGGACGACCTGGTCCGGCTGAAGCCCTTCCGGCGACAAAAAACACATGCCATCAGGGGTAATATTGACCACTTGACTGGCAAAGATCTTGCCCGATCCCGCAAGAACCTCGCCCTGCGCGGCAATATCAACCCCGACTCTGCGCCATTCACGCGATTCATTCATAATATTATTATCAAGCCTCATTATCTTAATTTACCATATTTTCGACTTTCTTGCGAATAATTAAGGGGACACTTTACTTAATTCCCTTTTTAACCATCCGCGTTACGGGAATTAAGTAAAGTGTCCCCCTAATTACACGCCCGACATGATCGCGGGAACATCGACCTCGGCTGTGGCCGTCGGCCTAATATTGAACTTCTCCACCAGCACCTTGGCCACATTGGGCGACAGGAACGCCGGAAGGGTCGGGCCCAGGCGGATATTCTTGACCCCCAGGAAAAGCAATGCCAGCAACACAGCCACCGCCTTCTGCTCATACCACGCGATATCGTAGGAGATCGGCAACTTGTTGATATCATCAAGCCCGAACGCCTCTTTAAGTTTAAGCGCGATGACCGCCAGTGAATACGAATCATTGCACTGACCAGCATCAAGCACGCGCGGGATCCCGCCGATATCGCCCAGCTTCAGTTTGTTATAACGGTATTTGGCGCACCCCGCGGTCAGGATGACCGCGTCCTTCGGAAGGGCGGCGGCCACATCCGTAAAATACTGACGGTCCTTGTTTCGCCCGTCGCAACCGGCCATCACCACAAAACGTTTAATCGCTCCGCTCTTGACCGCGGCCACCACTTTATCGGCCAGTGCCATCACCTGGTTATGGCCGAAGCCGCCCACCAGTTCACCTGTTTCGATCTCTTTCGGAGCCGGACAGGACTTTGCGCACTTGATGATCGCAGCAAAATCCTTTCTTCCGCCTTCAGGCCGTTCCCCGATATGCACGGCCCCCGGATATCCGGCCGCACCCGTCGTAAACATCCTGCTCAAATAAGACCCTTTAACAGGAATGATACAATTGGTCGTCATCAGGATCGGCCCGCTGAAATTCTCGAAATCCGAACCCTGATGCCACCAGGAACTGCCATAATTCCCGACGAAATTATCATACGCCTTGAACTTCGGATAATAATGGCCGGGAAGCATTTCACTGTGCGTGTACACATCAACGCCCGTCCCCCTGGTTTCTTCCAGAAGGTCTTCCAGGTCGCGCAGATCATGGCCGGAAATAAGAATGCCCGGATTCTTGCGCACGCCAAGGTTCACTTTGGTTATCTCCGGATTGCCGAACCTTTCGGTATTGGCCTTATCCAGAAGAGCAAGCGTTGTCACCGCATTCCCTCCTGTCTTCATGACCATCGCGACCAGGTCATCGACGCTCAGGTCCTTCACCGTAGCGACCAAGGCATCAACGATCTGCCCATAGATCGCCGGATCCTCATGCCCCAGGTCCGCCGCGTGATCGGCATACGCCGCCACCCCTTTAAGCCCGTACATAATAAGCTCGCGCAATGAACGGATATCCTCATTGCCCGTTGTCAACACACCCACACTGCCCGCCTTGGCACGGATCGCCTCGTCCGTATCGGCCGTCCAGGTCGCACATTCAGGCGCCGAAGCCTGGCATCCGCAACTCTGCGACGCGCCTAACACCTTGTGTTTCCAGATATCGCGAACTTTAAGGGCTTCCCTGATCCGTGCAATGATCACCGACTCATCAAAATTGGCATTGGTGATCGTCATAAATATGGCGGAGGTCATAAACCTCCCTGTCTTAAAATCCAATGCAATGTCCTTTTGCCTGGCCTTATCGGCCCACACCGCGATCCCCTTGACCGTAAAGATCAACAGGTCCTGAAGATTGGCGAGCTCATCACTCTTGCCGCAAACACCCTTGACCTTGCAGCCGGTATTCCCGGCTGTTTCCTGGCACTGATAACAGAACATGCTCATAATTTCCCCCTTTTTTAAATGATCTCGCCCCGAAGCGAGATCGTATATTCTTTCAACACAATGCCCCTGCCTGAACGGCGCACCGCATCCTCAACGAGGCTGACCGTCCCCCCGCAACAGGGCACTTCCATCCGCACCATGGTGACCGAACGGATATTATTCACCTGGAATATCCCGGTGAGCTTTGCAACATACCCCTCCAGGTCTTCATCGAGCTTGGGACAGAACACGACCAGGACTTTCCCCTTAAGGAACTTGCGATGAAAATCAGCATAAGTGAACGGCACACAATCCGCGCTGACCACAAGGTCCGCGTCCTTAAAAAATGGCGCATGGGGATCAAGCAAACGCAACTGCACCGGCCATTGCATCAGTTCCGAAAGCAGCGGCCCCGAGCCGGCCTCCGGCTTCACGCAAGAGCCTGCCGGAGATCGTCCCCGAAAATCCTGCGTCATGCTCCCCGGGCAACCGCATGCCATGGGCTTACGGGCTTCTGTTTCTTTATGCATCTTCACTTTCTCCTCGCTGAATTTATCGGCCTCCCGCTCCTCGATCGCGATCGCCCCCCGGGGGCACTCCCCAAGACAGGCCCCAAGGCCGTCGCACAATGCATCCGCCGCCAGCCGCGCCTTGCCGTTGACGATCCTGATCGCCCCTTCATGACAGGAAGGGACGCACACCCCGCAACCATTGCATTTGTCTTCATCGATCCTGACAATACTTCGTTTCATAAACCCCACCTGCGATTAATGACACCATGGCAGTATCATATTTTAATAAAAAAATCATCTCTTCATCAACGACGCGATCGTGACTCCACGCAAATGCGCCAGCGCCATGGCCTCGATCTGCTTGATCTCGCGGCGCAAAGGACATGTCTTCACGCATTCACACAACTTCTTCCTGAAAAGACAGTCCCCCATTGAGACCGGCCCCTGAAAAAGTGCTATCAGATCGGCCAAACGGATCTTTTCAACCGGTAAAACCAGCGTAAAACCGCCGTTCTTCCCCTTGGCCGATGCCAGATATCCGGACTTCTGAAGCGCCTGAAGGGTCTTGCGCATGAACGGCCTGGGAAGTTCAAGGTCGCGCTCAAGATCTCGCGCCGACACTCTTTCCGGCGCCTTCCCGGCCATGTGGATCAGAGCGCGCACCGCATAATCTGTATTTCGGGTCAACAGGTTCATCCGGTTTAAATGATACCATTAAGGTGTCATTTGTCAAGAAAAAAAATCGCCATAGCCCTACTCGCCCAGGATCATCCTGACCTTGCTCATCAGATCGCCCATATTCAAAGGCTTGGGGAAAAAAGCGGCCACGCCTTCAGTACGAAAGATCTCCCCCAACTCTTCTCTGGCAGTAATCACGATCAAAGGGATATGCCGGAGATTCTCATCCGAGCGGGCCTCGGAAAGAAAAGAATACCCGTCCAGGCCCGGCATCATCACATCAAGAATAACCAGATCAGGAAGGTCGCAGCGCATACGCGCCATCCCTGCCGCGCCATTGGATTCCAGCAAAGGCTGAAATCCGGCCGACTGGATCTGCTTTTCCAGAAGCGCCGTGATCCCGGGATCATCGTCCACAACAAGTATTTTTTTCATATAATTCCAGTTTATCCAAATATATTATAACGGCCTAAACCCCGCTGACCATTTGTTTTCATGATTTTCTTATCGGCAACCTGACGGTCATGGTAGTGCCTTTCCCGGGCTCAGAGGATGCCAGGATCTCGCCGCCATGATTCTTTATGATCTCATAACTCACGCTCAGGCCAAGCCCCGTCCCCTGCCCCACCGGCTTGGTGGTAAAGAACGGATCAAAGATCCTGCCAATATTCTCCGGCAGAATACCATACCCGTTATCTGAAACCTCGACAACAACCGACGCCCCGTCCACGAAAGTCCGTATGCCAATAACACCCTTCCCCGGGACAATGGCCTGTGTCGCGTTCACGATAATATTCATGAACACCTGGCCCAGCCGCTGGGGGAAACAATTGACCAAAGGCAAGTCCCCGTACTCCCGCTCCAGCCGGGCCTTATACCGGATCTCATTGCCCACGATCGTGATGACCTTCTCGATGATCTCCCGGATATCCGCGTCAACCTTGACATCCCCCTCGGTCCGGGCAAAGGTCCTCAGGTCGATAACAATACGCTTCACCCGCTCCAATCCGTCGTGAAGTTCCGAAAGCAGCTCCCCCATGTCCCGGCGCACGTCCTTCAGCCGCATAGTATCGCGCAATTTCAACGCCACTCCCGCCCGTCTGCAGGAGTTCTCCCGACAAACAGCGTCGGCCCCTTTCTTGTGAAAGATCACATCATACCCGTCCAAAAGCTCTTCATAGACCTTCACATACTGCTCAAGGGTCTCGAGATTGCTCATCACATACGCGAGCGGATTATTGACTTCATGCGCCACCCCCGCCGCCAGCTGGCCGATCGCGGCAAGTTTTTCTGCCTGCACCAGGCGGCCGTGCGCGCTTTCCAGGGCCGCATTGCTGCCCATCAGGGCCGTCCGGGACTTCTCGATCTCGCTGATCTTGTCATGCAAATGCCTCATCATGGTCAAAAAAGCATTGGCCAGGCTTCCGGTCTCGTCATTCATGGAAAGGATCCTGTGATCGATGATCGCATCCAGGTCGCCGCTGGCCGCCACCTCTTCAAGCCTGCGGATCGGCCGCGTTATCCATACGGCGAAGAAATACGCCACCAAAGACCCCAACCCGAGAAACAGCGAACAGATCTGAAGGACACGCCACTTGATCGTGCCCAGACCCTTCAAATAATCCGTCTCGTAAGCACTAGCCCCGATGACCCAATCCCACTTGGGGAAATACATGACCGCGGCCATCTTTCGCAGCGGCGCCAGGTCCCCGATATCCTTCCACGGATATTCATACACAAAGTAGCCGCCCGCCTTGAGCTCACGCGCCTGCTGGATCATCTCCAGAATGAACAGCCGCCCTTTCTCGTCGCTGGCCGTGATCATGTTCTCGCCGTCGCGAAAACGATTCTTCGAAACAACATAAGCACCCGTTGAGTTATAGACCCAGAGATACCCGTGTTCGCCGATCTTCTGGCTGGCCATGCGGTCCTTCAACTCGTCCTGGACGATCTTCTCCATATCATAGCTCTTGAAATCCGAATAATACATGCCTGCGCCTATGATCCAGTCCTTTTCCGGAACATAGATCAGCACCGCCAACTTCCTGCGCAGTGCCACGCCCTCCGGATCAGCAAAGTCATAACGGATCGTCTTGAGCTCATCACCCTTCAGCTGACGGGCCGCACGGACAAAATCCAGGTACTCGGGTATTTTTTCCTTGAAAGGGCCATCCTCGACCTTTTTCCCGTCATTTTTATGCCCGCCGGATAAAATAAAACGGTCCTGCCCGTCAATAATAAAAACATAACCGCTGCGGCCTATCCCGATCTCGGAAATAAGCGCTAGCATCCTGGCCTCACTATCGGCACTATGCGACGTCAGTTCGAGCTGGACCATCTTTTTAACATCCAGCACGACCGAACCCAGGCGTTTTTCCACCAGATATTCCTCACGCCTGAGGATGCGCTGGACCTCCTCGTAATAAACATCCGCGGCGGTATACCATCCGCCCGCGATCAATCTCAGGTCGCGGCGGACAGTCTCGATCGCTTCCATGCGGTAAGTTTGATAGATCTCCAGGCCAAGAATAAAGGTAGGAAGAAAAACAAGGGCAACACCGATGAGAAGGAATTTCCACTTGATGCTAAAGAACCTTTTGGCCATACGATCCTTTTATTCCTTGTAATACCCGGCTGCTTCAAACTGCTCTTCCCACTCCCGGGCCACGCTGGACATCGCTTCTTGCGCGGTGATCGTATCCATGAACAAATACTGGGTCCAGTATTTCTGGGAGACCGCAAGCAATCTGGCATACTCCGGCACGGACCAAAAGTCCTTGAGCATGCCCATCGAATCCCTCAAAGAACGGTTATACGGGGTCGCGGCGAGGAACTCTTCCGAATTCAGGACCGCCTTATCGCAGGAATAACCCCCCAATCGCGCCCATTTCCGCTGAATACCGGGCCGCACGAACCAGTCAATGAACCTGAAAACCTTGTCTTTCTTTTTGGAAAAACTGACCACGGAAAGCCCTTGTCCGCCCAGTGAGGAATACCGGCCTTTCGGTCCGGACGGATTGGCAAAAAATCCGGTCGATGCGGCATACGGATTCTTTACGGGATTCAAAAGGTCAGGAAAAAAAGCATAATAACTCATGACCATCGCCGTCTTCCCTTGAAAGAAGGCCTCATTGACATCCAGATAAGCGTGCTTCCACTCCGGAGCACCTAAAGCATGCAGCTCTTTATAGAATTTCAACGCCTCCGCACTGGCGGGGACATCAAGGATCCCCTTGACCTTGTAAGATGCCTGGTCACCCAGGTCAGCCCCCCAGTCCCAGATAAACGTCTCCACCCCCATTGTTGTCCCGTCATAATTCTCCGACGCCCAGATATTAACCCCGAAGAAATTCTTTTCAGGACGATAAAAAAATGTGGCAATATCTTTTAGCTCCAACCATGTCTTGGGAATAGCCAGCGGATATCCAAAACGCGCGAGGAACGCACTTTTTTCTTTCGGGTCTTCAAAAAGATCCTTACGATAAGCGAACCCCATGGCATCCCCCATCAAAGGGATCGCCCAGTAACGCTTCGATCCTCTGGTATACTCCGCATACCCCGCCATAGACGCTTCCGTCATCCTGTCATTGATACCCTTGTCCTGGATCCACTTGGTCAGGTCCACATAATACCCGCCCGTTGATCCACGGCCGAGCCACTGGGAATCGCCGCCGACCAGGTCGTATTCCTGCGCATGATCGAAGAACGCGGAATAAAACTTGTCCCAGGTGACCTGGACAATAGTCACCTTGATCCCCGTTTCCTTCGTAAAATCCTCGGAAAGCTTCTGCAAATAATCGGAAGGCGCCCATTTCGCCCACAAGATCGTGATCGTTTCTTCCCCGCGCTGTTCTACCCTTGAAGAACATCCGCCGATACCAAACAAAAGAAGGAGAATAACAACTGCCAAATTTCTCATAATAGACCTCTCCGGCTGACGAAAGATTAGAACTTCCTTAATAATAGCAAAAAACCGGGACACATTGAGTTTTTATTCAATGGCACCCGGTTCTATAACAGTCCCCTCCGATCGTCAGACCATTTCGAGGCCGCCTTTACCGATCCGGCGGTAATAACAGCCAAACCGCGTCTGCCCTTTTGCATCCTTTACATGGCAGGAACCTTTCCCCGCCATTGTCACCAGATAAAGAAGGGAATTCTGTTCGCAGTTCACCCGGACCTCAACAATATTGAGCTCATCCCCTGAAGTTTTCCCCTTGACCCAGAGTTCATTGCGCGAGGTACTCCAAAATGTCGCCAGGCCGGACTCAAGCGTATGCCGCAAGGCTTTCTCATTGGCGTACGCGAGAATAAGCACTTGTTTGGAAACAGCATCCTGCACGATCACCGGGACCACAAGCTCCTGGCACGCGGACACTTTCCGAAGCTTTTCAAAGTCCATCGAAACAGACGTCCCGTTCTCAAGCGCCGCGTGATCGATCGTCCCTTTGGATTCTTTACGGTTCATCATGATCCTTTATTTGTTTATGTGCACTATCTTGGCCGGCGGGAACCCGTTAAAATAAGTGGATGAAGCATGTGAATACGCGCCTATATTCTCCGCATACACCAGGTCATGGATCTCAAGCTCGGGCAACTCGGCAGATAATGTAATGGTATCGAGCGCATCGCAGGTCGGGCCAAATACAGCGGACATCTGGCTGTCGCCCTCCTTGAATGCCTTCACAGGATAATTGCAGTGATCGAATATCTGTCCCGAAAAAGTATGGTAAACACCGTCATTGATATAGTAACACGGCTTCCCGTCCCTGACCGCCTTGCCCACGACCTTTGCCACAACGGTGCAGGCATCCGCGACCATGAACCGCCCGGGCTCTGCAAGCAAGTGCATATCTGCCGGGAAGAGCCTTGCCATCTCGTTGTTCAGTTTCTTTGCCAGCACCTTGAATGCCCTGACTTTTCCATCATACTGGACGGGGAATCCACCGCCTATATCAATAATGATCAATTTCTTGTCCAGCCGCGACGCAACTTCCTTGATGATATTGGATGAAAGCTGCAATGCCTGTATGTAATTGTTAAAATTGGTGCATTGGCTGCCGACATGAAAACTGATGCCTTCAACAACAAGGTCCATTTTGAAGGCTTCCTCGATCAGGTCAACGGCCTCGCCGGGAGACGCCCCGAATTTCGAAGACAATTCCACCATTGATCCGGTATTGGGAACGCGTATCCTTAAAACAAGGCCAGCCTGCGGCGCATGTTTCTTTATTTTCTTGAGCTCTTCACTGTTGTCATAGGTCACAAGCGGCTTGTATTTGTCCAATGCTTCAAGCGTTTCCACCGGCTTGATCGTATTGGCATAGATGATCTTGTCCCAGATAAAATCCTGTCTTTCCTGGTCCGGCAGGTCTTTGATATTCTCGTGGACCAGCATGAATTCCGGCATCGACGCCACATCAAAGCTCGCGCCCATTTCATACAGCGTCTTGACGATCTCCGGATTTGAATTCGCCTTCACCGCATAATAAGCCTGCACCCTGGGCAAATGCTCCTTGAACTCGCGGTAATTCTGCCGGATCTTTTCATGATCGATCACAAAAAGCGGCGTACCATGCTCTTGTGCCAGCTTTTGCATGAGGGCCTTTTCATCCTCTGACAGCGTGAATTCAGTGGTCTTTACAGCATTTGCGCTCATCCTGTCTCCTTACGCTACAAAAAAGAAATTCTTGAACTGCCACGGGTCCTTATGGTCGAGCTTATTGGAGGGATTCTCCTTGAAATAAGTCTTCCTGTTCTTCAGCGGGGTCCAGTCATAAGCCCTGGAAACAAACTTGCCAAGATACGGCTTGGCAACCTTCAAAACATAATCATGCGGAAGATCATCCGGAAGGCAAAAACCTTTCCTAGGATTTTCGATCATCCACATGGCCGCCGCAATGATACCCAGCGCCACCTGGATCGTGGTCGCATTCTGTCCGGGAGCAAGCTTTCTGGACTCCTCGATCGACAATATGCTTCCTGTCCACCATGAATTATAGCTATGGCCCATCAGCAAAGCGCCCAGGATATCGTCACCAGAGAGTATTTCATGATCCTGCAATATCCGAAGCCGGGACTGCATCTCGTAATTGTTCCCCCTCAACTCATGCAATGACATGATCGTTTCATCGCAGGGCATATACGCATAATGGACCGTCGGCCTGTACACCACTTTTCCGTTCTTTCTTAAAGTCCACTTGTCCGAGATCCCGAAAGCCTCTCCATGCCTGATGACCATGCCTACGATCTCATAATCGGGAACAAATGACCTGACCCATGTGTTCATCCCCATCTGGGCAAGGAATACCTGATTCTTTGGGCCTATTTTCGGACAATGCGCCAGCGCGGGAAGCGCCTTCTCATGCGTGCCCCAGCCCATCTCGGCGGGCGCCGTTCCCTCTTCTCTTAAACCTTCAATGCTCCAGGTCCCGACGAACTCATCGACCTGTTTCGGCCTGTTCGTTATCTGGGTGTCTCTTTCCGAACAGTGAATGACTTTCACGCCTATTGCGCTGCCGAGCGCCGCAAAATCCCTGGCATCGATCAATTCCTCAAGCCTGGCAGGGTCCTTCGCCTTGTTTTCCTTGATCAGCTTATTCGCTATGTCAATAGCGCCCTGTTTGGCAAAATGTGAGATCAGCCCCGGATTAGCCCCATGGTCAACAACAAAAGTGGTCGCATCTTTCCAGGTTTTGGTCAATTCCCTTAATTTCATCTGCCTTGAGTACAAGGACTTTTCATACGGCGTCGCCGTGAACCTTTCTTCAAAAGAATCCCATACTTCCACCGACGTGTTCACATAAAGCACTTCATGCTCATGGCACCACTTGACGATCGCACAACAGTCGATATTCCAGGCAAGGTCTACCAATAATCCGCCCTTTTCCAGGTGCTGTGAAAGGATTTTCCCCATATTCTCCGGGGTGACTTTCTGCCTGAAGAACTTGATACCCCTGGCTGTTAACTCTTTCAGGTCAGCGGCTTTATCTTCAAGATCAATGATAGTGATATTTTCATTGGGGATATTCACAAGCTTTAACAAGATCGGAACGGTGCACCGTGACACAGACCCGTACCCGATGATCAGCACTTTTCTCTTGAACTCGATCATTTTCTCCCCCAAAAAATAATTTTAAAAATACGCTGCAGGCTTTTATATTATTCCTGTTCCCGCTGGAACTTTCGTGCGAAATTCTATCATAATCCGCACATAAATCTATTTTTTTCTTGCACTGTTTTTCACGTCATCATCCTCCAGCGTTCCCGACGGTGTCAGAAGCGGCAAAGAATGCCGGCCGTAAAGGATCCGCCGTCCTGCCAGTCGGACTCAAGATTGACCCACACCCGGTCGTTGACCGGGATATCAACGCCCGCGATCAACCCCAGGCGGCGCCCCTCAACGGACTTGATCATCTTGCGGCTGGTGTCGAGATTATGGATATAATCCATCAACGTATAGCGCGGCCCGATGTAAGACGTAAAATATTTCATATCATAGGAAACAAGCGCGGAACCCTGCCAGTCCTCAAGGATACCATTATTCTTTTCACCGTTCGCCTTGACCGTTTTAGGGTGAATACTAAAATGCTGAAATCCGACAACAGACTTGAGCGGGCCTGATTCGTAAGCCTTGATACGAAAACCATACCCGCCGCCCCAAACAGGATCTTTGTAGGCCATCCGGTCCCCCGACGATGGATCATGACGGAACGTGCTGTAAAGGCTCGCCTTAAGATCCAGCGACAACCAGTCTGTCAGCCCATAGGATACCGTAAGATAATTTTGAACGCTGCGCACACTGCCAAGGTCATTCGCCAGATCGCGGCGGCGCACATAATAATCCTGCAACCCCCAGAAAGCCTCTTTCTTCGCCGGCATCTTCGTACCATAAGCCGACGCCGCCTCCGCCAATGGCGCAAAGATCAACATGAAAGAGATCATCACAAGAATGGAACGCTTCATCCCCTGTCCTTTCGCTGATCTATTGCGTTGTGAACATTAGAACCCGCGCATAAGCGAGCGGGGGACCAAATGACTAGACCACTAATGATCCCTGCACCGCATTAATGAAATACCCGATCATAATGATCGCCGCGGTCGTAATGCCGAAAAATATCAGGATGAGCGGAAGCTTCATCGCCCGGCGGAGCATGATCGCCTCAGGCAAACTGAGCGCGGCAATGGCCATCATGAACGCCAGCGCGGTCCCCAGCGGCACGCCTTTCTCGAAAAGCACGACCGCGATCGGGACAATAGCCGCGCAGCTGCCGTACATCGGGACCCCGATCAGGACGGCGATCGGGACAGAAAATATCCCCGTCGAAGCAATGACCGACCGGATCAGCGCCTCCGGCACATAATTATGGATCACCGCGCCGACCCCGACGCCTATCACAACCCACAGCCATATCTTCTTCGTGATCGACAACGCTTCCGAATACCCATAAATACAACGGCTTCTAAAAGAACTGAACACCGGAAGCTGCAACGCGCCGGCGCCTGGTGCGCCGGCAATATCCTCGACCAGATACTTCTCCAGACGCATCTTCCCTAAAACAAGCCCGGCCGCTATCCCGATCGCCAGGCCGCTGGCCACATAGACCGCCGTGATCTTCCAGCCGAAGACGCTGAGCATCAACACGACCAAATATTCATTAATGATGGGGGATGTCACCAGGAAAGAGAACATAACACCCAGAGGAGCCCCGGCCTTCATAAATGCCAGAAAAATGGGGATGGAAGAACACGAGCAGAATGGCGTGATCGCGCCGAAGACCGCGGCAAAGATACAACCAAGTCCGCCGGGGAGGTCCATCCAGCGCTTCATCCGTTCGAAAGGGATAAAGGAACGAAGAACGCCAATGATAAAGATCAGGACGAACAACATGACGTTGATCTTGATCACATCATAAATGAAAAACTCGAGCGTTTCGCCCAAAGATGAACCGGGGACGAACCGCAACAGGCCGAAAACCACCCAATGGCTGAAGCCTAACAGCACTTATTGTCCTTCTTCTTGTCGCTGCCCGAGCAACATCCGCCAGAACAAGCCGCTTCCGCCATTTTCTTGTCGACCTTATCCATCAAGCCGGCCCAGAAACCTTTTTTCGCTTTTGTTTCTTTCTTTTGATCAACCATAAAACACTCCTCGCTTTTTTATTCCGCTGTGTTAAAATTCGTTCCTGTGAATAATGACATCATCCCTGTCATTATTCCTATGTCCCCTTAGCTTAACGGATAAAGCACCAGCCTCCGGAGCTGGTGATGGGGGTTCGATTCCCCCAGGGGGCGTTCTTTCCTCTTAATAATTCTTCGCGCGGACCTCAAACACACTTTTCGGATTCTGGCATACCGGACAAACATTGGGCGTCTGTTTACCCACATGGATATGCCCGCACTCGCGGCAGACCCAGACGGTCTCTTCATCTTTAACAAAGATCTTATTATTCTTTAAGTTCTCCGCAAGCTTGCGATAGCGCTCTTCATGCTCTTTCTCGACCTTGGCGATCATTTTAAACTGCGCTCCGATCTTCGGGAACCCTTCTTTCTCCGCGACAGCTCCGAACGCGGGATAAATATCGACGAACTCTTCATGCTCGCCTTCCGCGGCGGCGATCAGGTTCTGATACGTATCACCGACGACGCCTGCCGGATAGGTGGCCGTGATCTCCAGCGGCCCGCCCTCAAGAAAAGCAAAGAACGCCTGCGCGTGCAATTGCTCGTTATGCGCGGTCTCATCGAAAATAGCCGCGATCTGGTCAAAGCCATCCTCACGCGCTTTTTCAGCGAACATGTTGTAACGATTGCGCGCCTGCGACTCGCCGGCAAACGCTTTCAGCAGATTCTTCTCGGTGGCAGTACCCTTGATGGTCTTGCCCGCGCGGTATGAAGCAAATCTTTCCCTTAATTCGGCTTTCATCGCGAACCTCCATGTCGGTTAATAGGGGGGCACTTTACTTAATTCAAAAGAATTAAGTAAAGTGTCCCCATACTATCACCCCGCGAGGGGAAATCAAGAATAAAGCTGATGGCGCATATCCTTCAGGCGCTCGTCGGAAAGATAATCATCGAAATTGGTCCCCGCGCGGTCAATACAACCCTTGGGCGTTATCTCAATGATACGGTTGGCCACCGTTGAAACCAGCGTGTGGTCATGGGAAGAGAAAAGAACGGTGCCTTTGAAGCGCTCCAGCCCTTTATTCAAAGCGGAAATAGATTCAAGGTCCAGGTGATTCGTGGGCTCATCCATCACCAGGACATTGGGTTTAAGGAGCATCATGCGCGAAAGCATGCAACGCACTTTCTCGCCGCCCGAAAGGACATTGACCTGCTTGAGGGATTCCTCGCCGCTGAAAAGCATTTTGCCCAGGAAGCCGCGGATGAACATCTCGCTGGTATCATCCGAATATTGCCGCAACCAGTCAATGATCGTCAGCTCGCTGTCAAAATATCTGGAATTGTCTTTCGGGAAATACGCCCGCTTGGTGGAAGCGCCCCACTTGAACGACCCGACATCCGCGGACATTTCCCCCATCAGGATCTGGAAAAGCGTCGTCTTCACAAGGTCATTCGGACCGACAAAAGCGACCTTGTCCCCTTTTTCAATATTGATATTCAATTTGGGGAACAACGGCTGCCCATCCACCAGCCTGGACAAACCGTCGATCGAAAGAAGGTCATTGCCGGCTTCGCGCTCCTGCTCGAATCCGACGAACGGATATTTCCGCGAAGATGGCTCGATCTGTTCAATGGTCAGCTTCTCGAGCATCTTCTTGCGGGTGGTCGCCTGCTTGGATTTGGAAAGGTTGGCGGAAAACCGCGCGATGAATTCCTGCAGCTCCTTGCGCTTGTCTTCTTTCTTCTTGTTATCCTCGGAACGCTGACGCAGGGCCAGCTGGCTCGACTCGGACCAGAACGTATAATTCCCGGTATAAAGCTTGATCTTGCCGAAATCGATATCGGCGATCATCGTGCAAACATTGTCCAGGAAATGGCGGTCGTGGGAAACAATAATGGCCGTATTCTCGAACTTGGCCAGGAATTCTTCCAGCCACAGGCAGGTCTCGACATCCAGGTGGTTGGTGGGCTCGTCCAATAACAGGACATCAGGGCTGCCGAAAAGGGCCTGCGCCAACAGCACGCGCACCTTCTGGCCGCCTTCCAGCTGTTTCATCGGTACAGCATGCAATCCCTCGGCGACTCCCAGGTCATTCAAAAGTTTTGCGGCATCGGATTCGGCGGTCCAGCCGTTAAGGTCGGAAAATTCGCCCTCAAGTTCGGAAGCGCGCATGCCGTCGGCATCCGAAAAATCCGCCTTGGCGTAAATGGCGTCTTTTTCAGCCATCACATCAAAAAGGCGTTTGTGCCCCATCATCACCGTCATCAGCGGCGTAAGATCATCAAACGCGAACTGGTCCTGCTTAAGGACCGAGATACGCTGGCCCGGCGTAATGGCAACCTCGCCCTCCGTGGAATCAATCTCGCCTGAAAGGACCTTCAGGAACGTGGACTTGCCGGAACCGTTGGCACCGATAAGCCCGTAACAATTCCCGGGCGTGAATGTAATATTGACGCCGGAAAATAATTTGCGTGAGCCGAACTGAAGGGAAACATTATTGACAGTGATCATAAGGGCGGAATTATAACACGATGTTCAGGAAAGGAAAGAAAAAACCTGCTCCACCCCGGGGGCGAAGAAGAACGCTTCTTCACCCCCGGGGTAGGGGAGGTTTTATTTAAAATTGATCTGCCCGCTGCCATCGACAGGCTGGGAATGATCATAATAAACATCATCCACAGGAACAGGCTGACGCTGCGGTTGCGGATCAATGCTGCGGGCCGTCTCGACCAAACTGACAAATTCGGCGCGCAGCCCTTCGGGATCGTTCCCGATATTGTTACGGGCATTGCTCAGGACATGCTCATAGGACGCATACCCCCTGTTGTCGGAACCGCGCAACAGCATCCCGAACTCCGCCACGGAAGTCGCCCAGGCGAAATCCCCCTTGGGATACGGGGCATAATCCCCGCGTTTCACTGTTTTAGCGATAAGCTTGCTGGTATTCCCGTCGGGATCCTTATAACGGAGCTTCACCGTAGCGATCTCACTGTTGTTCCCCGGACGGGTAACGATCAAAGGCTTCTGCCGGTATTTGAGCGGATCAACATTCGGGCCGACAGAAGACGGCCATTCGAAACTCCCTGCCGGAACGATCTCATAAAGCGCGGTCACGGTATGCCCCGCGCCGATCTCGCCGGCATCTTTCCTGTCATTATTGAAGTCTTCCTTGGCCATCACGCGCTTCTCGTAACCGATCAAACGGTAGGACTTGACCAGCGCCGGATTGAATTCGACCTGGATCTTCACATCCTTGGCGATCGTAAAAAGCGTTGATCCAAGCTCACTCACCAGGACCTTGCGGGCTTCCTGCAAGCTGTCGATATAAGAATAATTGCCGTTCCCCTTGTCGGCAAGGGCCTGCATGCGATTATCCTTGAGGTTAGCCTCGCCAAAACCAAGCACCGTCAGAAAAATACCGTCACGACGACGCTCCTCGATCATCCGCTCCAGTTCCGTGACGCTGGAAGCTCCGACATTGAAATCCCCGTCGGTCGCCAGGATAACACGGTTATTCCCACCCGGGATAAAACTCTGCCGGGCCACCTGATACGCCAGCTGGATCCCCTCACCACCGGCCGTAGAACCTTCGGCACGTAAACTTTCGATGGCCCCGATGATACTGCGCTTGTCCGCTCCCGTGGTGGGTGCAAGCAACTGATGGGCACTGCTGGCATAAAACACGATAGAAACATAATCTTGCGGACGAAGCTGCTGGACCATCATCTTGAGGCCTTCCTTGAGCAGGGGCAGCTTGTTCGCGTCCGCCATTGACCCCGACACGTCGATCAGAAAAACCAGGTTACTGGACGGGAGGCTTGATCCGGACGGGACCTTTCCTTTCAGGCCAATCCGCATCAGCTGATGGCCGGGCGCCCACGGGCAGGCCGCGAGGTCGGTCGTAATAGAGAACGACTGGCCGAACCAGGGCTGAGGATAATCGTAAGAAAAATAATTGACCATTTCCTCAATGCGCACAGCATCCTCAGGTGGCATCTGGCGCTGGGACAAAAAGCGGCGGACATTGCTGTAAGACGCCGTATCAACATCAGCCGAGAGCGTGGAGAGCGGGTCATTCGCCGCGTCAAAGAAAGAATTCTCCTCGATCCGCTTGTACTCCTCGGTATTGCCCGGGGCATACTGGATATTCTGGCTGGACGGATAATATTCCCGCGAATACGCCTGGACCAAAGACCGGTCATACGCCATCCGGGAACCATCCACATTCCCGCCATACCCATACCCGTTTCTCGCCATCGGCATGGACTTGGCGCTAAGTTCGGCGTCCGCGAAAGCAGCACGATTATTAACAACACTCGTAGAATAATACGGCTCATACTGCACGCTTTTCCCCGCAACGGACGCAAGCGCGACCACATTCCCCTTCTCCTGCAATGCCCCGGAACCCCAAGAACCACGGCGGACATCCTTATCCTTCCTGAAAGAAGAAGTGGCAAATTGATCCCCTATATCATCCGAAGACGACTTCAACCTTCCCTGAACACCCCGGCTTAACATATTCGGCATCCAGTCGACCGCCTCGCTTTTCTTGAACGCGATCTGTTCCTGCGGTTTCATCGGGACCGCGGCCGTCATCTCGATCGTTGAGGCATCCCTCAAACGGCCCTGTATCCCATGACGCGCATAATTATCAAATACCAACACCACGACCAATACGGTCGCGGCCACAGCGGCACCTTTTTTCCAATAAGCTGGTTTCATACTTCCCTCCTTGTGGACTGCTGCAAAGACCTTAAGTTCTGCATCGGGAGAGAGAGTTTCATCGGGTATCATTCCCAAAGACGAGGATATTTTCCTGAGCTCTTCGAAATAAGTCCGGCATTCGGCCCGTTCAAGCAAAAGCTTCTCGGCCTGGGCGGCTTCCTCGGGGGAAACCTCTCCATCGGCATAAGCAGAGAGCAGTATTTTCCAGTCTTGAGCGTTCATTGGCCTTCCTCCGTGATCATCGGGCCCAGTTCCTCCCGCAGCCGTTCACGGCCGCGGAAGATCAGGACCTTGACCTTTTCGAGCGAACATTCCAGGATCTGGGCGATCGCGGCATAATCCTTCTGAAAATATTCCCTGAGGATCAATGCCTCTTTCTGCTCGACCGGCAGCTTGAAAAGCGCCTGCCTGACCACTTGCGCTAATTCCTTCTTTCCGAGTTCAGCGCCCGGTGGTGCACTGTCATCGGGGATATCCCATTGCTTATATCCGCCATCGGCATTATCCTTGAACCACAAGGATACAAAATGTTTTGCCGAGCGCATCCGTGACAGGCAGGCGTTCCTGGCTACCGTAAAGAGCCAGGTCACAAGCTTGGCCCTTCCGTCATCCTGGAACTTTCTGTTAAAGAGCTGGACGAACACGTCACTGGTGACATCCTCCGCATCCGCGCGGCTTCCTGTCAGGCGAAAGGCAAAGTTGAAGATCCTGCCCTTGTGCCTCTGGAAGAGCGCCTCGAAGGCGCCTGCATCACCCGAATTGTAACCGAGCCACAATTCTTCGTCCGTTTGTTCCATCATCCTTATCCTCTTTGGGAACTGCCCTTGGCTAGCACTTTAAGCTGTCCCCTGATCCGCGGCCCCTGCAGGGGCCTTTCTCTCTTCTGTCCTTTAAACGCTCAACAAGGCAAAAAGTTACAGATTATTTTGAAAAACCTGATGTGTTGTCCCGGCTCTTTATATTAAATCCAGCGCAGGCCCGTTTGTTTTCAACCATTTACGGCAGCGGTCCGCATCGGGATAAAGAGCTCTCACCCTCCCCCAGAACCGCGAAGAATGGTCGCAATGATCAAGATGCGCCAGTTCATGAACAACCACATAATCGATCACGTCCAACGGCGCCATGACCAGCCGCCAGCTGAAACTCAAGCTCCCCTGCGCACTGCACGACCCCCAGCGCCTGCGCGCACCAGTGATCCTGAGTTCCTGATAACGGAACCCGTCTCTTTGTGCAAAGAGAGCAACACGTTCCGTAATAATACGCCGCGCTTCACGCTTATACCACCAGACAAACAACTCTTTCGCCCTGGCCCTTTCACGGGAACTTAACACAAACCCGTCCTCAAAACAGAATGACCCTTTGATATCATCGGAGATCCGCAGTCCATACTCGTGGCCAAGATACAAGAACCGCTCCCCCTCAACGAACTGTTTGACACCGGCTGACGGACGGGCCTTCTGCTCAAGGATCTTCCGGTTGATCCAGCGGATCTTTTCACCGATAAGGATTTCGATACGCGACAGCGGCATCTGCAACGGCGCGCGGACGGTCAGGACAGCATCGGTCGAGATCACAAGCGCGGCCGTACGTCGGCGGGAACGGACAAGGGTGTATTCGATCCCCGCCCCTTCCGCCCTCATGCTTTTCCCACCAGCGCGGTAAAATATTCAGGGATATCGGATTCGAACGACAACGGCGCTTTTATAACAGGATGTGCAAAAGAAATGGCCTGGGAATGAAGAGCCAGGCGCGGATATTTTGTATCCGGCCGGCCGTATTTATCGTCGCCGACGACCGAATGGCCTTCATCAGCCAGATGCACACGGATCTGGTTCTTACGGCCGGTAAGCAAATTGATCTTAAGCAGGGTGAATTTAGGCGACTCTTTAACAACGGTATAAGCGGTATACGCCAGCTTGCCCTCATTGCTGTTCATCGTTGAATGCATCACATAGTCTTCGTCTTCCACCAGATAGCTCGAGATCTCCCCCGACTTGTGCTCCATCCGCCCGTGAACGACCGCATAATAGGTCTTGATAACATCCTTCCAGTTATCCTTGAGCTGCTGCTGGACACGCTCGCTCTTGGCAAAGATCAAGAGACCCGATGTCGCCTGATCAAGCCGATGGACCACGAACACCACTTTGTTCGACCTGGAATTGCCCTTGCGCACATATTGATTGAGCAGATTATGGACCGTATGCTGACGCTCCCACAACGCGCCCACCGTAAGCAACCCGGGGGCTTTCTCCCCGACGATCAAATGATCGTCCTCATAAATGATCTCAAAACCCTTGGGCTGGTATTTCCTGGGGATCTTCGTCCTAACGGTCATGATCGTCTGGTCGCCGGGCGAGGCGCCGCCTCGCCCCTACTCCTTGATGTCCAATAAGAATTTCATGTCATCCCATCCGAGCGTTTTGGATATGCCGTCTTCCGACAGGACCAGCGCGCTCATGAGGAACTTCTTGCGCTCCTGAAGTTCCAGGATCTTTTCCTCAATAGTACCGCGGGCGACCAGATGATAGGCCACCACCGGCCTCTTCTGCCCGATACGGTGCGTGCGGTCAATGGCCTGCTGTTCAACCGCCGGATTCCACCACGGCTCATAAAGGATAACAGTATCCGCCGAAGTCAGGTTAAGCCCAAGGCCGCCCGTCTTGAGGCTAAGCAGAAAAACCTGCACCGCGGGGTCGCTGTTAAAATGCTCCACCCTCTTCTGGCGGTCCTTGGTGCTGCCGTCCATATACTCGAAAACGATCTTCTCGCGGGTCAAATGATCACGGATGATATCAAGCATCCCGACGAACTGGCTAAACACAAGGACCCGATGGCCTGACGAAAGGATCTCTCCGAGCATTTCCTTTAAAAGATCGGTCTTGGCCGAAATGCCGATGCGGTGTTTGAGCTTTACCCCCGCCAGCTCCGGATGACAGCAGATCTGCCGCAAACGCAGGATCAGGGTCAGGATCAGCATACGGCTGCCCTGCAAACCTTTGGAACGATAGGCATTGACCGCCTCGACACGCGCCTTATCCGCCATCGCGGCATAGATCCTGGCCTGTGCCGGCTCCAGCTCACAAAAGGACGTCTGTTCGATCTTTTCCGGAAGCTCCTTGATCACATCCTGTTTCATCCGGCGAAAAACGAACGGCGCGATCCGGCGGGACAGCTCACGCAGCTTGTCGGTACTGCGCTCCTGCGTAATAGGGACCTCATACACTTCCCGAAAACGCTCATAATCTCCCAGGAATGAGGGCATCAGAAAATCAAAAATAGACCAGATATCGGCCACGCTGTTCTCCAGCGGGGTCCCTGTAAGCGCGAGGCGCTGATCGGCATTGAGCTGTTTGGTCACGCGCGCGCTGATGGTGTGGCGGTTCTTGATATTCTGCGCCTCGTCCAGAATAAGATAATGGAAATGATGCGGATGATAATGTTCGATATCCCGGCGCAGCAGCGCGTAGGATGTAATGACCACAGCCGCCGCCGGAGCTTCCTGGATCTGCGCACGGCGGTCCTTGCCGCTGATCACCAGGGTCTTCAAACCCGGCAGGAATTTCCGGATCTCGGCCTCCCAGTTCCACACAAGCGTCGTAGGACATACGACCAGGGACGGTAAAGTGCAGCCCGCTTCAATGTCACGCTGGATCATGGCCAGGGCCTGGACCGTCTTCCCCAGGCCCATCTCGTCGGCCAAAATGCCGCCGAACCTGAATTTCTTGAGGAATGCCATCCAGCTTACGCCATGGCGCTGATAATCGCGCAGGACTCCGTCAAGCGATGCCGGAATGGCGGCCGTCTCGATCCCTTTAAAACCCTTGAGTTCTTCATAAAGTTTTTGCGTCGCCGAATCCAGCTCGACGCCCACCCCCGCGTCTTTAAGTTCATCGAGGACGAACGGGATATGCGCCGGCATCAGGCGGCCTTTATTCTGCGGATCATCCAGCAGGCCTGAAACCCGGGCGAAGGCGGCCGCGTCCAGGCGGACGAACTCACCGGTCTTCAGCCGCACGAACTTGCGGTTGGCGGCAAGATGTTCGGCGAACACCTTCAGCGGAATATCAATATCCTGCCCATCCCGGCTGAAACGGACATCATAAGCGAACCAGTCAATACCGGAACTCGACACCCGCACCCTCGGGGTAATAAGCGCGTCCGGCTGATACAGCTTCCGGGCCTTATCCGATAAATAAACCTCACCCTCCTGTGCGAGTGCATGCACATGGGCTGATAAAAGTGCGTACATCCCCTCCGCGGAACCAACCACAAAGCGCCCTTCGCGTCCGTCGGGAATAAGCCCGTAAAGTTTCACAAGGTCCTGGGCGATCCTGTCTTCGCGCGCGATATCGCGCCGCAAAAGGACTCCGGCCCCGTTCACAACAGCCTCGATATACATCCCCTGGCCGCGGCCGGCATAATGCAATGGCTCGCTGCCATAAAGGAATACCAGCGACAATACCAGTTCCCCGCGCGCGGCATCGATCTCATAACGGGGCTTCAACACTGGCCGCTCAACACGCAATTCCTGCGCGCCGGGGTCATCCATGCTTATGTCCGCGAATTTGCCGAGCTTCGGCAGGACGCCGACCAGAAAATGCTGGCGCTCTTCCTCATCGAGGATGCGCTCGGCATTAAGGAAATACTCCAGGAAGCGGTGTTCGATCTTCGGATGCAGGACACGAAACGCCGTATCCTGAGGATCAAAGACCCATAAACGCCCCCCCGCCAGGATATGGCCGATCTCAAACCGGCGATCCGGATGCAAAGGATCGACCAGGGACGCACAAACCCCGATCTTCTTTTTGGAAATGGTACGGACCGCCGCCTTTAACCCGATGGGCGGATCCTGAAGGAACAAAAGCTTCTGATGGCTCTTGATATCCACCATCTCGATGCCCGCCTCACGGCTGATATGCTCGAGCAAAATGGCCAGCTGGAACGGCTGGACCCGCCAGTGCGCCCGATGATGGCCTTCGCTGGACTCAGGGATAAACCCGCGGAGCATGGCCAGAAAATGTTCCTGGCCGTGCGTGAACATCGCCAGTGACGGGAAAGGATCGTCGGGCCCCTGCCGGTCCGGCGCAAGGAGCTGGTCGATGTCCAGGACCTTTTGCGCCTTTCCCTGATGAAGGACCGACAAACTGAAAACGATCCCCCTGGCCGAAACAGCCTGAAGGCTTTTGATCGTAAGGCCCAGCTGAAGAAGGGGGGCATCATCCGCCGCGACAAGAAAATCCTTGAACGCGGACATATTCTCTGCCGGAGAACCCTCTTCCTCCGCCTCGGGCACATCGGACGTACAAGGCTCGCCGTGATCGATCAGGTACAACAGGACCGCCACACCATGTTTACACAACCCGCCCCAATCGGACGGGCATGTACAACGGACCGCCGGAGCGCCCCGCGTGAACGACGCTGTCACCTGATACGGGCGGCGTTTGGACCCGTCCACCTCGGCCTTGACATACAGCCCCTCCCAAACCAGGGAACGCACCATTCCGGCGCGGTAATACTCTTCCCCGCGCGTGAAGATCACAGCACCGGATATTTTTTTGACCTGTTGAAATGTTAACGCCATTAATGCTCTTTCCTGTAGCCATGCCAAGTTTGAAATTTTTAATTTTAGCACATCTTCAGCCGGACAGGTAAAAGTATCTTTTCAAAAGAAGCCCCCAACCCCCTAAAAGCGGTTGACAACCACCCGAACTCACTTATAATTTTTTATATCTTTTAAAAATATTTAAAGGAACACTGCCCATGTCCCCCAGAGAAGCTGTCATTTCCGCTATCAAGACCGCGATCAATGATATCAACGAAACACTCCCCCGCGACCGGAAGATCGGTCTGGCCGATGATGCAGCGCTCTACGGACCGGCAGGCGTGATCGATTCCCTCACGCTCACGCTTTTGATCGTGGCCGTTGAGCAGAAGATCGAACAATCCCTCCACCGGACCATCAGCCTGGTGGACATGTCGATCGTCACCGAAGACAACAACGCTTTCAGGAATATTGCGACCCTGGCCAGCCACATCCTGTCGCTCATCGGGCCCAACGATCAATGAGCGGACCCGTCAGCGGCCTCATCCTCTCGGATTTCACGATCGACACCCTCAAGGCGTACCTGGTCAATTCCATACAACAGCCTCAGTGTGCGATCACGACCGGCCCTTACGGCCAGGTCATTCCGCTCCTGAACAGCAATAATGATGCCGTCTGGGCCGGCCGCCCCGACTTCACCATCGTCTGGACACAAATATCGAACTCCGTCCCTTCATTTCAAAAGCTCCTGGCCTTCGAACCCGTCGCCGAAGAACAGCTCGTCAAGGAATGCGACCTTTTCATCGATGCCGTCCAAAGCGCTGCCCGACGGACGCGTTTTCTATTCGTCGCCTCCTGGACACTGCCTGCCTTCCTGCGCGGTTACGGCCCTATCGACCATAAGGCCGGAGGCTGGCAAAGCACGCTTCTGACACTGAACAAAAGAATGGCCGACCAGCTTTCCGGCAGCCCGAATATTTTTATCCTTAACACCGCGGCCTGGGCACAAACCGTCGGCGAAAACGCCTTTAATCCCAAGCTGTGGTATTTAAGCAAGATCCCTTTTGATCCGGCCGTGTTCAAGCTGGCCGCACAGGACATTAAAGCCGCCATGCTCGCCTGTCTGGGCAAAAGCCGCAAGCTGATCATCGTGGACCTGGACGACACCCTGTGGGGC
The DNA here is from genome assembly GCA_903908245.1 of Candidatus Omnitrophota bacterium. GTDB lineage: Bacteria > Omnitrophota > Gorgyraeia > Zapsychrales > Fredricksoniimonadaceae. The sequence continues at coordinate 133,429 of CAIVRE010000006.1, forward strand.
GGGACCGTGGGCGAGACCGGATGGCCGGAACTCAACATCGGCGGGCACAATGCGGCCGGCGAGTCCTACACGGATTTTCAGCGGGCGCTCAAAGCACTCAAGAATCGCGGCATTATCCTCGGGATCGTCAGCAAGAATGACGAAACCGTGGCATTGGACGCTATCGACAAACACCCGGAAATGATCCTGCGGCGCAGTGATTTCGCCGGCCGGCGCATTAACTGGAAAGATAAGGCAGAGAATATCATATCCCTTCTTGCCGAACTCAACCTCGGGACTGACAGCGCCGTCTTTATTGACAACAACCCGGCGGAACGCGACCGTGTCCGCCAGGCACTGCCGGATGTCCTTGTGCCTGACTGGCCACAACACAGCCTTTTATATACCAAAGCCCTTTCATCCCTCTCCTGCTTCGATACGATCTTTATCGGCGACGAGGACCGCGCCCGCGCTCAAATGTACAGCACCGAGAATCAGCGCCGGGAGATCCGCGCGCAAGCCCAGGATATCCATGAATGGCTCAAAAGCCTTGATATCAGGGTCACTGTCGAAAAACTTAACGCCGGCAACCTTCCCCGGGCAGCTCAATTGCTCAACAAAACCAGCCAGATGAACCTTGCGACCCGCCGCCTCAGCGAACAGGAATTTTGGGCCTGGGCCCAAAAACCGGAGCATGCCGTCTGGACATTCCGCGTTAAAGATAATCTGGGCGACTCGGGATTGACCGGGATCATCAGCCTGGAACAGGAAGGCCACAAAACCAGGGTCATCGACCTGGTCTTAAGCTGCCGGGTATTCGGGCGACAGCTGGAAAATGTCATGGCCGCGGTCCTTATTGACCACGCGGCAAAACAGGGCGCCGCCGCCATTACCGCGCACTATATTCCGACGGAAAAGAACGCGCCATGCCTGGAGTTCCTGCGCGACCGCTCGGGATTTACCCCCCTGCCGGACAACACTTTTCAATGGGACACCCGAAAACCTTACCCCCATCCTTCCATGATCACGGTGCAGCATGAAGGATAATCCCGGGCCTTTTGCCTTTCTGCCCGAAGGCTGGGCCTGGCACGCCGAACTCGATGTCACCGACGAAATTATCCGTGCCTTCAGCCGCCTTACCTCCGATGCCAATGCCCTGCATATGGACAGCACCGCGGCCAGCGCCTTTCCTTACCGTCAACGTGTCGCCCACGGGATGCTCCCGGTCAGCCTGCTTTTATTATCCGGACCGCTGACGTTAAAAGGCGCTGTCATCCAAAAAATTGCGGGGCGCTTCAACCATCCGGTCTTTATGGGTGACAGGGTCGCCGTTGACCTCGCCCTGATGACCACCGACACCATCGGCGATACACAAACCTTCAGTTACACGATACACACCTCCTCGATCCGGGAGAACGCGACTTACGGCGAGATCACGATCAGGCCAGGCCACCATGCCACCGGCACCGAACAAACAGCGCCCTCCCTCATTACTGTCCCGCTGGAGGAGCACACCCTGGAATTTGCATCGATCACCAAAGGGATGTCGCAGCAGATCCCGTTCGTCATTGCGCCGCAACTGTTGGCCGAATGGACCGGCCTCCTTAAAGAACATGCCTGTCCCGGCACGCTGCCCTGCGAAGGCAATGCGCCGTCACCCGAACTTGCCGCCGCCCTGCTCTCATCAACCCTGGTGGGAATGCGCCTGCCTGGAAAACTGGCCACATTCCTGGATTTCAGCTTCACCTTTCAGGCCCCTCTGGCCGTACTTTCCGCCTACACCCTCGAAGGCTCGGTGGACTTCATTTCCGCCTCAAACCAGATTATCGTTGAAAACATCAGTATCTATGATAAGAATACTACTCATAAACTTATGCAAGGAAAGATCACGGTCAAAATGAACGAACAGTCCATCCCGGCCCCCACCATGAAAGACCTGACAACAGACCTTGGCCTCAACGGAAAGACCGTGCTCATCACCGGCGCAAGCCGCGGGATCGGCGCCACCACGGCCAGGCTTTTTGCCTGCCATGGCGCGAAGGTCATCGTCAACTACCATCAAAGCCAGGCCGAAGCGGATGCTGTCGTCAAAGATATCGTCGCAAACGGCGGGAAAGCACTCGCGGTCAAAGCGGATGTGACCCAGCGCGAACAAGTCAAGGCGCTTTTTGAACAGGCCCGCAAAACCTTCGGGAATGTGGACATCCTGGTGAACAATGCCGTCGGAGATTTTCTCGCCATTCCTTTCCAGGCCCTCACATGGGAGAGGCTACAACAGGATATTGATATCATCGTCAAGGGCGCGTTCAACTGCTGTCAGGAGGCGATCCCCTCCATGATACAACAGAAGCAGGGCCGCATCATCAATGTGGTGACCATCGCGACCGAAACGCCTCCGCCGAATCAAAGCAAATATGTGATCGCCAAAAGCGCGCTGGTAGGACTCACGCGCAGCCTGGCGTCCGAACTCGCCGGCCACAATATCCTGGTGAATATGGTCCTGCCGGGGATGGTGGAAACCGACCTTACCAAGACGATCCCGCCGGCGGTCCGCGACAAGATCAAGAACTATATCCCGCTGGCCAGGCATGCATCGACCGTTGACGTCGCCAAAGCCATCGTGACACTGGCCAGTTCATTAACGCCCTACACAACAGGGCAAAAAATACTCGTGACCGGCGGACTTCCGCCTTTTATTTAATTATGCTTTTTAATTCTTTCGAATTCGCCGTCTTCTTCCTGATCGTTCTCGGCCTTTACCGCGTCCTGCCTCACCGCGGGCAGAACATCATGCTGCTCGTGGCCAGCTATGTGTTCTACGCGTCCTGGGACTGGCGTTTTGCTCCGCTGATCTTCTTATGCACGGCCGCCTCATACATTTGCGCCGGTCAAATATTCAAAAGCAGCAACAACACCCATCGCCTCTGGTGGCTGATCGCGAGCCTGACGGTCAATCTCGGGGTCCTCGGATTCTTTAAATACTGTAATTTCTTTCTGGAGAACCTAAGCGGGCTTCTGGGATTATTCGGGGTAAAAACAGCCATCCCCGCGTTATCGATTATTTTACCGATGGGCATATCCTTCTTTACATTCCAGGCGTTAAGCTACACCATCGACATTTACCGCCGGACACTCAAGCCAATGGGGACATTCTGGGATTTCGCCCTGTTCAAGGCCTTCTTCCCGCTGTTAATGGCAGGGCCCATTGAGCGTGCGTCGCACCTCCTGCCCCAGGTGGTAAGTCCACGGCGCCAGGACCTCAGCGGATTCAAACAAGGCGGATACCTCATCTTCCTGGGATTATTCCAGAAGATCTTCGTAGCCGACAATCTTGCCAGGATCGTCAACCCCGTATTCGCTGACCCGGCTTCTTTTCAGGCGGTGGACATCTTAGTCGCCATCTATGCATTCACGTTCCAGATCTTCTGTGATTTCGCCGGCTACAGCAACATCGCCCGCGGGCTGGGTGCTGTCCTCGGGTTCAGGATCATGGTCAACTTTAACGTGCCATTCTTCGTCACCAATGTCCAGGAATTCTGGAACCGCTGGCATATCAGCCTCAGCTCCTGGATACGCGATTATCTGTATATCCCTTTAATGGGGACCCTGCGCAAGATCCCCGGCAATGCCCGTGTTTATATTGCCTTAATGATCTCCATGTCCCTCATCGGCCTTTGGCACGGAGCCTCCTGGCATTTTGTGGTATTCGGAATGTATTACGGCGCGCTGTTGATCCTTTATATCATCATCCGCGGACGCTTCAGCCGCCTGATCGACCCGAAGTCGGCGGCCGGCCAGGCCATATGGTTCTGGGCACGGGTCCTGTTCATGTTCAACATCACGGCCTTCGGGATGATGCTCTTCCGCGCCAGATCAATGGCGCACGCGGGGACCATCCTCTCTTCCTTGTTCGCTTTCACCGACCCGTCGCTGGTCCGCTGGGACTTCCTGTCAAGCGCACTGGGCTTCGCGGCGCCGGTCATTCTTCTTCAATACGGAGAATTCCGGTTCAAGAACATTTTCTTCATCATTGAAAAAACGCACTGGGCCGTTCGCCTGGCCATCCTGGCATTAATGGCCTACATGATGTTCGGCTGGGGCGTCATGACCGCGGAAGAATTTATTTATTTTCAATTCTAACGAGCAAAGGCCGGAACAATGAAAAGTGCACTGACCATCCTCAAATACACGCTCTGTTTCCTTCTTTTCCTGGAAATGTTCCTCTGGATCGGCAGCTTCATCACCCAGGGCACCCAGAAAATGGCCAACTCACGGCAAGCGGCCTCGAACAGCACCTACAAGATCATTTGCGTCGGCGAATCCAACACCCTCGTTGGCGGCCCGGACTCCTATCCCAGCCAGTTACAGGCCATCCTCAATGAACGCCTCCCGGGGCGGAATATCCAGGTCATCAACCAGGGAATGGCAGGCTACAGCACGGCCAGGATCGCCCAGGAACTGCCACAGTGGATCAATACCATGAAACCCGACATGGTCATCGCGATGATAGGGATATTTGACGGAGAGCAAGCCCGGAGAGACACCGTCAAAAGCTCATCCCCCTTTGGGTTGCTCCAGAACGCCAAGCTTTACCAGCTCATGATCCAACTGCAAAAAAAGATATCCGCCTCCCTGCAGGCGTATGTTCAACGGCAGCAGCAGCAATTCCACGCCAAAGCCAAAGAACAAAACGCCAGCATGACAGAACATGAGATGTTCCAGGACGCAATGAAAAATGCCTCCGACGACCTGAGAAAAATATATATGTTGATCGCCCTCACGGAAGGCAACGAAAAATATGAAATGGCCGACCAGCTCTATGCAAAATTCTTCGAGATCAACAAGGATCCCGTCATCCGGGGCTGGGTCATCAAACAATACGGGCGCTTCCTGATGAAGGCCAAGCTCTATGAGAAATTCGTTGATGTCATGGAAAACATCCCGGCCAACGCCTGGTCCATGGAATGGGTCCGGGGCTATTGCACCAGCGAAGAACATGTCAACAAAGTCAGGATGGTGATCGAACGGAAAGTCAAAAAAACGAACGATACGGAAAGCTACGGCTATGTTGCCGCCTGCCTGGAAATGAACGGACAAAAAGACCTGGCCAATGCGTTCATTAAGGAGAAAATGGGGACCTTCAACGACACCTACGCGGCCCCCGGAACACGTAAAAGCTACCTGGAGGTCAAGGACCTGCTGATCTCAAAACAAATACAGCCCGTGTTCGTCCAATACCCGCTGCGCGATATCCAGCCGCTGATGTCCATATTCGGATCCCAGCCCGACAAAGACCGGATCATTTTTGTGGATAACGGCCCGGTATTCAAGAAAGCCGTGGCCGCCAGTTCCTATTCCACCTATTTCAAAGACCGGGCCTCGGGAGATACCGGCCACGCGATGCCGGCGGGAAACCATCTGCTGGCCCAGAATATCGCCGACACGATCGTTCCATATTTGAGCAAATAAAAAACGTCATCCCGCGGCCGGATGGCCGAGGGATCTCAAGGGTTGATCTTGAGACCCCTCACTTCGTTCGGGATGACGCATGAGCCGTTTAACGTCCTGCTCAGGACATCCTACTGCAACCGGACTTACAATGCGCTACCCGGCGCAATAACCAGCGAGTGTAGATCCTTTCCATGATCAACCCCCTTTTTGATGTTGAGAACAAATACTCTTCAACACATTAGTCCGCAGCCGATCAAAAACCTTTCAAAGAATTAACCGCCTATCCCTTCGAACAAAACGGTCGAAAGATACCGCTCACCGGAATCAGGCAGTATCGCAACGATCGTTTTTCCTGCGAACTCATCCCTCGCCGCAAGGCGAAGTGCCGCCGCCACTGCCGCGCCGCAGGAAATACCGGCCAGGATCCCTTCTTCCCGCGCCAGCCTGCGGGCAAAGTCAACCGCTTCCGCGCTATCAACCAACTCCACACGGTCCACCAGCGAAAGGTCCAGCGTATCCGGAATAAACCCGGCACCGATCCCCTGGATCTTGTGCGGACCGGGCTTAAGCTCCTGTCCGGCGAGCTTTTGCGTAATAACAGGGCTTTCCTTCGGCTCAACCGCTACCGAAATGATCTTCCTGCCCCTGGTCATCTTGATATAACGCGAAATACCGCTGATCGTCCCGCCGGTGCCAACGCCTGCCACCAGGACATCAATGGCCCCGTTGGTATCGTCCCATATTTCCGGGCCCGTTGTTTTCTCATGGATCGCCGGATTGGCCGGATTCTTGAACTGCTGGGGCATAAAATATTTGACCGGATCCGAAGCCGCGAGCTCCTCCGCCCGGCGGATCGCGCCCTTCATCCCTTCGGCGCCTGGAGTCAACACCACATTCGCACCGAACGAAGCCAGGACCCGTCGGCGCTCAATGCTCATGGTCTCAGGCATGGTCAGCGTTAACTTGTACCCGCGGGCCGCGGCCACATAAGCCAGCGCGATCCCGGTATTCCCCGACGTCGGCTCAACGATCTCAATCCCGGGCTTCAATACACCGCGTTTTTCCGCATCCCAGATCATGGCCGCCCCGATACGGCACTTCACCGAATACGCCGGATTACGGCCCTCGATCTTGACCAGGACCTTGGCCTTAAGCCCTTTGGTCAGATGATTCAACTGGACCAGCGGCGTACGTCCGATGGATTCTGCGTTGTCTTTATAAACTTTTGACATAAATACCGCCTTTTAAACTTTTTCCACAAGGATCGCCTGCTTCAGATCGTTCAAAATATCCAAAGGATCTTCCAGCCCGACGGACAATCTTAATAAACCGTCCGTTATTCCCCGTAAACTGCGCTCTTCCCGGGGCATTGACGCATGCGACATTTTAGCTGGATACGAGAGGATGCTTTCCACCCCGCCCAGACTCACCGCCGGCAAACATAATTTAACCCGACGCAACACCTGATGGGCCACCGCCCCATCTTTCAGTTCGAATGACAGGACCGCGCCAGCCCCGGAACTCTGCCGCTCATTAATGGCACGCCCGGGATGCGCCGCAAGCCCCGGATAAAAAACCTTATTGATCTCCGGCCACCTGGCCATCTCTTCCGCCACGATCTGCGCGGAGCGCTGCTGCGCATCCATTCGTACAGCAAGCGTCCGTATCCCGCGCAGGATCAGCCAGGAATCCTGGGGGCCAAGGACAGAGCCTGTAATATTCTGTATCGATTTGACCCGATGCGCAAGATCATCCGTCCGCACGACCGCGAGGCCCGCCACACAATCACTATGCCCTCCCAGAAACTTTGTGGCGCTATGAAGAACAATGTCAAACCCACGCTCGATCGGCCGCTGAAGCCAGGGAGTCGCGAAAGTATTGTCAATGATCGTCAAAAGCGAATGCTTGCGGGCAATGGCCGCGATCGCATCCAGATCCGTGATCTTCAAAAGCGGATTCGACGGCGTCTCCACAAAAATCCCTCGCGTCTCCGGCCGGACGGCCGCTTCTACCAGCCCGGGCCGGGTCATATCCACGAATGTTGCGTCCAGCCCCCATTGCCTGAACAGGGTCGTTAAAATACGATACGTCCCCCCGTAAATATCCTCGGCGGCGATCACATGATCGCCCGGCTTAAACAATAAAAGTGCCGACGTAATTGCGGCCATCCCCGAAGCGAACGCGAAACCGTGCACCCCGCCCTCAAGCTCGGCGATCGCCGACTCCAGGGCTTCGCGCGTTGGGTTCCCGCTGCGCCCATAATCATAAGCGCCCGGATGATCAGGATCAGGCTGGGCAAAAGTTGAGCCCTGATAGATCGGCACACTCGATGCCCCTGTATACGGATCACGGTCCTGTCCGCAATGAACAGCCCTGGTCCTCGGATCAATATTGTTATGTGCCATTTTTCTCCCTGATCTAAATACTGTAACTTAACCCGTCTTCTTTGGCCTTCTCTTGCTCGGCAATATCTTTCAAGGTAAACGAATCAAGGACCTGCGCGATCCCGTTCGTTGCCTCACCCCAAAAACCTCCGGTCTCACCCGCCAAAGATAATTCACCCTCCACCGCTTCTATAATATCCTTAAGCGTTATCACTGAAGAAAAGCCAACCAGAACAAACCCGCCCTTTGAACCACGGGTCGCGTTAATAAGGCCGGCGCTCTTTAGCAAAGGCACAAGATGCCCCAAATACTTCTCCGAAATGTTCTGTCTTCTCGCGATATCTCTAAGCAAGACAGGTCCTTTGGCTCCATGCATAGCCAGATCGATCATTAAACGAACGCTGTATCTTACCTTTGTCGAAAGTTTCATTTTTAGTTAACTACATTAACTACTAACTTAGTAGTAAATATAGCACTGAAAAAAAAACTGTCAATATTTTATTTTGCACCACACGCCTTGACAAGACATCCACAATGCTTATAATTTCAGGATAACTATAACGATCAAACACTTGCGGCCCAAAGCCGATCCAAAAGGAACAACACATGAAGGTCACCCTCGTTATCCCGGTATTGAATGAGATCACAGGCATGAAAGCGATCATGCCCCAGATCAAGAAAGAATGGGTCGACCAGATCCTCTTCATCGATGGGCAGTCAACCGACGGCACCATTGAATACCTCAAGGAGAACGGCTACGAATATGTGGTGCAGAAAAAAAGGGGTATGCGCAACGCCTATATGGAAGCCCTGCCCTACATCAAGGGCGATGTGATCCTGACATTCAGTCCCGACGGGAACTCGGTTTCCGAATTGATCCCGGCCTGCATCGCGAAAATGAAAGAAGGCTACGACATGGTCATCGTCTCGCGCTACGCGCCCGGGGCAAAAAGCCTGGACGACGACATCATTACCGGGTTCGGTAACTGGCTGTTCCGCACGCTCATCAGCGTATGTTTCGGCCACCGTTACCACGACCCGATGGTCATTTACCGTGCGTACCGCAAGGACCTCATCCAGGAGCTGGATCTCGATAAAGACAGCAGCTTTGAAAAGGAAGAAAAACTTTTCAGCACGAATGTGAGCTGGGAACCCCTGCTCTCGATCCGCGCGGCCAAACGCAAACTCAGGATCGGAGAGATCCCGGGTGACGAGCCGGCACGCATCGGCGGAGAACGCAAACTTCAGATCTGGCGCTGGGGCGCCGTCTTCATGTACCAGGTCATCCGCGAAATGTTCGTGTGGAAGTAAAGAAGCGCGTTATTTGTCGGACACCCTGCCGTAAGACGCAATAGAGGCGTGGATATACTCTTCCGGCAACCCGCAATCACGAGCCCCCTGGATTATCTGGCCAAGATATTCATGCGAAGGCATTCCATCGACCAAAGGCTCATGGGAATAAACAAATGCCCTGACACGCTCCTGAATACCCGGCCTTCGGATATCCATCAAAGAACGGCTGGAACGGTGCGGATAATCATGGTCATTATCCAGGATCTTCAAATGCTCCTCCGTGATCTCAAAGATCCCGCCGCAGACCGCATCATCATATGAACGCTCAAGGTTGACGATCGCGCCACGGGTATCCGGGCTGAACCCGTCGAAGATCAGCATGTAGCCTGAAAGCTCCCCCTCCCCGACGAATTTAACCCCGGGGCAAAGGTTGAACAAAAAGGCATGATTCATGTTCGGCCCGTAAGCAAAAAAATACATATGACCCCTCTCTGTCAACACTCCGATTCTACCACTGATCACGCCCTCACGGCGCAAGATATCGCTTGTAATTACGGCTTTGTTTCTTGTCCATCCGCCCCTTCCCGCCATCAACCAGCACCATGCTGGCATAGCCTGATCCAAAGGCATCAATAAGCGCAATGCCTTTGTCAGGGTCGATCAGGCACAATGCCGTTGACCAAAAATCCGATAATTCCGTGCTCGGCGCGATGACCGTCACGCTCACGATCTCGTTGCGCGGAAAACCCGTCCTGGGGCTGATGATATGTGAATATCTTTTGTTACCGATCGTGTAAAAATGCTCATAATTCCCGGAAGTCGTGACCGACAGATCGCGCAATGCCAGCACATCAACGAGCCCGAGCCCGGAGGGGTCCTGCGGATCCTTGATACCAACGTGCCAGGGCCGGCCCTCGCAATTATTCCCCCCGGCATAAAGCTCGCCGGTCGTATCCGTCAGGAAATTCGTGAACCCGTGCGCGCGCAGGATCTGCGCGGCCTCGTCACTGGCGTATCCGTCGGCAATGCTGTCGATGGTAAGCCTGGTCCCCGGGCTCAACAGGCGCACCTGATCCCTGGGCAACAATTCGAATTTGTCCATGCCAATGGATCGTTGGACCGTACGGATCTCTTCCGCTGTAGGCAAAGCCCCTCTTTTTTCACTTTCTTTCCACAGCCTCAGCATCGGATAGATCGTGATATCGAATTCATGCAGGGATATCTGGTTATAATAAATGGAATCCTTGATGATCATCCAGGTATCCGCGCCTACAGTGACAGGGTCCGGATAAGAACGATTGATGCGGTTCATATCACTTTGAGGATCGTGAACACCCAGGCGCCAGTGAATGTCTGCCAGACGGGCCCATATCTCATCGACCGCCTGGTTTAACGCTTCCTCCTGCCCCGAAGCGTAACAGACATCGAGGCGCACGACGCTGCTGAAGAACTCGCCTGTTTTGGTGAACTTCTTGAGCGGCGCCTGCCCGGGGTTGGAACACCCCGATACAGCCAATAAAAATGTCATGAAAAACAGAAAACGTCTACTAATCATAAGAAGAACCGGATAAAACATTCATTGCTGTTTAACATACTTGGATTATACTTTTTTTATGACATTCCTGGGAACATTAATTGTATTCATGGCTTTTTTCGCCCTGGTCGGAATTGGTGTATTCCTAACCAAGAAAACCTTCGAGGGCTGCGCCTGCAAGAACACAATGAACGACCTTTCCTGCTGTAAAAAAGAAACCTGCACCGAAGACTGTGCCGCCCCGGACGAAACAAAAAACAATTAATGCGTAAAACGTAAGCGAACGGGTGACGCCGTAGGCGGGTACCCTGTTTTCATGCACGGGACATATTGAATTTCTTTGAATTCCAGCTCAGGAAATTCTATGTGTCCCGACCCGCATCAACCGAAACTGTCGAACGCGATCATTTTCTTGGGAACACCCAGGGAATCAAGCATTTGAGTGACCGCCGCGATCATCATGGGCGGGCCGCACAGGTAATACTCACATTCCTCGGGCTCGGGATGGTCCTTCAAATAATTCTCATAAAGGGCATTATGGATAAAACCGGTCATCCCCGTCCACTTGTCTTCCGGTAAAGCATCCGACAAGGCCACATTATATTTAAAATTCGGGAACTGCTTTTCAATATTGACAAAATCCTCGGTGTAGAACATTTCGCGCCTTGAACGCGCGCCGTACCAGAAGCTCACCTTGCGGGTGGTCTTCATCGTATGGAACAAATGGAACAGATGGCTCCTCATTGGGGCCATGCCCGCACCGCCGCCGATATAGATCATCTCCCGGCTGCTGTTCTCCTTGATAAAAAACTCGCCGTAAGGCCCGCTGATGGTCACTTTATCGCCGGCCTTTAAATTAAAAATAAAAGACGACGACTTCCCCGGCGGCAGGCTCATTTTGTTGGGCGGCGGGGTCGCAATACGCACATTAAGCATGACAATATCGCCTTCCGCCGGATGACTCGCCATGGAATACGCGCGAAAGATCGCGTCTTCATTCCTGCTCTTAAGGCCCCACAGCTTGAATTTATCCCAATCCGGGCGAAACCGTTCGGGAATGATAAAGTCCTTGAAAAAAATATTATACCTCGGGATATCGATCTGAATATAACCGCCGGCTTTAAAATTAAGCGCCTGGCCTGCAGGGAGCTCGAGCACCAGCTCTTTGATGAACGTCGCCACGCTGTTATTGGAACGCACGATACAATCGAACTTTTTAATATTAAAAACCTCTTCCGGGACATGAACGCTGATATCGCCCCGGATCTTCACCTGGCACGCCAGCCGATAATGGGTTTTCTTCTGCTCACGGGTTAAATGGCCGACCTCGGTCAACAGCGGCTCCCCGCCGCCCTTTGGGACCTGGCATTTGCACAACCCGCATTTCCCTTCCCCGCCGCAAGCCGCAGGAAGATAAATATTCGCGGCCCCGAGCACCTTTAAAAGATTATCCCCCGTGGAAACCCGGATAGGCTTGGGCGAATCATTGAGGGTCAGGTCGCAGGGGCCCGGCTTCACAACGGTCGCTTCAAAAAGGGAAAGCAATGCCACCAGGAAAAGAATAATGCCGGTAAAAACAGCCATGCAGATCAAGACAAATAAAAAAAAAGGCATAAGATCCGTCTATTCCGCGTTAATATTGCCGATCAAAGGCTTATCCCCGAGAAACACATGAAACCGATCGCCATGAGCCCGGTAATGATCATGGCGATCCCCCCGCCCCTGAGCGATCCGGGAATATTGGAGTACCCAAGGCGTTTGCGAATGGTCGCCAGCGCCACAATGGCCAGCGCCCAGCCGGTACCGGAGCCGAATCCCCACACCAGCGATTCGGTCAACGTATACTCCCGCTGGTCCATGAAGAACGCCGCGCCAAGGATAGCGCAATTCACAACGATGAGCGGCAGAAAGATCCCCAGCTTGTTATACAAAGGCGGACTGAATTTCTCAATGATCATCTCGGTCAGCTGATTGACCGCCGCGATAACCGCAATGAACGTAATGAAGATCAGGAATGAAAGGTCAAGCCCCGGCAACCCCGCCCAGGCCATGCCCCCCTTGCGAAGGAAAAAATGCTTGACCACCCAGCAGGCCGGTGTACAGACCGTAGAAATAAAAATGACCGCCGCGCCCATGCCGATCGCCGAGTCCGTCCTTTTCGAACATCCCAGGAAAGAACACATGCCCAGGAAATAGACCAGAAGGATATTCTCAATAAAAATGCTCTTGACCAGAAGGTTCACATAATAGATCATTTTATTTGCCCTCGACGTATTTAGCGATCGTGCGATGGCCCCAGATGAGCAAGCCAAGGACAAAGAACGCGCCGGGCGAAAGAAGCATCAGTCCGTTATTGGAATACCCGTGATCGTAGAAATATCGCGGCAGGACATGAAAACCCAGCAAGGTCCCTGACCCGAGGACCTCCCGAAGCGACGACACCGCGGTCAGGGCCAAACCGTAACCCATGGCATTGCCTATTCCATCAAGGAACGACTTCCACGGAGGGTTATGCATCGCAAAACCTTCCAGACGCGCGACAACCAGCGTATTGGTGATGATCAGCCCGATAAAAACAGTCAGCTGTTTCCAGATCGAATAAAAGTACGCCTTAAGGACAAGGTCCAGCGTAATAACAAAAGCCGATACCACGGACATCATGACAATGATACGGATCCTGGCGGGAATATGATTCCGGAGCGCGGCAATGATCGCCTCTGAAAAACCCTGAACAAATATCAGGCCAAGCGACATGACCAGCGCCGTTTTAACACTGGTCGTCACCGCCAACGCCGAGCAAATACCCATCACCTGATAAGTGATAGGATTGTTGTCCCAGAGGCCATCCTTGAATATCTTCTGATTGGCCCGGCCGAACAGGACTTCCTTCACTGCAGGGGTCTTTTGAGCCGCTGGATCGGACATAAAGCTTGACCTTTACATTTTCCTTAATTTACTGAAGAAGGGCTCGTACGTTCTGACCCAATGATCCAGCAGGGCCGTTACACCTTTGCCGGTAAGTGTTGCCGCCGTGATCCCGTCGACATAATGATCAGCCCGCTCATCCTCGTAGAAATCCTTCACCTTACCCTTGACGAGCGCGATCGGCGACACCCTGTGCTCTTTTTCCGACCAGATCTTCTTGCCCTTGAAATTATCCTGGAACCAGTCTTTCTCTATTTCCGCGCCAAGGCCGGGAGTCTCGCCTTCTTTATAAAATGTAATGCCCCGCACCGTTATCGCGTCGGGTTCAATGGCCAGATAACCGTAAAGAACAGACCAAAGGCCAAACCCGGAGATCGGATAAGCATAAGAAATGACCTTGCCGCCCTCTTTGTATATATAAAGCGGATAAAGGCCTTTCATCCCGTCTTTAATATCCAGAGGCTTCCTGGCCGGGACCACATTGCCCTGAGCATCAATGACCAATTCCTCGATCTTTTCCTTGTAGATCCTCAAATATTCCTCATTCTTCAGGTTATCCGCCAACGGCTCTTTCAGGCCAACAGCCTTGAGGATATTACGCTTCACTTCCGCATCGGCGTTCATCTCGATCCTCGGGCGCAAGCCTTCGTAAAAAGACGAAAGCATGACACTGCAGACAATGCAGACGATGAACGCAAAAATAAAAGTTTCCTTATAACCTTTCAATCGAAGGACCTTTCTTTAAGCTCTGCCGCTAAACCTTGCGATCCCTCACTTCGTTCGGGATGACGACAGCGCTTTATTCCGTTTATTACGGCTGCTGATATGGCTCATCATCACGCCATAATCAATGCTCGAAGCAAAAACATTCATGAACAGGATCGAGAGCATCACGCCTTCCGGATACGCCGGATTCGCCACACGGACGATCACCGTAATGACCCCGATCATGAACCCGTAGATCCAGGCCCCCAGCCTTGTAGCCGGAGCGGAGACCGGGTCGGTCGCCATAAAGACCGCGCCGAAAGCAAACCCGCCCAAAACATAATGCCAATAGACCGGCAGCGCGAAATACGCCGGTTGATCCGGCCCATTGAACAACGCAAATATTGTCGCCATCGTGAAAACACCCGCCACGCAGGAAACAACGATCTTCCAGTTCGCGACACGGGTGATCAAAAGGAACGCCAGCCCCAACAGGCATGCGAAAGTGGACGTCTCCCCGATCGAACCGGGACGAAGCCCCCAGAACAAATTCTGGAATGTATACCCGGCAGTAGCAAGTGCCTGCACAGGATCAACCCCATGCGCCGCCTGCGACACAACGCCCAGCGGAGTGGCATGAGTGTACCCGTCCACCGCCACCCACACCTTGGCCCCGGACATCTGCGAAGGATACGCAAAGAACACGCACGCACGCGCCAGCAATGCCGGATTGAACACATTAAATCCCGTACCGCCGAACACCTCTTTGCCCATGACCACGCCGAACGAGATCCCCACCGCCACCATCCACAAGGGGATCGTCGGCGGGAGGACCAGCGGGAACAACAAGCCCGTGACCAGAAGCCCCTCATTGATCTCGTGCTTTCGAACAACAGCGAATAACACTTCCCAGAACCCGCCCACCGCGTAAGAAACAGCGATGATCGGCAGGACTTTGCCGGCCCCCAGGCTCACACATGTCCAAAGATCGGGTGCGAGCCGCTGCGCCAGGAGCATCTGATATCCGGTATTATAGATCCCCATCAGCGTGGCCGGAATAAGCGCAATGATCACAAAGACCATCATGCGCTTAAGGTCCACCGAATCACGGACATGCGGCGCTTTACGGGTCACCTTGCCCGGAGTAAGCACAAAAGTATCTATCGCCTCATAAAGAGGATACAGTTTTTCCAGCGGGCCCTTCTTCTGAAAAGGCGCACCGGAAACCTGCAGGATCTTTTTCACCCATTCCATAACATTCAGCCTTCTGCTTCCACCAGGTCAAGCCCCTGGCGGATATACCCACCCACGTCCGTCTTTGAAGGACAAGCGAAAGAACACAACGCAAAATCTTCCTCATCGCATTCCAGTATCCCCAAACTTATCATCTCTTCAATATCCCCGACGATAATGGCCCGCACCAGAAAGAACGTAATAAGGTCAAGGGGGACATAATCATCATAAAGGGAAGTCCAGACAATGGCACGATGGCTGCCATGCGTATCCGTATCAAGGGTATTCTCCTGCCGCGGAAAGAACGAAGACAGATAAGTATTCGTGAATGTATATTTGTTAAGCCCCGGCGCCATCCATCCCAGGAGCTCCCTTTTCCCGCCTTCAGGCAACACCGTGACCTGGCTATCGTAAAACCCGAGGAACCCGTCTTTGCCGACATTGCGGCCAGTAAGGATACTTCCGGAAATACACCGTTGGCCTTGCAGGTCACTGCCCTGCAGAAGAACCGACACCGGAACGCCGGCTATGGTCCTGAAATATACGCGGTTCTTGACGCCTTCTCCCGTAACAGCAATAACCCTCTCTGCCGAATGGACCCCCTGCAGGAACAATGTCGCGATCCGGAGCACATCCTGAACCTCAACATACCAGACGATCTCACCTTTATTGACCGGATCGACACAATGAATATGCGTGCTCACATTCCCCGCAGGATGCGCGCCTGAGAAACGCTGGATCTCAACCCCTTTGGCCCGAGTCAATGCCGACGACCTGGCTTTCGCATCAATGCACAGATGCGTCTTGCCATCGGTGAGTTTACGGATAATATCCAGCCCGGCCTGAAGATCAGCCTGACGGCCGTCCAGAACAAGATCAATATCCGCCGCCAAAGGCTCCGTATTCATGGCATGGATAAAAATGGATTTGGGAGTAACGCGGGGATCCGCGATCTTTGAGAACGGGCGCTGGCGCAGGCAAGGCCAAAGGCCGCCGGCCAAAAGCTGTCCGGTGATCTTCCCGCGAGAGAGACCGGCCAGTTCACCCCGATCGAATTTCGGGAACTGTTCGGCATCCTGACGGCCATCGGCCTGGATAACAATGGTGGTGAGGACCCTCTTCTCCCCGCGGTTAACACTGACGATCCGGCCGCTGACCGGCGCGACCACCTTGATCTCTTCGTGGTTCTTGTCCATCACGACCGGCGTACCGGCCTTGACCATAGCACCGGGGGCAAGAAGGACCTTGGGCGTTATCCCCCGGAGATCCTCCATCACGAGCGCCGCTGTTTCAGGCGACACGGCATCAACAACGCGTTTTTCCGCCGCGCCCTTGATCCTGATATCCCGGCCCTGCCTGATAATGAATGAAGCCATAAGAATGCCGTCGCTAATGGATCATAGAAGAAGCAAGAAACCGTTCGCCAAGAACACCAGCGAAATACTGCCGATAACCAACCCCACGATCCACATCTCTTTTCTCTTAAGAAGAGCACCGACCGAGGACAACATAATGCCGATCTGCGCGAACACGACCGCCATCGAGAACTGGCTTCCCCTCCTGACAACAACCGTATTCTCTTTGTTCGTGGCTTCCGCCTGCTTCTTTATCTCGGCCTTTTCCCCGTCGTAACGCGTAATATTTGCGGCAACATCTTTCAAATCTTTGTCAATGAACGCTCTCTGCCCCTCGGTCAATTCGCCAAGAAGGCTCAGCTCGAACGTCTTCTGCTGGCCCTCCGCCAGATTCTGCTTGATGCTTTTGGCCTGGTAATACGACCACTGACTGCCCTCCTGCGCGGTCAACAACTGGGCTTTGGCAATATAGAATGCCGACCTTGACCCCGCAATGGCCGCAACCACCGCCAAAACGGTCGTGGTAGCGGCAATAGCCTTCATCCACAGTTCCGGCAACGGATCTTTTGACTCGAATCTCTCTTTAATATTCATATTTACCCCTTCGGATGGACCACGATCTTATCCCCGGTGATCTTGGCGTTGGGGACAATGACCTTTTTATTATCCTTCATCATGATGATCGTGCTGAAGATCTGGATCTCGGATACAACCCCCTCGGCCCCGCCGGCTTCAATATAATCTCCCAGGTGAAAAGGCTGGAATATGATCATCATCACGCCTGCCGCAAAATTCGACAAAGACCCCTGCAATGCCAGGCCTACGGCCAACCCCGCGGCACCGATGATCGCCAGGAAAGAATTGGTTTCGATCCCGATCTTGTTAAGGGCCGCGATCACGACAAATGTCAGGATCGTGAAATAAGAGATATTCTTCCCGAACACCGCGAGGGTCTTTTCCACCTTCGACCGGACAAGAAAAGCCTCGAACAGCCTGGCCGCAACACCGGCCGCCCATTTACCGATAATAAAGATCAGTAAAGCCGCGACCACATTCATCCCGTACTGGATCAGATACCCGTAGATCTTGTCGAGTTGTTCCTGCATAATGCCTTCCTTTTATTTCATTCGTATAATGGTCTTATTCTTCCCAGGCGATGCTCTCGGGGCCGCTGACATCCTCATTACGGTCCGTCGGCTTCTCCGCTGAACCCGCACCGCCTTCGCTCTTTCTCGGCATAAAATGAACAGCATTGGCCGTAATAGTGACCCGGCTCTGGGCCTTGCCGTCCTTCTCCCACCGGTCCTGGCGGAGGCGGCCTTCCACAATGACCCCGCTGCCTTTCTTGAGATACTTCACGCAATTTTCCGCGACAGCGCCCCACACATCAACATCAAAATAAGAGACCTCCGTCACCCTCTCGCCATTCTTCGTAAAAATACGGTTATTGGCGATCCCCAGCCGGCAAACAGACTTCCCCGACGGCAAAGCCCTGGTCTCCGGATCCCTGGTCAAATTCCCGAAAATATTTACAGTGTTCAGGTTCATTTGGGTCCTTTCATTAAAGTTTATAGATACTCTTCACATCCAACAGGTCAAACCCGGCTTTCTTCAGGACCTTTTCTGCAGACCTGATATCATCCACCTCAAGGCAGCAAAGCCCGACATTCGACGGCGAAAGCACCGTCCCGCGGGCGTCAGAGAGATTGATCTTCTTTTCCTGAAGGACGGTCGCCAGCCGATGAAGATTGCCCGGCTGATCCTTGACCGACACCAGGACAACATCCTTAAGCGCCGCCGCATAACCCTTGCCGACCAGGACCTTGCCCGCCTCTTCAGGCTTGTCCACGATCAGCTTGATCAGGCCGAAATCCCCGCGGTCCTGAATGGTAAAGATAAAGATATTGATCCCGTTCGTAGCCAGGGTCTCCGTCACCGCGCTAAGACGCCCCGGCTTGTTATCGACAAAAATATTCAGCTGTTTGGCCATATCCGCTCCCCTTGCAGTCCGGGTTTAGATCTTCACCCGTTCATCCACCACTCTCTTGGCTTTCCCTTCGAATACCGGCAGGCTGCCCGGCTCATGCAATTCCACCCGCGGGCTGATAATGATCGACGCGCGCAGGCTTTCCCTGATCCGCTCCTTGAGCCGGTCGATCTGGGCCAGGTCCCCCTTGAACATTCCCGACGAGATCTCCACCTTGACGGTCAGGCTGTCGAGCGCGCCGTTCTTCTCGAGAAAGATCTGATAATTATTCCCGACCTCGGGGATCTTCATGATCACCGACTCTATCTGCGACGGATAAACATTGACGCCGTTAATGATAAGCATGTCATCCGTGCGCCCGGCAATGCGCGAAATCCGGCGGTGCGTACGGCCGCACGGGCATGACCCCTTGAGGATGGCGGCAATATCACGCGTACGGTAACGCAGCAGCGGGGTCGCTTCTCTTAAAAGGTTCGTGAAAACAACCTCGCCCTGCCGGCCGTCCTCCAGCGCCTGGCCGGTCAGAGGGTCAACGACCTCTACGCCATAAACATCTTCCCAAACATGCATGCCGTTCTTGTGCACGCATTCAAACGCCACCCCCGGCCCGTTCATTTCACTCAAGCCGTATGAATTATAAACATCGATCTTCCAAAGTTTCTCGATCTTCCGGCGGGTATCCTCGGAATAAGGCTCGGCCCCGAGGTAAGCCTTCGACAGCCTGAGATCCTTGAGCGCCACGCCGCATTCCGCGAGCATCGCATGAAGATGCAGCATATAACTCGGCGTAATATGAAGGACCGTTGTCCCGAAATCTTTCATGATCTGGATCTGCCGCCGGGTATTCCCTCCCCCCATGGGGATCACCGTCATCCCGACCCGCTCGGCGCCGTAATGAAGGCCAAGCCCGCCGGTGAACATACCATAGGTCATCATGTTCTGAAAGATATCCGGCTTCCCCGCGCCGGTCGCCGTGATACTCCGGGCCACCAGGTCGGTCCACGCGTCAAGATCCGCCTGCGTATGATGGATCACGGTCGGAATACCGGTCGTCCCGCTGGATGTATGGATACGGACGACCCTGCTCATGGGAACAGAAAGCAGGCCGTTGGGATAACACTCGCGCAGGTCCTCCTTGGTCGTAAAAGGGATCCTCTGCAGGTCAGCCAGGCTGCGGATATCCCGCGCCGACCTGATGCCCGCCGCCTTCAGGCGCGCCTGATAAAAGGGCGTGCGCAGGGCATAACCGACAACCTTCTTCAGCCGCCTGAGCTTAAGCGCCTCAAGCGTCGTGCGGCTTGCTGTTTCGATCCCCTTGTCCCAAAATATTCTCTTTATCAGATCGACCCCAATTCTTTACTGCTCACAACCTTGATCCGATCGGCTTTAAGCGCCTTGACCGCGGCCACAGGATCATCGAACCGAAAAACCATCATGGCCTTCCTGGCCTTTGGTTCCACAAAACCGTACATGTATTCAACATTGATATGATGCTTGTTGATCGCGCCCAGGACTTTGGCCAACCCGCCGGGCTTATCGTTCACTTCCAGCGCCACGACCTCGGTCTCATTGACAACAAAACTGTTGCCCTTCAAAAGCCCGGCGACCCGCTGAGGATCCTTGACCAGAAGGCGCAGGACACCGAAATTGTCCGATTCAGCAACGGTCAAGGCACGGATATTGACCTTATGCTCACCCAGGAACGAGCAGACATCATACAGCCGGCCTTTCTTATTCTCCAGAAAAACAGACAACTGAATATGGGTCATATATCCTCCCTCAAATTTTCCTCTTGTCTATCACCCGTTTCGCCTTGCCTTCACTGCGCTCGATCGACTTCGGCTCAACGAGCTTGACCTTGACATCAAGGCCCAGGACGCTCTCGATCTCGCGCTTGATCGTCTCTTCCAGCGCGCGCATCTGTTTGATCTCGTCCGAGAACATCTTTTCTTCAACCTCAACCCAAACCTCGAGCGTATCAAGATTGTTCTGCCGGTCAACGACCAGAAGATAATGCGGCTGGGTCCCCTCGATCTTTAAAAGGACATATTCGATCTGCGACGGAAAGACATTGATGCCGCGAATAATAAGCATGTCATCGGTCCGGCCGAGGATCTTGCTGATGCGCGGGGTGGTCCGGCCGCATTTGCATTTGGAATACTCGATCGTAACGATATCGCGCGTGCGGTAGCGCAAAAGCGGAATGCCGCGCTTGGTGAGCGTGGTGATCACAAGCTCACCGCGCTCGCCGTCCTTGACATTTTCACCGGTCTTGGGATCGAGCACCTCCGGATAAAAAACATCCCACTGAAAATGCAGCCCCGCTTTGTGCTGGCATTCCTGCGCAACGCCGGGCCCGATGATCTCGGACAAACCGTAAATATCGGTCGCGGTCATATCCCAGGACGCCTCGATCTGTGCGCGCATGGATTCGCTCCATGGCTCGGCCCCGAAAATGCCGATCTCCCAGGAGCTGGCTTTGGGATCGATCCCGAGTGCGCGCGCTTCATCAAGCATGAACAACGCGTAACTCGGCGTGCAGGCCAGGATCCGCGGACGAAAATCTGTCATCAACTTTAACTGGCGCTTGGTCTGGCCGGAAGATGCCGGAATGACCTTGAGCCCCATCTCCAGCGCGCCGTAGTGAGCGCCGAGGCCTCCGGTAAAAAGGCCATAACCGTAAGCGACCTGGATCATGTCGCCCGGTACAGCTCCGGCCAGCGCGAGCGAACGCGCCATGACCTGGGCCCAAAGTTTGAGATCTTCCCTGGTATAACCGACCACCGTCGGATTCCCGGTCGTTCCGCTGGAAACATGGATCTCGGTCGTATGACGATAATCCGTAAAAAGCCCAAAGGGATAATTATCGCGCAGGTCCTCCTTGACCGTGACCGGGAGCTTCCTGATATCACTGATATCCCCGATCTCGGAAGGCTTAACATTAAAATGCTCGAACCTCCGGCGATAAACAGCATTGCCTTTCCAAAGATAATGGACAAGTTTCTTCAGGCGCTCCGACTGCAGTTTCTTCATTTCGGGCCTGGAAGCGCACTCCATCTTTTGATCCCAGATCATTGTCCGCCCTCCTTGAGCCCTGCGAAGAAAACATTGATATTCTCCTCGAGTTTCTTGACCCTGAACTCATGTTCCAGCGCCTTCATCCAGCTGTCTTTGGGGATATCCAAATGGCCCGCCAACACTCCGACCATATAAGTGTTAAAGAACATCCTCTGCACCCCTGCTTCATGCGCCCGGCCCAAAAAAGGCAAAAGGTCCGATCCGCCGGGCTTAAGGAATGAACACAGGCGCTCCGCCTCGCCGGAATGAAAAGGCAGAAGGATATCCGCGCCGCCCTTGGGAACAAGAGGAGAAAACACCTTCTGGCCGAACCGCAAATGGGACTCGACCGAACCTCCGCGCTGGGCCATCCCGTGGACCTCGGACTTCTTTACGTGAAATCCGGCGAACATGGCCGCCAGGCCCGTGACCTCAGCCGCCTTAAGGACCCCCTGACCGCCTGTTCCGCAAAATAAAATACTCACAACGCTGCTCATGCCGGAACCTCTCCGCCCTTTTTCAAAGCGTCAAATTTACAGCTCGATACGCAAACATAACAGCCGACGCAAATGTCCTGATCGACCTTGATCAGCCCGTCCTGACCCCTGGAAAGGGCCGGACAACCGATGTTCAGGCACATATAACATTTCACACATTTTGCGGCATTGAACTCGACCGGCAACGACTTTGCGCGATGGATCAACTTGCAGGGCGTTCGGGCGATAATGACCGACAGCGCATCCTCATCCAGGCGCTTGCGTAAAACTTTCTCAATAGCCGCCGCATCATAGGCCGAAACAATATCCACATGATCCGCACCGCACGCCTTACAGATATCCTCGATCACCAGCGCCTTGGTCGGCACACCTTTGGCCGTCGTTCCTGTCGCCGGATGCGGCTGGGTCCCGGTCATGGCGGTCGTGGCATTATCCAGGATCACCAGGACCCCTCTCGTCGCATTGTATGCCGCGTTCACAAGCCCCGCGATCCCCGAATGCATGAACGTCCCGTCGCCAATAACCCCGACAACATTTTTCCCCAGGACTTTACGAAACCCCTCGAACATAGTCACACCGGCGCCCATGCACAAACAGGTCTGCATAGCGCTGAGCGGCGCCAACGCGCCCAGCGTATAACAACCGATATCGCCGGTAACGGTCAATTTCAGTTTCTTCAATACACTATAAACCCCGCGATGCGGGCAGCCCGGGCACATCACCGGCTTGCGGGATGCCGCCGGCTCGATATCAACCCGCGCGCTACCATCCACAACGGCCCGGATATCCTCCGGGCGAAGTTCCCCGACACGCCAGCTCGGATGCCGGGCGCGATGCTTGATACCTAAACGCTGCAACTCTTCCTCCAGGAACGGCTCAAGCTCCTCGATCACCACGACCTCTTTCACTTTAGCCGCGAATGCACGGATAAGTTTTTCAGGGAACGGGTATGAAAATCCAAGCTTCAAGAAAGACGCATTGGGAAAAACCTCTTTGGCATAAAGATAAGCCACGCCGGATGTAATGATCCCGAGAGCAGGATCATTGATCTCGATAATATTAAGCGGAGAGCTTTCCGCTTCAGCCTTAAGCGCAAGGAGGCGCTTTTCAAGGTCGATATGACGAAAATAAGCGTTGCGCGGGACCATCACATATTTCGCGGGATCCGGCGTAAAGCCTTTCGGTGCCATCTCAACACGCAAACCCAGCGGAACATTCTCTTTGGTATGCGCCACGCGTGTCGTAAGACGAACGATCACCGGAATATCGTGCCGCTCGCTTAACTCAAAAGCGTAGGGCATCATCCGTTTGGCCTCGCACGGATCAGCAGGCTCCAGCAGCGGCATCTTGGCAAATCGGGCGATCAGCCGGTTATCCTGCTCATTCTGCGAAGAATGCAGGCCAGGCTCATCGGCCGTCACGATCACAAACCCGGCACTCACTCCCACATAAGCCGAAGTCATCAACGGATCCATCGCGACATTAAGGCCCACATGCTTGGAGGAGAAGATAGAACGGACCCCGGCAATGGCCGCGCCAAAAGCGACCTCATAGGCGACCTTTTCGTTGACCGACCACTGCGCATTGATCTCAGGGTATTGCGCCAGCGATTCCAGGATCTCGGTCGCGGGAGTCCCGGGATAAGACGCGGCGAAAGCCACACCGGACTCATAGGCACCGCGCGCCAGGGCTTCATCGCCGGACAAAAATGCAGTTTGTTCTAATGCTTCGGGCATAGCCTCACGCTTTAAAATATTTAAAACATTTATCCAAATGCTCACCCGGGATCTTCTTCGTACAAAGGCTCACAACAACAGCGACAACACACGAGAACGGCAACGCAATAAGAACGGGATCGACCAGAGGCCAGGGCATCGAGGCCAATGTCGGCTTATGGAACAACGCCTGGCACAACCCGAAGGCTTCCGCTTCTTTCTTGTGAACGAACAGGAACCACAGGGCAGTGGCCGTAAACCCCGCACACATGCTGGCGATCGCGCCCGACCTGGTCATCCCTTTCCAAAAAAGCGCTCCGGCATACGCCGGCAGAAAAGTACTGGCACATAACCCGAAGAAGATCGCTGTCGCGATGGCAATAATGCTTGTGGGAAGTTTAGCCCCCAGGATCACGGTCGCAATAACGCCGACCAGGATCCCGATCTTGGTCAGTAAGACCGTATACCGCTGCCCCTTGCCTTTAAAAAAGATCTTCTCGATGAAATCCCGGCCGATCGAGGTCCCCATCGTATGGAACTGGGAACTTGAGGTCGACATGGCCGCGGAAAGAAGGGTCAACATAAAGAGCGTCACAAACCAGCGAGGCATGGCGCTGTTAATATAAAGAGGAATGACCTTGTCCACATTTCCGCCGGCCGCGGCCAGCGCGATCTGCTTGAATTGAGGATTATTGAAGAAATAAACATTGGATAACGCACCTACCAGATACGCGGCCCCGGTCATCACCAAAATAAAGACCGCGCCGGCCATGACCCCGCGGTTGATCTCTTTATCGCTCTTGACGGTCAGAAAACGGACAGCCAATTGCGGCTGGGCCAGCACACCGATCCCCACCCCCATCACAATGGTCGAAACAAGGGTCCACCACAACGGAGAACCAAAGGCCGGCATACTGGTCCATCCCAGATGGCCCTGCGCGGCCAGTTTTTCCGGGACCTGCGCTGCCATGGCACTAAGCGCCCGATGCGCCGGAACGATGCCGCCGAGATTAATATAGGTCAGCACCAAAAGGACAACCATCCCGATGAACATGATCGCGCCCTGTAATGCATCGGTATACATGACCCCCTTGATCCCCCCCGCAAAAACATACGCGCAAATGATAAGCGAATAAACCACAAGCGCAACATTGAAATTAAGCACCCCGGGGAAAGTGCTTTCCAGGAACCTGGCCGCCCCGATAAGGACCGCGGCGGCATAAAGCGGCATAAAAATAAAAATAATAAGGCCGGAAAAGCTCTGGATAAAAGAAGACTGATAACGCTTCCCCAAAAGTTCAGGGAACGTATGCGCCTCAAGATTATGGCCCATCTTGCGGGTCCGTTTCCCGAAAAGAATAAAAGCGATAATAATACCGATAATAATGTTAAGCGCCGTAAGCCACAAAAGCCCCATCCCAAGCATGGCAGCCACGCCGCCAAACCCGATGATCGCGGAAGTACTGATAAATGTAGCACCGTAAGAAACCGCCATCACAACAGGATGCACATCACGCCCTGCCACCAGGTAATCCAGCGCGTTCTTTGTTTTCTTATAACCGTAATACCCGAGATACCCGGTCACACCAAGATAAATGACAACGGCAATAGTAAAAAAAAGAAGGTTTTCCATTTTACAATTTCTCCTCAACGGACTTTTCGCCGGCTACCCACGCCTGGTCTTCCTTATGGACCTCCTCATCGCCTTTGTTCCAGTTTACAATGCCATAAACCACACAAAAGAGAGTACTCAAGATACACACCAGATAAGCCGACCACACCTGAGGATCATCGATACCGAACATAAATACCCTCCATTATCGTCTAATCACCGGGCGGACACGAGGTCGGCCCCTACACTCATGAACAGGGACGGGGATTACCCTTGATATAACCTGTACCCAACAAAATCGCAATAAGCTCACCCGCCGCGTTGGTGACCCGGGACTCATAGGTCACCAGCTTCCGGCTGCGGGCGATCTCTTTCGCCTCGGCAAAAATAATACCGTCACTCGCCGCTTTTATGAAAGATATTGTCGCGTTGGTACTGACCACAGCCTCATCACCGCAATTTGTTGCCGCGGCAAAAGCCAGGTCCGCGAGCGTAAAGACCGCCCCGCCATGAACAATGTCAAGGCCGTTCAAATGATGCGGCTTGATCTCCATCCTGGCCCTGGCCAGGCCTTTCTCAGCAAAGACCACTTCCATACCGTTAAAATGACAGAATTTATCGCGTGTCGTCAAATTGCCCGCTGTCTTCATAGGCCGCCCGGTCTTTTAAATGAATATTAATAGAAGTCAAAATATATCACGGCAGGAAAAGAAACACAATACAAGAAATAATGCCCCGGTCTCAAAAAAAACGATCATCCAAAAAGATCCGTACTAGGAACTTTTATGGGCAGAACGCACCTTTTCACCCGGATGCTGTGTGGAACAGGCATGACAATAGAGCTCATGATTATAAATACTCAGGACATTTTTGCAGCGGGGTTGCTGGCATTTCCTTCCCCTGCGGGAAGTGACGGATGGCTTAATAACAGCTCCTTTTAATCGGTTCCTGCCCGGCACCGGGGGCAATATGCTGCCCCCGGGCGCCTGGTAGAGAAAAAACTATTTTTTGTTCTGTTTAGGTTTCTTAACTTTCTTGTCTTTCTTGCCCTTGCTCTTGTCTCCCATATGTTCTGCCCCCTTTCGATTGTTTTCATTTTATCGATTGAAGGGCATTATAGCACTTTTTCCCCGTTCGCGGTAACTTCTCGCTGAAATCATACATCGCGGATATCCACAAGCTTGCCCATCTTCTCAAGTTTTCCGGCAATAAGGGGAATGATCTTTTCACGAGGCAAGATGCCCTGCTTGC
Organism: Candidatus Omnitrophota bacterium; assembly: GCA_903908245.1. Lineage (GTDB taxonomy): Bacteria > Omnitrophota > Gorgyraeia > Zapsychrales > Fredricksoniimonadaceae. The sequence continues at coordinate 160,407 of CAIVRE010000006.1, forward strand.
GGAACACAAGGTCAGCGTTGGCGGGGTTCATCGCGTGGCCCACCGTAAATCGCAGCCAATCCGAAGCCTTAAGCATGCAAGCCAGGTCGGCGGCGGCGCTTTTATCGGAATTCTTCGTAAGGTCCTCATCTAGAATATTGTAAACCTGGTTCAACGTAACCGCGCCTTCTGTCACAAGATCGATCCCGTCTATAAAATACCGCGGCGGTGTTGTGAACGATAACGGCCGCTGTTCCACTTCGATCCTGCTGCCGCAATGCCGCGACACCACATCTGCCGTTGACGCGCCGCAGATCACCTTTAACCCGTCCTGCTTCAGGAACTCACCGGCGATCCGGCTGTCCTGGCCCTTATCCTTCGGCGGCCCTGTAAAAAGATTAACCACCTCCCCTTCACGGCAACACGCGACCATGACCGTCTTGTCATCACCGCTCACCTCCCCGTCAAAGACTTGCGCCTGACGCATAACATCGCGGGCGGCCTTCTTCAGGTCCCGATCAGCATCCAGAAGGTCAACCAGGAAATTCTCGATCCCCTCAACGCCCCAGCCATTGGCGAGATCGCCGCCCAACCCTGCCTGGGTAATACCGTCACTCAAGAAAAGTACCCCCTCTTTGGGGTGAAGCCTGCAGCGATATTCACTGGCAACACCGGCCTCCACCACCAAAGATCCGGCCTTAAGAATATGAATATCCGAATTCCCGATAAAGATCGGCGCAGGCATTTCATAACTCAGAATATTCATTAAACCGTCATTTAATATCCGGGCGATCAAAAAAGCGCAAAAAGGCATGGAATGATCGCGCCATTGACTCATGGTACTGACAACGCTCAAGAACGCACTCCTTAAAGATGCCCCGCCGGAAAGAAGCTCGGACAAACGCGCAATATTCATTTGCGACGCGATATGCGCCTTTATGCCGGAACCAATGCCATCTGCCAGGATCAATGTGGTGTGATAGGCCGTACGTTGACAAACAAAAGCGTCTCCACAGGGAGCGCCTGTTTTCTTGGACGCCTGAAGGCATTCCATGTCAATATGCTTGTAGCTCATGACCCCTCATGTATTGCGCGGATCTTTCTCTTCCTTAACCGCTTCCAGAAGCTTTTGAACAAGCTGTTCGCCCTTAGCCGTGTATTCACCAAGAAAGTTCGCAAAATTCCTGGCCATGGCGATCTGATGCTGATAAAGCTCCTCGGCCTGCTGGATCGTTTCATCCTTGATCTTCTCAAGGCGCCGGGCGCTCACATTACCGGGTGTCATATTAATAAAGATCCCGACATATTGCTTCTCCGCCCTGAGCGCGTAGATCAACTGACGCGCAACAAGATCGACCGATCGGTGAAAACACACATCATCAAAAGTCTCCATCTGCCCGGAAACAACCTTCTCAAAAGGATCAGGGTCCACGAACGCGGAAATGTTCTTGCCGATACAGGCGTCATTCGCGTGGAACATCTTCATAAACGCCGGATTGGAATTCAGGATCTGCAACGATTGATCGAGCACGACGATCCCGTTAGGGCTCGTCGCGATAATGCGATCGGAACGCTGTTCCGCCAACCGGCGCATATGAGGGATACACATATCCGTATCGGCCATACGCAGAACGACAGCCTCAGCCTGGTCGCGGCAGGAAGCATACCCGCACGCCCCGCAATTCAACTGATCTTCCTTACGCGCTTTGCCCGTCTTTTCCAGGACCGCCCTGATATCTTCTTCGCTCACCGGGATATTCGGGCCGAAACTGGCGGGCTTGAACGCGGCAGAAAGATCCAGAGGCTTATCGTTGTCAGGCTGTGCCGTCTTGCTCGTCCGGGCATACTTGATAACCTTTGCCCGGCGGTCAAACACATTGCCGTCTTTCCCCATCCCCGCGCCATTCACGCATCCATGCGGACAGATCAAAGGCTCGATCACGCAGGGTTTTTCGAACTTCGGCATGGCATCAAGGACATCCCTGATCTCTTCAAAACCACTCACGAAGATCAACCTGTCATCTAAAAGGCTCGTATCCAAAGACGATGTCGCCAGCGCCCCGCCCTCCACCGGGAAAAGGCGGCTTTTGCCTGCCGGGACTTCATCGAATGTGCTTTCTTCACATGTCCCAAGATCGATATGCCCCTGTCTGAACCATTCATTGAGCTCATCGAACGTCAGCACGCAATCGATCAGGCCATTGAATTCCCTGCGGTCAGCCTCCATTTTCTTGGCCACGCAAGGCCCGATAAAAATAACTTTAGCCTCCAGGCCGTACCTGGTCTTGATATGTTTGGCATGCGCGACCATCGGCGACACAACAGGTAAAAGATCGCCGATCCTTTTAACATCGTACTTCTCAATATAATTAACGACAGCCGGACAAGCCGTGCAAATATACGAACGGTCCTCTTTCTGAATAACCGGTGTCGTCGCGCACGCGACCTTGTACGCGCCGACCGCGGTCTCAGCAACATGTTTGAATCCCAGACGGCGAAGCGCGGCGGGAAGCCTGAAATATTCCCATTCTTCATACACCCCGGCAAAAGACGGCGCGATCGAAACAGCCACGAATTTATTATTCAAAAGGACCTGCTGCGCTTTCTCAATGTCCTTGCGGTAAGTCTTGGCACCTTGCGGGCATTCACGTACACATGTTCCGCAGCTGATACAGCGCTCTTTATCCACGAACGCCTGTCCACCCTCGATCCGGATGGCTTTCACGGGACAAACGCGCACACACCGGTAACAATCGCGGCATCGCGCCTGATTGGTGTATACGACCTGTTTGGGGTCTATCCCGATGATCATTTTTAAGCCTCCACTGTTAGGGCTCCAACCGCCTTATCGATCGCTGCTGTCGCTTTGGCAAAGTCGCAGTGTGTAATGACCGTCCCGCCCACCTTGATCGTCGGGCCTTTATCACACTTTTCAAAACAGAAAGTAGCCTTGACCTGGACCTTCTCCTGCAAACCTTTATCCGCGATATACCGGGCCAGATGATGCAAAAGGTCCTGCGCCCCGCGCAAATAACAGCTGGTGCCCACACACACCCGGATCTCGATCTTGTCTTTACGGTTCCCGTCCACGATCACCATCGAACGGCCCTTCATCCTGCGTCGGGAACTATACCGCGTATGCAGGAGATGATGTGCATGTTCACTGCCAGGACCTCCCAGCTTGCGCTCGTAAAGCTCTTTAATGTACGGATTATCCTGCGACTTGTGAAGCTGCAGCATTTTATCCGCTTCATAAAGGCCGTCCGTGCGCCTCTTTTTGTAATCCGGCTGAAAGCTGACCGGCTGACCCGCACCGTTAATACAGCCTCCGGGGCAGGCCATCACCTCGATAAAATGATAATCACACTGCCTGTTCCTGATCTTTTCGACAAGGATCTTCGCGTTAGCCAGGGAATGAACGACCGCAAGTTTAAAGGTCTTTCCCGCCAGCACGACTTCGGCTGTCCTTATGCCGGCCTCTCCCCTGACTTCATGAAAATCGCAATTCTCAAGCGTCTTGCCTTCCACTTTCTCATAAACATAACGCAGCGCCGCTTCCATAACACCGCCGGTATTCCCGAAGATCACACCCGCGCCGGTCTTGAACCCCATCGGCATATCCAGCGCTTCCGGGCGAAGGTTGCGGAACAGGATCCCGTGCTCATTGATCATCTGCGCCAACTCCTGCGTTGTAATGACATGGTCAATATCTTTGATCCCGTTATCCTGGAACTCCGGGCGCTTGGCTTCAAACTTCTTGGCGGTACAAGGCATAATGGAAACAACAACCAGGTCCTCTGTTTTCACGCCCCATTCCGGCGCGAACACATTCTTGGCAACAGATCCGAACATCTGCTGCGGTGAACGGCACGTAGACAGGTTCCCAAGCATTTCCGGATGATGATGCTCGACATATTTGACCCACGCCGGACAGCATGAAGTGAACATCGGGACTGTACCCCCGGTCTTCACCCGGTCAATGAACTCGTTGCCCTCTTCAAGAATAGTCAGGTCCGCGGCGAAACAGGTATCAAAGACCTTCTTAAAGCCCATCATTTTCAGGGCCGCCACGATCTGGCCGGTCGTAAGCTCACCTGCGCCATAACCGAACGATTCCCCCAGCGCAACGCGGACGGCCGGGGCGATCTGCACAATGACCGTCTTTGTTTTATCATTAAGCGACCGCCAGACATCATCCACCTCCGGCCGGGGCGTCAGCGCGCCCGTCGGACAAACGCGCGCGCATTGGCCGCAATTCACGCACTGAACTTCCTCGAGACTTTTGCCGTAAGCCGGCTGGACCACCACATCATGGCCGCGATACGCAAAATCAATGGCGCCTATGCCCTGGACCTCGGAGCACATACGCACGCAATCCCCGCAAAGGATACATTTATTGGGGTTGCGCACGATCGCGGCGGAATCATCCACCGGCACGGGCTTCTTCACAGAACGAAAACGCACTTTGGTAACGCCAAGGCGTTTCGACAGATCCTGCAGCTTACAGCTGGTATTCTTGGTGCAAGTCGGGCATTCACTTTCATGATTGGCAAGGATCAACTCAAGCGCGATCTTGCGGATCTGCCGGACAGGATCCGTATTCGTCCTTACCTTCAGGCCATTTTCAGGAGGCGTAGAACAGGAGGTTATCAATCCCCTGCCTTCGATCTCAACCGTACACATACGGCAGGCCCCATACACGCTCAACTCCGACACATAACAAAATGTCGGTATATCGATATTGGCCTTCCTGATCACTTCAAGAAGGTTCTTTTCATCCGTGAACGGGACATCACGCCCGTCGATATTTATATGTCCAGCTGTTTCCATCTTAAACCCCCACGATCGCATCGAATTTACATACCGCGGCACACACGCCGCACTTCACGCACAGCGCCCTGTTGATCGTATGCGCCTTCTTCACTTCCCCCGTGATCGCCCCGACAGGGCATTTCTTCACGCAAGCCGTACAGCCTTTACATTTATCCGCCAGGATCTCCGGCTTTGCCAGCGCCTTGCATTCACCCGTCGGACAACACTTGTCAACAACGTGTGCCATATATTCCTCACGGAAATATTTCAACGTCGACAAAACCGGGTTCGGTGCTGTCTTGCCCAATCCGCACAAAGACCCTTTCTGTACCGCACCGGCAAGTTCCTGAAGCACGTCCAGCGTCTCAAGGGTTGCCCGGCCTTCCACGATATCTTCCAGAAGGAATAAAAGCTGTTTTGTCCCTTCCCGGCAAAGCACACATTTTCCGCACGACTCTTTTTGCGTGAACTGCATGAAATATTTCGCGATATTCACCATGCACGTTGACCTGTTCATGGCAACCAGCCCGCCGGAGCCAACCATCGCGCCGATGCTTTTAAGCGAATCAAAATCCAACGCAAGGTCAAAATGCTCTTTGGTCAAACATCCGCCGGAAGGCCCGCCGATCTGCACCGCTTTGAAACCCTCGGGATCGATCCTTCCCTTTTTATCCGTAATCCCGCCTCCAACATCAAAAATGATCTCTTGAAGCGTCAGGCCGAAAGGCACTTCGATCAGGCCGGTATTGGCCACATGGCCCGAAAGCGCAAATGTTTTCGTACCGGGAGATGTCCGGGTCCCGATCGCGCGAAAATTCGCGATCCCCATGCCCATGATCAAAGGCACGGTCGCCAGCGTTTCCACGTTATTGATAACGGTCGGCTTCCCCCACAGCCCGCTTTGGGCGGGGAACGGCGGTTTGGGAGAAGGCATCCCGCGTTTTCCTTCAATGGATGCCATTAAAGCTGTTTCTTCCCCGCAAACAAATGCGCCGGCACCTTCCATAACGTGAATATGCAACTTTTGCCCTGTCCCGAATACACTGTCACCGAGGATCCCCTCTTTAAGCGCGTCCGCGCACGCCATACGGATCCGTTTTACAGCCAAAGGATATTCCGCACGGACATAAACATAGCCTTCATCCGCTCCGATAGCACGCGCGGCGATCATCATCCCTTCAATAACAGAGTGCGGATTGCCCTCCATAACGCTTCTGTCCATGAAAGCGCCAGGATCCCCCTCATCTCCGTTACAGATCACATATTTCTTGGGATCGGCCTGAATACGGGTCACCTCCCATTTTCTTCCTGTCGGAAAACCTCCGCCGCCACGGCCGCGCAGGCCGGAATCGATCATATCCTTACAGATGGCGTCGGGCGTCATCCGAATAAAACACTTCTTAGCGGCCTCATAACCGCCAATGGCCATATATTCCTGAATATCTTCCGGGTTCAATTCTCCGCATTGCTTAAGCACAAAGCGGGACTGCCGCTGATAAAAAGGGATCTCTTTTTGCGAACGGCAGCGTTCCTTATTCACCGGATTGACATAAAGCAACCTTTCAATGATCGCCCCGGACCCAAGCGTCTTTTCAACGATCTCCCGCACATCCCCCGGCCGGACAAGATTATAAAGAATGTCCTCCGGAAGGATCTTGACCAGCGGCCCCATCTGACAAAATCCCTGGCATCCGCTTTTGGATAAATAGATCGACTTCAACGGATCAGTGACTTTGTCCAGGCCGCGGAACATCTCAACAATATTAAAACCGGCCGTTGTCATTTCCCTGATGAACTGCGCGTAAACGTCCATTGCCCCGTTGGCGATACACCCGGTCCCGGTGCAGATCACAACCTTGCGCAATCCCGCCCGCCCTTTAAAAACAATTTCCGCAGCGTCCCTAAGCTCACACATTGGGCCCATCCTCCTTCTTTACGATATCTTCAACCAATGCCACCGCTTTCTCCGGCGATATCTGACCATAAACCTTATCGTTAACAACCATGACCGGCGCCAGGCCACAAGCCCCCAGGCACGATACGGTCTCAACGGTGAACAGCATATCTTTCGTTGTCGGCACTTTTGCACTCAGGCCAAGTCTTTTATACAGCGCATTTAATATCCCTTCCGAACTCTTCACATGACAGGCCGTGCCATCGCATAAACGAATAACGTATTTGCCTTTAGGTTCCAACGCAAAATGAGCATAAAAAGAAGCCACCCCAAAAACCTTGGCCGGAGATAACCCCAGGGACATGGCGACAAATGTCATGACCTCCTCGGGCAAATAGCGATATTCCTCCTGGATCTCCTGCAGGATCGGAATGAGCCTGGCCGCGTCATTACCGTGTTTATCAATAATGGCGCACACCTTTTCAAATTTTCGAAGCATGAGCGTGGGCATTGGACCTTACTCCTTTTAAAATTAAAATTCTATTTGCGTAAAACCTTGGTCAAATTATTTGTCAGGACCGCCAGGCTTTGCGTCAAACGGGCATTTTCCAGGATAACGCCTTCCGGGATCCTTAACGGCGCCGGCGCAAAATTCCAGATGGCCCTGATCCCCGCCCCGACCATCAGGTCCACAACACCCTGGGCATATTCGGCCGGAACAGCCACGATCCCAATATTGATATGCATGCGGCCGGCCAGATTGGGCAATTTGGCCAAAGGCAGCACCTCCCTATTAAAGATGCGCGTCCCGACCTTTCGCGCATCTTTATCGAATGCCGCCACAATATTAAGCCCGTATTTCTCAAAATCCTTATACCCTAAAAGCGCCTTGCCCATGTTCCCCGCCCCGACAAGAAAAGCATCATGGGCGTTATCCCAGCCCAGGAATTCCTTGATCTTGACGACCAGGGTGGCAGCCCTAAAGCCGATACGCGCGGTCCCGACCGCCCCGGTGGTTTCCAGGTCTTTTCTCACCTGGGTAGGATCAAAATCAAATTCCTGGGCGATCTGCGTGCAGGAAATGTTCTCGACCCCCTGGTCCATGAGTTTTTCCAGAAGATGAAGGTACAAGGGCAGTCTTTTAAGCGTGGACCTGGAAACGACTCTGGGCTGGCTTATCATTCTTTTCTCCCGGACTTGATGGATGATCTTGTTTTATATCGAGAAAATTGTATCGATAAAATTTTACTCAAATATAGCATAAAACCAGGGACTGTCAAGAGGGAAGGCAACGGCTCGAAAGGAAAGGATGGATATTACTCTAGGTGGAAGGCGCGAACTCTTTACCGAAAGACAAGGCTTCCATTTTCTGAAGGATATCAATAAAAGTCAACGGGCTGAAGCGTCCGATGTACTTATTGGCGCCGGCGGCAATACACGCCGACACTTCTTCTTCAATGACAGAAAGGTTCGACGGATCGAGCGCAGCCTGGTCCACAGGCACGGAACAATAAATAATGATCCTGGTATTCTGAAAAGAATTGAGCGCACGGAATGAGCGCACCAGCTCGGAGGGCAAAGCATTGTCCCTCATACGCACATCCAGCAAAATGATATGCGGGGCCATGGAAAAGACCTTTGATGCCAGGTCCATGGAATTATCCGCCACCGAAACAAGCCCGCGATATTCCTGTAAAAGCCCCTGCATCCGGGAAAGAACGCCTCTGTCGGCTCCGCCGATCAGGATCTTGCGGTATTCATTGAATTCCGCCTGCGCGCCCCCGGCTTTCTCGATATCATGGATCTTCTTAAGCAACATTTTGATATCCGATGCCTTGGGCACGAAATGATCCACCCCCAGCGTCGCAAAAGAATCCTTGAACATCTGCTTGTCGGTAATAATAATGACCGGCAAATGGGCTGTGCGCTCATCCTGCTTTAACGCCAGATATAGATCCACCCCGTCCATCTCCGGCATGACAACATCTGTTATAAGCAGGTCCACCGGTTCGGACAAAATAATATCCAAAGCCTGCCGCCCATTGCCCACCGTGATCACATTATACCCAAAATGTTCAAGCTGGTTTTTCACCCGCTGGGCTGAAGCGCGGTCGTCTTCCGCTAAAAGGATCCTCTTAAACACACTGCCTCCCCTAATAATAAAAAGCCGACATACTAAAAAAGAAAAAACTTTGGAAGATATTAGTCCAGTTTCTCTACTTTGTCAATATTTAGTCATTCACGGGTTGGCGCCAAGAAATTGCGGGAGATCGTTCAAAGGCTGAATATTAAAAATAACGGGACGCAGGCCGGGCGAAGACTCGATCGCACGGACCATGGCAGGATCGAAAAACATCGCACCACCACCTTCATTAGTCCCTTGAGTCGCAAGACCAAACCGCCGCGCGGTGAGATCGATACCACCTTTCAATGCCGGATCAGCCGTTTGACCGGCCACCCGGTCGCTGCCATCCTGCGAGGGATCAGGATGATCCTGCACAAACGACTGCAACCTCTTGACGATCGTAACAGCCTCCCCGTCTTTAACCAGGCCACGGCTATCATATATTGCCGTTGGGCTGTCCAGCTTCCTTGCGGCTTCCAATAAACGATCGAACGGCACTATCCCCGGAATAGACTTCATCCGGCCGATAACCCCGGCATACGACTCCATGGAAAGCTCCTGCGGAGGGATCCTGGCCACTTCAAAGAAAATGTCGAACAACACGCGGACCCCCTTCATCCCGACCGCCAATTCAGGAGAGAACTGCCCCAGGAACAACGACAATTGACGCCCGGAAACAACAGGCACTGCCTGCGAACGATCTTCCTCTCCCCACCGACCACCGCGCTGTCTTTTATATGCAGCCAGCTGCTTCCTTCCTTGCGTCCTTTTCCACTGCACATCCGCTTCATCTGCCCCCGTACTTTCCATCGCCGCCCCGAAACGGATTACCGGCTGCCCCCACAGAGGAATACCGAAATAATAACGGGTACGCCCGCCATCATATTCCTGCGGATCAAGGAATATATGATCCTTCGAAACAGCCGTCCACCATTCTCCCTTCATCTTGTCGAGGTCACCGACAGCGATAACCGCCTCGGGACTATTGCGGCTCAATTGCCTGATGATCTGCCCCCGCTGCGCCTCCTCGAAATTGCGCAACACATGGTTAAGTACAACAAGATCCGCCCCTTTCATATCCCCCGGAGGGATCCGGGTAATATCCTCCTCGATCAATTGCACACTCCGCCTGAACTTTTCCGGATACCGTTCCAGCATTCCCATGATCTCATCGGCATAAAGCCCTCCTTGGCCAACAAAAGGCTCCTCCCCGTTGATACGCCGCGTGCCCGCTTCGATCATCTTTGGGTCAAGATCATATCCTTTGATATTAATATCCCAGGCCTGCGGATCCTCTCCCGCCTCCTGAAGGGCCTGGAACATTTCATAAAAAATGCGCGCCGTCTCCTCCGCGGAACTGACCCCCAGGTCTGCAATACGAAATTCCGGACGCTCCCCGTTGAGCACCCCGCGCTGGCGAGCGCGCTTGACAAGCTCGGGCATCACATCCCGGCGAAGGACCGTCCATTGCAATTGATGACGATCAAGATACGAGGCGGTTTCATTGCCCGGCCCCCTGACGACCTGCGGCGCCGGGAAAGCCTGGGCACGATCTTTCTGAAAAATGACAAAGCTGGTGTCGCGGCCACCCAGCAGGCGCCCATGCTTCTCCAGTTCATTAAAGAACGCCGGAAGCACGCGGACAGAAAGGACCAAATGCCCGCCGGGAGACAACATTCTTATAAAAGCCTGCGCATCTCTCACCTTAAGAGCGCTGGTCTCATCGCCATAAGTGAAATTCGTACCGGCGATAAGATCAACACTCCCCGGCGCAAAGATCCCCGACATCCCCTGCTCGTCCCGAAAATCCATGGTATGCAAAGGGAATTGAGCCTCGGCCTTTCCTTTCTCTTCAAGGAACGCCCTTGCCTCCTTCGTGCTATCCGCATTGATATCCACGCCGTGAACAACCTGCCCCTCGGCCGGAAAGATCTCGCCCGGAACAAGAAGTTCCAGCGAGTGATTCCCGAAACCAATGATCATCACGTTCCTGGGATGCGCCCTCTTCAAAGAATCATCGAAGAACAAAGACGTCCGCAGGATATCCCGAAGAGCCGAAGAACCTCCAGGATGACCTCGAAAAAGCCGATCATTCCAAAGGTCATTCCAGGCCCCCTCTGCGGCATCACCCCGATCAGGATCAACCGGGGCATACCCGGTAGAAATCACCATCGGACCATCGATCTTTTCCGCTCCTGCCAGCGTCTTGACCGGCCGCATGGTCTTTCCAAGGCGGTCCGTGATACTTACACCACCCGAGAAATACTTCCGCGGCAAAACCTCCCCTGAATAGGCATCCTTTTCATCCTTGATGTAATTAAACGCCCCCGTCTTGAACGCTTCCACATATTGCGCCCAGATCTTTTGCGCCACCGCCGGATCATCAACCGCCACACCCGCGGTCTTCCCCCGGTCAACATAAGATCGCGATAACAGGCTGTCCCTGATCTTCTTCTTGTACCAGACCGCCAGGATGAGCGAATGATACACCTGCCGGAGCATGGTAAAGTTCGTCCCCTGGTTCACTTCTTTCTCCAGTTCGGGAATAATGACCTGGCGAATAATATCCCTGGCCAGATCAGTGCCGGGCGCTTCAACAGCGCCGGCTGTTCCCGCATTCTTGTCCAGCGCCAGATAATCACTTTCCAGCATCACCTTGAGTTTCGCCTCAACAATATACGCCACCGACACCGACCCGGACCCTGCGGCGGCTTCCGACTTCTCATAAACATCGGCAGTCGCAGGGACGATCCATACCTTGTTGAATGTATCAACAGGAATATCCGTCGTACCGTACTTCTCAAATGACTTTTGATAGATCCTTTTCCAGAATTCCCGGCCCAGGCCCGCCTCAGGGTAGATCGCCGACGCTGTTATTTGTTTGAGAAGATAATCCTGGGCCAGAAGGTCGCGGCCCATTTCCGTACGGCCGAACGAATCAGGGATAATGCGGTCTTTTTCATAAGGCGAAAGGTTGACCCAAAGATCATCCTCCGGCAGGGTGAGGCCCGCGAAGAAATACCTTAAAAGACGATCAGAACCTGCCCGCAATGCCTCGGCATCCCGGCCCGAAGCGCCGGACTGCCCCGGGTCGAGGACAAAATCCATCTTCAGGGGGGAATCCATACGGACCTTGATCCCTTTAAGAAGCAACGGATGGGCCACAGGTGAGAACCCGACCCTCGCCCCCGGTGCTAAAAGAAAAGGCAGTCCCTCTCCCCGCACCGGCATGACTCCGGTCAGAAAGAATATCGCGGCCAGCGCGCACGCCATTGACTTTCTTAAAACCACACCGTTCATATCTTTATTGGACCCTCCACCCAAACTCCCTAAAGTATAGAATATATTTCTATTGTTTTAAAGGCGGTAGGCCAAATAACAGGAAAATGTTTTCTAAAGCGACCTGAAGGGGGAAAAAGCTGACTTGGAAATTACCGGGGAACCTATACTGCCGACTGGACTTCCCAGCCGCAATAGGGGCACCTGAGCTTGTTCTTCGCGTCAATTTTGGCCGCATCCAGGCCAAACCATAATTGGCAATGAGGGCACTCGCGGCGATTCAAGGCAACATCCCCGTCACCGTCCGTGGACCCGAAAGGATTATCTGACACAGAAGACATGGCAAGCTCCAATAAAAAAACCCTCGGACGTGTTCAATCATCCGAGGGCAATCGACCAAGCCCCAACTGCTATCCTCGGGGCTTCTCTCTAGTCCAACAATAGCACTTCCACCGCACAGGTCAACACTTTTTTTTGAGGCCAAAAAAGTATTGCTCCTGCGCCCAACATGATTAAACTGATAAAAACGCCCATACAATTACAGGAGCTGAATATGAAGACAACCCGAATACTTTCTATCACTGCCATGATCTCTATAGCCACATCCTGCGCCACAGCCGCCATCGACATTGACCCCAAACAATATCATGCGCAGCGCATCGCTCAAGAAGAATCCCAGAAGGAAGCGGCCAAGAAAACACCTGATATAAAACCCGTTCAAAATAAACCGGCCATTCCCAGGATCCAGCCCAAGCCAACCGCTCAATTGGAAACTCGCGCCCAAACCACGGTCAAGACAGAGCCTAAAGTTCAAGCCAAAGTTGAATCCGTTGTTCAGATCACAAATGAAGCCACTATCGAAGCTAAACCAATGACCTCCGAGCCTGTTGTGAACACCATGGCAACGGACAGTTCAGCCACCGTCGACGAATAATAAGCCGGCCTCTATTTCAATGAGGCCATATCGATCACAAAACGGAACTTCACATCTCCCTTGAGCACGCGTTCATAGGCCTCGTTGACCTTCTGCATCGGAACAAGCTCGATGTCGGAAACGATCCTGTGCTTCGCGCAAAAATCCAGCATCTCCTGGGTTTCCCGGATACCACCGATAAGCGACCCGGCCAGGCAATGCCGCCCGAAAATAAGATTGGCCGCGTGCACCGGCTGCGGCTTTGACGGAACCCCAAGGACCACCATAGTGCCGTCGCGCTTGAGCGTGCCAAGATACTGGTTCCAGTCGGGATCAGAAGAGACCGTACAAATAAGCAGGTCAAAATGACGGGCAAGCTTTTCGAACGTCCCGGCCTCGGCGGTAGCGTAATAATCCTCTGCCCCAAGGCGTCGCGCATCCGCTTCTTTACCACGGGACCGGCTGATCACCGATACCTGCGCGCCCATGGCTTTGGCGATCTTGACCGCCATATGCCCCAACCCGCCCAGGCCAATAATGCCCACCTTCTTGCCCGGACCCGCCTGCCAATGACGCAAAGGCGAGTACGTCGTGATCCCGGCACATAACAACGGTGCCAGCGCGTCCATCGGAAGCCCCTCGGGCAGGCGCAACACAAAATCCTCGTTAACCACAATGCGCGTGGAATAACCGCCCTGGGCAAGAGCCTTGCCATCTTTCTCATAACCGTTATAAGTAAAAACAGGATGGCCGCAATACTGCTCTTCGCCTTCCTTGCAATCGGGACAGGCACGGCAGGAATCGACCATACACCCCACCCCGGCACGCTGGCCAGGTTTGAATTTGGTGACAGCACGGCCCACCTCCGCCACCACTCCGGCGATCTCGTGCCCCGGCACCATCGGGTAAAAGGAATTGCCCCACTCATTGCGCACCTGGTGAATATCACTATGGCAGATACCGCAATACTGAATATCGATCAAAACATCCCCGGGGCCCAATGCCCGGCGGTCAAAGGCAAACGGGGCCAAAAACTTTTCAGGCGCACTCACAGCGTAGGACTTGACAGGATACATATACCCTCCTTTTATTAGAAATTCTCCATTTCATGTTTTTAAACGATCACATTTCAGCTACATGTATCTCCGCCGTCGTCTTCTGGACCGGGAAAAGAAGCGCCACGGGGATAAGGACTAGGAACATGAACATCAACAAGAAAGAAATATCGTTATAAGAGATCATCTCCGCCTGTTTGGTGACAAGGCCATTTATAAGGGCAAGAGAAGCCGCATGGGACTGTCCGATACTCATCCCATGTCCATGAAAAAGGCCCGTGGCCTGTTTGTACATCGTGACGGCCATGGAATTCCACGCGTTGATATGAGTTGCTAAAAACGCATGATGGATCTGCGTATAACGTTCAAGCAAGGTCGCCATAAGGGCGTAACCGATATTCCCGCCCACCTGTTGGAATAAATTGAACAATCCTGCCGCGGACGTCATATTCTCCCGGGACATGGTGCTCAAACTCACCGTTGAAAGTGTGACAAATACAAACGGCATGCCAGCTCCCATGATAAAGAGAATGGGCATAATATTGTCTTGCCCTGCGGTCGTCGCCAGATGTCCCAACTGAAAATAAGAGAACGCAACAACCGACATGCCAAAGATCATCAGAGCACGAGGATCGACCAGGTTGTAAAGCTTTCCCACGATCGGCAAGACGCACAGGAGCGCGAGCGCGCGCGGCATGAGGACCAAACCTGCCTGAAATGCGGGGTAATTCAACAGCCGCTGTGTAAATTGCGGCAGGATGAACGTTGTGCCATAAAGGGCAATGCCCATTAAGAGGATAATAACAACACCCATGGAAAACTGACGGTTTTTGAAGATGTGGAAATCGACGACAGGTTCTTTCGAGATGAAAAGTTCCCAGTAAACCATGCTCGCAAGGATCAGCACCGTGACAACAGTTCCCCAGAGAATAAAAGGTGATTCGAACCAGCTCATCTCCTGGCCGCGTTCAAGAATCGTTTGAAGGCCTGTTAAGCCAAACGATAAAAGGAGAATGCCGATCGTATCGATCGATTTAATGCCGCGTTTCAAATAGGCCGGATCATGAATAAAAAGAAAGACCATGATTATACCGAGAATGCTGAAGGGGATATTGATATAAAAGATCCACGGCCATCCGTAATGATCCGTGAGCCAGCCGCCGGCCACCGGGCCGATCGCCGGCGCCACCACAACCCCCATCGAAAAGATCGCCATCGCCATGCCCTGCTCTTTTTTGGGGAAGGTCTCTCTGAGGATGGCCTGTGAAAGGGGTATCAGGCTGCCGCCACCAATGCCTTGAAGTACCCGGAAAAAGATCATCTGGGGAAATGTATGCGCGGTCCCGGCAAGGATCGACCCGATGGTAAAGATAGCGAAAGAAATAAGATAAAGTTTTTTTCGTCCGAGTAACGCGGTCCACCATCCGGCCATCGTGACCATGATGACTGCC
>CAIVRE010000007.1 GCA_903908245.1 Candidatus Omnitrophota bacterium
AAATTTTCACGTAGGAAAATTTTATGGAAGACCGGTTCTTTAAATACGCCGTCACGATTTCCCTTGTCCTTCATCTTTGTATTTTTGTTAAACTGTATATGAGCCCCAAAAGGGCCGAGGTTTTTCAAAAAAGCCCGGAGATGTCGTATCATTTTACACCAGCCCCTGAGCCGGTCCCTTCTGCCGCACTTGAGCAGAATTCCAAAACTTCAGTATTAGCTTCAAGCGCTTCGGTCAAGGTTGACCCTGACGCCGGTTCAAAAAAGGTGGATGCCCCGATGCCTCTGTTCAAGGATGTGATGGATGTGGCTTCCGAATTCAAGGCTTTTGAGCGCGCGCCGGAGAAAGTGAAGGGCCTTAAAGTCACCAAGGAAGTCTCTATCCCTATCCTGAAGTCCGAAAAGATCGATACTCCCGGTTATGCGATGTATACGAATATTATTCGTGACCGTATCCGGGAGCGGGCGTATGTGAATTTCGTGAAATATGCCGGGGGGGATGTTTATCTGACTTTTGTCGTCAAGTCGGACGGGCAGTTGTCCGATGTGCAGGTTTTGCAGAACAAGTCGCAGGCGAGCGAGGCCTTGTGTTCGGCCGGTATGGACAGTATCCGCGAGGCCGCGCCTTTTCCACCTTTTCCCAAGGAACTCAATTACCCGGAGTTGACATTTAATATTCAGATCTCTTTTCAGCTGCGCGAATCCGAGTAGGTTCAAGGCGGCGGGGGTTTTAAAGGATGACCTTTGAATTTGACTTTCGTCGGGCGGGATGCTAGGCTACGTCAATAATGCGCAGATGCCCGTGTATTTTATAAAATAATGAAAAAGGGAATTTTATGGATATTGATAAAAGCGTTGATGAGTCCTGGAAAGATGCTGTGGCCAAGGATAAGGAAGCTGTTGACGCCGGTCACGCAGAGGGCTGCGGCTGCGGGCATGATCATGGGGATGGGCATGGCCATGATCATGAAGAGGTCGAAGTGAATTTTTTCAATTATATAGCGTCGATGGGTTATCAGGCGATGATATTCCTTGGCGAGGTGCCCAATCCGATGACCCAGAAGACCGAGGCGAATATCCGCCAGGCCAAGTTCCTTATTGATACCATTGCGATGGTCCGTGAGAAGACAAAGAATAATCTTTCAGCGCAAGAGGACCAGTTCCTCAATGGAACGCTTTATGAGCTTCAAATGAAGTTCGTTGAAGTGTCAAGCAAGGGCAAGATCATATGATCGATAAAACATTGCTGAGTATTTTGGCGTGTCCGGCTTGCCAGGGCGATGTCGATGAGCGCGAGGGCAAGATCGTTTGCCTTGATCCTGTTTGCGGCCTGAAGTATCCCATTAAGGAAGGCATCCCGGTGATGCTGGTTGATGAGGCGTCCAAATGAAGAAAATATTGGTCATCCATGGCCCGAATTTGAACTTGTTGGGAAGTCGTGAAACTTCTATTTATGGAACAGCTTCGCTGGAAAGCATCAATGCCAAACTTGAAGGCCTTGCGCGTCAAAGTGGAGTGGTGCTTGTGTTTTTTCAGTCGAATCATGAGGGTGATATTGTTGATATTATCGGGAAGTCGGGCAAGGATGGTTTCTCGGCCATTGTTATTAACCCGGCTGCATATACCCATACAAGTGTGGCTATTCGGGACGCGATCAGCGCGGTAAGTGTTCCGGCGGTTGAAGTGCATTTATCCAATATCTACAAGAGAGAAGAGTTCCGTCATCAGTCTCTCATTGCTCCGGCCTGTGTCGGTCAGGTAAGCGGCTTTGGTGTTCAAAGCTATGTATTGGGCCTGTCCGCGGCCATTGATCTGTGCGCCTAGTCAAATTACGCCCTTTCTTGCCAAAATTGGGGGTCGACGCGTTCTTTGTGTCGAATCCTGTGAATATCCGTTATTTGACAGGCCATGCGGCTGAGGATGCCTGGCTTTTGGTCACGGCCCATAAGGCTTTCTACATTACAGACTTCCGTTATATCGAGCTTGTCGCCAAAGTTTTCAAAGGGCAGGATATTTCTGTTGTTGAGTTTAAGGGCTCACTTTTTGAGACGGCTATTGCGTTGGCCTCCGGGGCGCGGGTGAGGACGTTGGGGTTTGAAGAGGATCACCTTACTTATTATCAGTTCGGCCGTCTTAAATCATTCGCCCGCAGCCAGATAAAGCTTAAAGGTTTGTCGGGGGTGGTTGAGGCTCTCCGGGTTGTTAAAGAGCCGCAGGAGATCCTGGCTATCCGTCAGGCGATCAAAGTTAATCTTAAGGGCTTTGAGTTCATTGAAAAGTTCATTCGGCCGGGAGTGACGGAAACGGATATTCTTCATAAGCTTCAGGACTTTATAAGAGCGGAGGGGGTTGGATTTTCGTTCCCCCCTATTATTGCTTCTGGTCCTAATGCGGCTTATCCTCACGCCAAGGTCACTGAGCGGAAACTCTGTTCGGGAGAGCCGGTTTTGCTCGATTTTGGGGTAGAGAAGAACGGGTATAAGTCTGACTTGACACGAATGTTCTTTTTGGGTAAAATGTCGAGCTCTTTTGAAAAGAATTTATTGTTTATTCGAGGCGCGCAGGAAGAAGCTTTTGCAAAGATGAAGTTCGGGGTAAAAGCCAAAGATGTTGATTTCGCGGCGCGCGGGTTCCTTGAGAAGCAGGGTTTGGCCAAATATTTCGGGCATTCGCTTGGGCATGGAGTGGGGCTTGATACCCATGAAATGCCAAGATTATCCACTAAAAGTGGAGAGGAATTGCTAGAAAACATGGTTTTAACGGTTGAACCTGGGGTTTACTTTCCAGGCCGCTATGGGGTTCGTTTAGAAGAAATGGTTTTGATAACTAAAAATGGATGTGAGGTATTAAGTGGGTATAGGGATAACAGAAGTTTGTAAAGGAATGGCCCTTAAGGTGGAAGGTGATATTTATTCCATTGTGGAATTTAATCATGTAAAGCCTTGTAAGGGAAGTTCATTCGTTCGATTGAAGCTTAGAAGTGTCAAGACGGGGAATACACTTGAGCGCACTTATCGTTCTGCGGAAACATTGGATGACGTTCCGCTTGAAGAACGCAAGATGCAGTATCTTTATAATGCGGGGGATACATATCATTTTATGTGTCAGTCCACTTTTGAGGAACATGCCATTCCGGCGGCCTTGCTAACGGAGATCATCCCGTTCCTGATGGACAATATGGAAGTAACGGGGTTGGTATATCAGGATAAGGTCCTCAAGGTGTCTTTACCGAATTTTATTGTCGCTGAGATCACGGAGACGTCTCCCGGAGTGAAAGGGGATTCCGCCAAATCGGATAACAAGCCCGCTACGATCCAGACCGGGGCAACGATCTCGGTCCCTCTTTTTGTGGATGTGGGCGATCTTGTCAAGATCGATACCAGGGATGGCCAGTATGTTGAAAGGGTGAAAAGATGAATCTCAAAGAATTGAAGGATATGGTCGATCTGATGAATGAGAACGGACTCTCCGAGCTGGAGGTCGAGCGTGATGGCATGAAGATCAAATTGAAGAAGGCCGCGGATAACACCCTTGTGGCTCAGCCGGTCTCATATGCGCTTCCGGCTATGCCTGTTTCATCCAGGCCGGTGGTGGCGGAGCCTGTGGCCGCTGCGGCGGTGGAGGCCAAGGATAATTTTAAGCAGATCGCTTCTCCGATGGTCGGGACATTTTACCGTGCTTCATCGCCGGAAGCTGCTCCGTTCATCGAGATCGGGCAGACGGTGGAGGTGGGACAGGTTGTTTGCATTGTTGAAGCGATGAAGTTAATGAATGAGATCAAATCCGAAGTCCGCGGCAAGGTGGTGGAGATCTGCGTGGATAACGCCGAACCGGTGGAATTCGGCCAGGTCCTGTTTCGGGTCGCGCCTTAATTTCTTTTTTAATCTGCAGACCAGGGTACGCTATGCCAATGTTTTCCAAGATCCTTATCGCCAATCGCGGCGAGATAGCTTTAAGAATCATTCGTGCGTGTAAAGAGCTCGGGATCGCTACGGTGGCTGTTTATTCCGAGGCGGACCGTGATTCGCTCCATGTCCGTTTTGCCGATGAGGCGGTATGCATCGGCAAGGCGCCCAGTACGGAAAGTTATCTTAATATCCCGGCCCTTATTTCGGCGGCCGAGATCACGGATGTCGAGGCGATCCATCCTGGCTATGGTTTCTTGTCGGAGAATGCGCATTTTGCCGAGATATGCGAATCGTGCAAGATCCATTTTATCGGGCCTACGCCGGAAACGATCCGGATGATGGGGGACAAGATCTCGGCGAAAGAGACGGCCCGCAAGGCGGGAGTTCCGCTTACTCCCGGTGGCAAGGGTATTGTGAAGACCGCTGAGGAAGCTCTTGCGGTAGCCAAGCAGATCAAATATCCCATTATTATAAAGGCGACGGCAGGCGGTGGCGGCAAGGGGATGCGTGTTTGCCATAATGATGTTACGCTGCTCAGCTCTCTCAAGCTGGCCCAGGCTGAGGCGGAAAAGAATTTCAAGAATCCGGATGTTTATATCGAGAAATATATACAGGATCCGCGTCATGTGGAGTTCCAGATCCTGGCGGACTATCACGGGAATATCATCCACTTGGGCGAGCGTGATTGTTCTGTTCAGCGTCGCCATCAGAAGTTGATCGAGGAGGCGCCTTCCCCGGCGCTCAGTGAAAAGCTCCGTAAGAAGATGGGAGAGGCTGCGGTCAAAGTATCCAAGGCGGCCAATTATCGCGGGGTGGGGACGGTGGAGTTCCTGCTTGACAAGAATGAAGATTTCTTTTTTATGGAAATGAACACGCGCATTCAGGTCGAACATCCTGTCACTGAAATGATCACGGGGATCGATCTGTTAAAAGAGCAGATCCGTGTGGCTTGCGGCGAGAAACTGAAATTGAAGCAGGAGGATGTCAGGATCCACGGTCATGCGATCGAGTGCCGCGTGAATGCGGAGGACCCGGATAATAATTTTATTCCCTGTCCGGGCAAGATCGAACAGCTTAACCTTCCCGGAGGCCCGGGCGTCAGGGTTGACACACATATTTATTCGGGGTATAAAATAAGCCCGTATTATGATTCAATGGTGGCAAAGCTCATTGTTCATGGCCGTGACCGGGCTGAGGCTATCAAGATCATGCGCCGGGCTTTGGATGAGTTCTATATTTCGCCGATCAAGACGACCATCCCGCTGCATGTGCAGATCATGAATCATCCGCTCTTCGTCAAGGGGCAGATCTCGACCCATTTTCTCGAGAAGATGGCAAAGAAGGAAGATTGAGGGGTTTAGTTTATGAGACCTGAGAATAAAGTGGATCTTGGCGTTATCGCGGTGCATACGAATGTCATTGCGGATATCTGTTCCGCGGCCATTGCGGATATTGAAGGCGTCGTGCTTGCGCATAATGAGCCGCTGGAAGGGCTGGCGAGTATTGTAGGGATGCGTTTGAATACGGCGGTGGACGTTCGGGTGGAGGCCAGCGGCCAGGTCAGCGTGGTGGTCAAGGTCGTTTTGCGTTATGGCATGAACTTGTCCGAGATCTCCCGTCGTATCCAGGATGTGGTCATGACGGCTGTGGAGAAGATGGCCGATATTAATTTAAGGGATGTGGACGTCAGTATTCAGGGGATCAACCGGGGGGTGGCGTGATGCGTATCCTGATCAAGATCGCGATCTTTTTCTATGTTATTGTTATTACAGTTACGGGGATCGCCGGGCTTATTCTTTTGGCGCATTTTGTTGATTTGTCCGGTTATGAGAAGATCCTGGCGTATGTTTATAATGATCCAAAGGCTGGCACCATCGCCGCTTTTACGGTAGCGGCCATTATGATCATCAGTTTTGTTTTGGCACGTATCATTTATGGCCGCCAGGAGCAGGAGCGTATTATCACGTTTGATAATCCTCTCGGCCGCGTGACCATATCCCTGTCTGCGTTAGAGGATCTGATACGCCGCATGGTGGTCCGTTCGCCGCAGATCAAGGAGATACGGCCGGATATCGCGTCTTCCAAAAAAGGGCTCAAGGTGGATATCCGCCTGGTCCTTCGTTCAGATGTGAATATCGCGGAGCTTACCGCGGACCTTCAGGAGATGATCAAGCGCAAGATCCAGGATGTTATTGGTAAAGAGGAGCGTGTGACGGTGCGTGTTCATGTGATCAAGATCTCAACCGAGAATATCCTTCCCGGTAAAAAAGGAATGGAAGAGGACGAGATCGAGCCGCCGCTTCATTTCCACGGATATAGAGCATGAAGAAGATCGGCATCCTCACAGGCGGAGCGGATTGTCCCGGACTCAATGCGGTCATTCGGGCGGTGGTTTACAAGGGCATGCAGGAAGGTTATGTCATTACCGGGATCAAGAATGGATGGCAGGGCCTGATCGAGAATGATACGCGCGTGCTTGATACCCGCGCGGTGTCGGGTATCCTGGATCGCGGCGGTACTATCCTTGGCACGAGCCGCAGCGATCCGTTCGAGAATCCCGAGCATATTGAAAAGATCGGTGAGAATTATAAGCGTAACGGGATGGATGCCCTTATCGCTATCGGTGGTGAGGTGACCCTGGGGATCGCGGCCGAGCTGCAGAAGAAAGGCATCATCAGGGTTGTCGGGATCCCCAAGTCCATTGACAATGCCCTTTCGGGGACGGATTACGCGTTTGGTTTTGATACGGCGGTACAGGTGGCGACAGAGCTGATCGACCGTTTGCATACGACGGCGGAAGCCAATCATCGTATCATGGTCATTGAGGTCATGGGCCAGTTCACCGGCTGGATCGCGGTCGAGGCGGGCATGGCGGGCGGCGCGGATATTATCATTATTCCTGAAGTGAAGACGGACATCGACAAGGTCTGCGAGGCGATCAAGAACCGTCATCGGCGCGGAAAGTCTTTTAGCATTGTGGTGGTGTCCGAGGGTGCGCAGGTAGATATGCCCGGCATTTACCAGGAGAATAGTGAAAAGCGCCGGTTTGGAAGTATTGGCGAACGCCTTGCTAAAGCGATCGAAGACATGACCGGGTATGAGACGCGTGTAAGCTTGCTCGGATATATTCAGCGCGGCGGGGCGCCAACGGCATTTGATCGTATCCTGGCGACCAGGTTTGGCGTTAAGGCTGTTGAGCTGGTTGCCGAGGGAAAGTTTGGCAAGATGGTGAGCTATCAGAACAATCGTATCAGGTATTGTGATATTGATGAAGCGGTGAAGCAGCGTAAACGGGTTGAACCTGATCTGGTGCAGATCTCCAAGGTTTTTACGGCAGATCAGATCTAAAGGAGCGGGCGTCAGTGAAGCAGCGCATTGAGGCGGTCCTTAACGAGTCCATTGAAGTCAAGAAAGCGGCCATTCAGCAATGCCTTCCCGCTATTGAACGGGCCGCCCAGCTGATCGAACGCGCTTTCCGGAATAATAATCGGGTTTTCTTCTGCGGCAACGGTGGTTCTGCGGCCGACAGCCAGCATATCGCGGCGGAGTTTATCGGGCGTTTTCAGAAAGAGCGCCGGGCTCTGCCGGCGATCGCGCTCACCACGGACACATCCATCCTTACCTGCCTTACCAATGATTACAGCTATGATATCGTTTTCTCCCGTCAGCTTGAGGCGCTTGGCTGCAAGGGGGATGTCATCGTTGGATTCTCGACCAGCGGCAAGTCGGCTAATGTGATCAAGGCATTTGAACGCGCGAAAGAAATGGGTATTGCTTCCATTGCTTTCGTCGGTCATGACGGAGGGCCAATGGGGAAGACGGCTGATATCGCGATCATTGTCCCTTCCAAGGTCACCGCGAGAATTCAGGAATGCCATATCGCCATTGCGCATGCTGTTTGCGAAGTTGTTGAGAATGCTTTTGTTTAAAATGTTTTTGGGCTTCAGCATTTAGGCTAATGCTAGGAAGTCTCGTCCTTATCTCATAAAGTGGTAGGCCGAGCCTTCAATCGCATTAGCCTAAATGCTTTCGCCCTCAGCGAGTAGGATCAAGAGATCAATAAGGCATGAAGCCTATGACGTCCCGTGAACCTGTTAGGGTAGGATGATGTATAAAAAGATCGTAATGATCACATTCTTTTCATTTTCTTTATTTGGAACATCCGTTTTTGCAGGCGGTCAAGATGGCCGTTTGAAAGAGTTGATCGATCAGCTAGATGGTAAGACATGCAAGTTTGAGATTCAGGGAAATACTTGCGTTAACCGCCCCCCTTTTGCCGCTTTCTTTCGTCGAAGTGATAAAGAACAATGTATCATTGATTCTGCCAGGGCATTGGGGATGATGGGTTCTCAAGCAAAAGGTGCGTTGCCGGCTTTAATTGAAGCACTAAAAAAGCATTTCAATGTTGATACGGGTGACGGGGTTATCCCGGTACATTCCGAGATTGAAGCGGCCATAAAGAAGATTAACGAATAGTTTTAAGGAAGATATGCGATCAGTCAAGAAAGTTATTCCGGTCGTTGCGTTAAAGAAGCAGATCACTCATCTTCGCAAAGCGGGGAAGGTAATTGCGTTCACCAATGGTTGCTTCGATATTCTGCATTACGGCCATGTCAGTTATTTGGAATCTGCCAAGAAAAATGATTCCCGTGTATTGATCGTAGGTTTGAACAGTGACGTGTCGGTCCGTTCGCTCGAAAAGGGCGAAGGGCGGCCGATCGTGCCCCAGGCGGAGCGGGCGGCGGTGCTGGCGGGTTTGGCGGCAGTTGATTTTGTTGTTATTTTCAATGAGCCAACGCCTTATGAGCTTATTAAAAAACTTCGGCCGGATATTCTGCTTAAAGGGGCTGACTGGAAGGGTAAGGAAGTCGCGGGCGCGGATCTGGTCAAGCGGGTGGAGTTCGTTAAATACCAGCCGGGTTTGTCGACGACGAATGTTATTGAAAAGATAAGGAAGTTATGCGTAAAAGCGTAAAGACCCCGGTCCGCGGTGTTGATCGGGTCATTGACGCCAATTTTAACCGGGCTAAAGAAGGTTTGCGGGTTTGCGAAGATACGGCACGGTTCATTATTGATGATAAAGCGTTGACCGTGGGGTATAAGGATGTCCGGCATCAGTTGACGGACGCGGTTGAAGTCCTTGATTTGAAAGGGATCGTCCGGTCCAGGGATGTGGCGGGTGATGTCGGCCGGCCGACATCTTCTTCCGAATCGATACGGGGCAATGTTGCTGATATTTTCTATGCAAATACTCAGCGTGTTAAGGAATCGTTAAGAGTTCTTGAAGAGTTCGCCAAGTTGATTTCTCCGGCATTTGCGGAGAGGTTTAAAGTGCTGCGGTATAAGGTTTATGGTCTCGAAAAGAAAGTGCTTGAGCGGTTGTAATTTGTACTTGATCCTCGACGCTGGCGTGTGCTCTTATGACCGTCTTTTTGAGGTTTTGAAAGCAGCCACTCTCAGCGGAGTTGACATTGTGCAACTGCGTGATAAAGTAGGTTTTGTTAAAGAGACATTAAGGTTCAGTAAAAAGTCGATCGCGTGGTTAAAAGGCCGTATTCCGTTCATTGTTAACGACAGGGTCGATATCGCCCGGATCTCAGGGGCGTGCGGTGTTCATTTAGGGCAGGATGATATTCCGCTGGCCGAGGCCCGCAGGTTATTGGGGGCTCGCGCGATCATCGGAGTGTCCTGTCAGAATTTGACACATGTCCGCAGGGCGTTGCGTGATGGCGCGGACTATGTGGGGTTCGGCTCGGTCTATAGAACATTGACCAAGCCGGGCCGCTCGCCGATGGATCAGGGTGAGTTGAAGAAGGCGGTTCAGTTTTCCGAGCGGGAAGGGCTTCCTTTTTTTGCTATCGGCGGGATCACAAGGGGTAATTTGGGCCAGGTGAAAGACAATGATGTCCGGCGCGTGGCGGTGTGCCGTGATATCCTGTTGGCCGGAGACATACGCCGCTCCGTCGGAGAGTTTTGTGCGGCGCTCAATGTTAAACAGTAAACGGTGTTGATGCGAGAGTAATTCAGTGGCAGAATGCCAGCTTCCCAAGCTAGCTACACGGGTTCGATTCCCGTCTCTCGCTCCATATATTTACATGAACTTCAGGAAAAAGCGATTCCTTCAGTGGGTCGGGGTATTAATGCTGTGCGCGTGGCTTTCCGGCTGCGCCACGGTGCGCAAGCCTTCCGTGGACCTTCCTTCCCTTCCGGGGAAACCTGTTCAGACCAAGGGCGTGTACCATAAGGTTAACAAGGGCGAGACGCTTTGGCGCATCAGCAAGACATACAAGATCTCCGTCGAGGATATTATCCAGGCCAATCGCATCCCGAGTGCCGCGTCCATCGAAGAGAATCAGCTGCTCCTTATTCCCGGCGCCGATACGGTAAAAGATGTTATTCCCCCGCAGGCTCCCGGCGGGAAAGACACGGATTATTGGTGGCCGCTCAAGGGCAGGATCGTTTCATATTTTGAGGACCGCAAAGGCGCGCATATTAATCTCGGCGTGGATATCAAAGGCGCCGAGAATGACGCGGTGAAAGCCGCGCGCGAAGGGCGGGTGGTTTTTGCCGATCATCTTGCGGGTTATGGCACGACGGTGATGATCGACCATGGCGACGGGTTTATTACTGTTTACGGGCACGGGGGCCGTCTTCTGGTCAAGCTCGGGGATTATGTCTTCAGGGGAGAGAAGATCGTTCAGCTTGGGGAAGATGCCCAAGGGGCGTTCATGCATTTTGAACTGCGCAAAGGGGTTGCACCGAAGAACCCTTTGCATTATTTGCCGCGGGAGATGTGATGGACGGTAGTTTCTACGGAAGAAAAGATATCCTTGCGCTCATTAAGCGCCGCGTGGCGGACCTGAAAGAAGGTTATCGTCAGAACATGGCGTTCCTGGGCAGCCGGCATGTCGGTAAGAGTGCGGTCCTGCGTCAATTCCTTGCCAACCTTGATGACGGGACGGTGATACCGGTCTATCTGGACCTTGAAGGCCGGGATATCCATTATTTCGCGTCCAAGTTCATCCGCAGCATCCTGTATCATTTTGCCCGCAGTCAAGGGTTGCAGCCGGCGGAGTCGCTTGCGGACTTGTTGACGGCTGTTGAGGCGATGATCCCCCAGACGGTGGTCTGCGTTCGTGAGATCACCGGGTTGATGGAGAAAAATCGCCTGAGTGAGGCGTATGAGCAGGTCCTTTCGTTGCCGGAGATGTTCAGTTATGAAACGGGCCACAATTGCCTCATCATCCTTGACGAGTTCCAGGTCCTCGAAGAGTTCGGTGTTCCTGATGTTTTTCGCCGTCTTGCGGACCGTATCACCACCCAGAAGAAGTCGCTTTATCTGGTGGCCAGTTCTTACGAGGAGCTCGGCCAGAGGATCCTGGCGGAAAAACTCACGCTCCTGTTCGGGAATTTTGAGACCGTTCACGTCGATCCGTTCGACCTGCGCCAGAGCCAGGAATTCATTGCCGCCCGGATGGGGGACGTGAATATCGGGGTGCAGCTCAAGAATTTCCTTGCGGATTTTACCGGTGGACGCCCGTTGTATCTTGATATTATTGCCCACGAGCTCCTGAACCTGGCGTCGATCTATAAACAGCCGGAAGTTTACGCGCCTTTGGTAACACAGGCGGTTGAGAACATGGTTTTCAGCCGTTGGGGCGCGCTTAGCCGTCATTTTGAGCTGGTCATCGGCCGGGTCACGGCGGGCAAGGCGAACCGGCTTGTCGCGGACCTTTTGATGTCCATGGCCGAGGGTTGTAACCGGGTCAAGGATCTGGCCGGCGCGGTGGGGGCGGTGAAAGCGGCCGCGGTCAGCCAGAAGCTCAGTTATCTGGTGGAAGAGGATGTGGTCGAGAAGAACGGAAGTCATTATCACATCAAGGACAAGCTTTTTCGTTATTGGATCAAGTATGTTTTTCTCAAGCGTGTGCGTTCGATCGAGCTGGAAGCGGGCCGTTTGAAGAAGGATTTCAAGGAGGAAGTCGGGTGTGCCATCAATGATTTCCATGCCACTTGTGGCAAGGACCTTTCGTGCCGCGTAACGGAATTGCTGCATTGTTTTGATAATGACCATTTGAACTTAAAAGGCCGCAAATACCGGATGCCGGCGTTCCGGGATGTGAGGCCGTTGAAATTTGCCGAGCGTGGCGGGAGCCTTTGTGATGTCCTTCAGGCGGATACGGATGAAGGGATGTGGCTGCTGGTCTTGCGCAAGGACCCTTTGGCGGAGACGGATATCAATGGCGTCACGCAGGAACTTCGTTCTAGGGGCCTGAAACCCAAGCGTTGTGTTATTGTATCGCTTGCCGAACTTGATGACGGGGTGAGGCTTCGCGCGCTTGAGGAGCGGATGTGGGTCTGGAACGAGACGGAGCTGAATTCCCTGATGAACCTTTTTGACAAGCCGTATATCGTCTCATGAGGCTGATCGTCATCTCTGATACCCATTCGGAGGACCTTCCACCGCTGTTGATCGAGGATATCAAGAAATCCGACCTTGTTGTTCATGTGGGGGACTTCTGTGATATCGATGTTTTCCATCGTCTTAAGGCGTTAAAAGAGATCCGTGCGGTTTACGGGAATATGGACGGGCTTGACTTGCGCGGGGTGCTGCCGCGTAAAGCCGTTTTTAAATGTGAAGATGTGATGATCGGCCTTTTTCATGGCGAGGGCGGTCCGGATAAGCTTCTTGAGAAAGTCAGGGTGGCATTCGGGAAAGAAAGAGTGGATGTGGTGGTTTTTGGCCATTCGCATGAGGCCTTTAATCAGGTGATCGACGGGGTCCTGTATTTCAATCCGGGCAGCCCTACGGACACTTTTCGCGCGCCGTTCCGTTCTTACGGGGTCCTGGAAGTCCGCGGCAAGAATGTCAAGGGGATGATCGTCAAGATCAAGTAAGAGGGATATGGATATTCTTTGGGCACCCTGGCGTGAGAAATATATTAAGCAGTGCGGCTTCAAGAAGGATGGCTGTATTTTTTGCCAGATCCTCAAGGCAAAGCAGGATGCGAAGCATTATATTTTCCTGCGTTCGGCGCATTCTTTCGCGGTTCTTAATATCTATCCTTTCAGCGGCGGGCATTTTCTGGTCATCCCCAACCGCCATGTGGGGGATATATCGGCCCTGACGGCGGACGAGCGTGCGGATATCATGGACCTTCTGGCCGACACCAAGGACCTGATGGACCGGGCGTATAGACCGGAAGCGTTTAATGTCGGGATGAACCTTGGCAGCGCGGCGGGCGCGGGGATCCCGGAGCATTTGCATATCCATGTCGTGCCGCGCTGGAAGGGCGATGTGAATTTTATGCCGGCGATCTTCGGGACGAAAGTGATCCCGGTCGCGCTCGATAAGGTTTACAAGAGGTTGAAAGATGCGCTCAAGGGCGGACATTGAAAAGTTCGAGAATGACGTTTTAGCGCCATACGCCATGCGTTCGGGCGAATCCTGGGGCCGGCAGTATAAAGAGGCCGAGCATTCCAGCCGCACCTGTTTTCAGCGCGACCGCGACCGTGTGGTGCATTCGGAGGCTTTTCGGAAACTCGAGTACAAGACGCAGGTTTTTGTTATTTTTGAGGGGGATTATTACCGCACCCGATTGACGCATACCATTGAAGTGGCCCAGCTGGCGCGTACCATCGGCCGGAATCTCGCGCTCAATGAGGACCTTATTGAAGCGGTCGCGCTCGCGCATGACCTGGGGCATTCCCCTTTCGGGCATGCCGGGGAGACCCTGCTCGACGAGCGGTTGAAGTCGGCAGGCCTCGAGGGGTTCAATCATAATCAGCGCAGTTTCGAGATCGTTTCAAAGTTTGAAAAGCGTTACCCTGATTTTGACGGGCTTAACCTGACGGTGGAAGTGCTGGTGGGCATCCTCAAGCACGAGACCCTTTTTGACCGCAAGGGCGAGATGAAGGTGGTCGAAGAGGCCGCATTCCGCGACAAATTGCGCAAGCGCGCGTGTTCTCTTGAGGCGCAGGTGGTCGACAAATCCGACTCGCTGGCGTATTTGAACCATGATGTGGACGACGGGTTGACGTCGGGGTGCATCACGGCGGAAGACCTTAACGCAAGCATGCTTTGGAGGCGCGCGATGGAAAAGGTGCGCCGCCCGGGGGTGGAAACGGGCACGGACATGTTCAAGTACCAGGTCGTCAAGGAGCTCATTGACATGCAGGTGCGCGACCTCTTGACCGCCACGAATGAACGGGTGGAGAAGTTCCGGTTTTCTTCTTTTGACGATGTTGCCCGGTGCGAGGAAAAGCGCATTGTGGCGTTCTCCGACCAAATGAGCGCGGAGCGGGAGCATCTTCAGAGCATCCTTAACGAAAAGCTTTACC
Source organism: Candidatus Omnitrophota bacterium (assembly GCA_903908245.1). GTDB lineage: Bacteria > Omnitrophota > Gorgyraeia > Zapsychrales > Fredricksoniimonadaceae. The sequence continues at coordinate 14,249 of CAIVRE010000007.1, forward strand.
AGCACTGGCGTGTCGAGCGGATGACCTCCAAGGCCAAGCGTATCTTAAACGAGCTCTTTAATGTTTACATGGATAATCCGAAGCAGCTTCCGTACGAGATCTTTGACCGGACAAAGAAATATACCGACAAGCAATTGCATGTGATCGTTTGCAATTATATCGCGGCAATGACCGACAGGGCGGCACTTGATGAATACCAGCGACTTTTCGAGCCTTACAAAAAAGTATAAACAGATCATTTCGGCGGTGCATATCGTTTACCGCCTGGTGAATTCCACGCCCAACCTCAAGGAGCTGTCCTTGAGGCTGACGCGCCTGCTGTGCCAGTTCGTCCACGCCTCGTCGGCCAGCATCTACCTGCTCGCGCCGGACCATAAAAGATTGCATATGATCGCGGTGTTCAACAACAAGATCAATATCCTGCTGACCAGTCCCAAAGACCTGAAGAAGGCATCCGCGAAAGATCTGAGCGTGGCCCAGGGAAGTTCGATCTTTGAAGACCGGATGATGGGGATGCCCCTGGTCACGGATGAGTGTATCGGCGCGATCGTGATCCGGCGCAAGCCTGTCGAGCCGGCGTTCGATGATTATGACCGCGAGATGTTCACGATCTTCGCCGAACAGTCGGTGACGGCGATCCGTAATCTGCAATATGCCGAGCAGCAGCAGAAGATCCTTCTTGAGACGATGAAGCTGGTGCGTTCCCTGTTCGAGAAGCAGGGCGATTCTTACCGGGGCCACAGTTCGGTGTATTTCAAGATCGTGCGCGCGGTGGCGCAAAAATTCCGGATGGGCACGGAGAATATCAATAATCTTTATTATGCTAGTGTCCTGCATAATGCCGGGGCAGTGGATGTCCCTTACCAGGTGCTGGCCAAGAAAAGCCAGCTTACGTCCAAGGAGTTCGAGATCATCCGCAATCTTCCCAAGAAGAGCGCCGAGCTGATCAAGCCGATCGAGTTCCTGAGGCCGGTCCTCCCGGTCATCCTGTACTTGCACGAGAAATATGACGGGACCGGATACCCGGCGGGATTAAAGAAGGACCAGATCCCCCTGGGCGCGCGGATCATGGCCGTGGTGGATGCGTTCGAGTCGATGGTGCAGGGGCGGCCGTACCGCAAGCGCCTGAATGTTGACGAAGCGTTGCGGGAGGTCCGCAAGAATTCCGGCACCCAGTTCGATCCTGTCGTCGTGGATGTCTTTTTGAAGCTGGCGCTGCAAAAAAACTTCAGAAATTACTTGTGCGCGGTTCGCGAATAAAACTATAATCATGGTAATCGCCGTTCCATTAATTGCATCCCTTTATCCCGGAATTGGTTCCATATGAATATCAACTATAAAGAAGCGCAATTCGAATTTTTTCCCAACGCGGTCAGTGCACCCGATGAAACCAAGCGCCCGCATTTTATGGCCGCGCGGTTCAACCTGAGCATTGAAAACCTTGTTATTTTTTCGATCGTGAGTATAATGGTCGTCATCTTTACTTTCTCTCTCGGTGTTGAGAGGGGGAAGAGGATCGCATTACGGGACGGATCGAGCCTTACGCTTGATCCAAAGACGGCGGAAACGTCTGTGGCCCCGGCCGATCCTGTTGTAACGGCAAAGCCGGTGGTCAAGGTTCCCGTGGTAGCGGCACAGTCGAAGAGCGTCGATCTGGCGGAAAAAGTTTCAACGACGGCACTCCAGCCTCAGGATGCCGTCAAGAAACCATCCGGCGGGTATACAGTCCAGGTGGCGTCGTACAAGAGTGAAAAGAGCGCGCAGAAAGAAGCCCAGGCGCTCCAGAAAAAAGGATTGAAAGCTTTTGTGCTGCCCAAAGGGCAGCATATCGTCTTGTGTGTGGGCAACTTTCAGAAAAAGGAAGACGCCAGTATTTACGGGAAAAAGTTAAAGGGCAATTATCAGGATTTCGTAGTCAGGAGATTATAAGATGTCGTTACACTCATCACTTCGGGTTGACAAAGCTGGCGCCGCGGCAAGGACTGTGCTGACGCGCGTTGAGCGTATCAAAGAGCTTATGAAAAAGGGGCAGTTCAAGGCGGACGGCGAGGTTACCAATTTGCCGAAGACCAAGGTGGTCCGCGTCAAGGCCGGGAAAAAGAAGGCCAAGGAAGAAGGCGCGGCCGGCGCCGCTGGTGCGGCCGGTGCGGCACCTGCCGGGGCAGCGGCCCCTGCGGCCGGGGCAAAAGCTCCCGCGAAGAAGTAGGCGGCGCGCGTATGCGTTGGCCCTGTCTTCTGGTCATGTTATTGTTCGTTCTACCCGAGCCTGCCTTTGCGCAGGCTCGTTTTCCTTATACGGCGCAGACCGTGTCCGACCGGGTGAATGTCCGGGCCGGACAGAACAATAATTTTGAGTCCCTGGCGATCCTTCCCAAAGGCGTGCTGCTTACGGTCCTGGACAAGAAATTCAAGTGGTGCAAGGTGTCTTTGCCGGCGGGTGCGAAGGCGTTCGTCAAGAGCGCGTATATTCGATTTTTGACGCCCGATCTTGGGGAAGTAACGGTTGACCGGCTTAATGTCCGTTCGGCGCCGAATACCGATGCGACAACGGTTGGCCAGTTGAAGCAGGGGCAGAAGGTCCTTGTTCAGAAGAATGCCGGCGAGTGGGTCTGGATCAAGCCGGCGGAAGGCGTTTACGGATGGGTGAATGAATCGCTCCTTGTTTTCAGGAGTGACGGGGCTCAGCCGAGGCTGGATCCTGTCCCTAATGTTGTTCCATCGGTGAAGGTTTCTCAGGCGTCGGCGGCCCGGATGGCGCTTCTCAAGAAGAATGCCGATGGTTCGGTCGAATGTGCTGGAAGGCTCGTTGGCGCCGAGAATGCTCCGGCGGCGTATAAGATCATCAATGGGGATGTGACCGTGTGTTATGCGGATGGCGTCAAATCCGTTCTGGATGGTTTTATCGGAAGTGAAGTCCGCTTGCAGGGGACAATGAAAGTTCTTCCTTCCGAAACGGATGCTGCGGTCATCTTACTCTCAAAGATCAGCCTGGCCCTCTAATGCTTGAACCCGTCCTTGTCATTTTATTGATCGTTATTCCAGCCATTGTCCTGCACGAGTTTGCTCATGGCTGGGTGGCGAACCGTTTGGGAGATCCGACGGCCGCGCGCATGGGGCGGTTGACACTCAATCCGGTCAAGCATATTGATCCTGTGGGGACGATCCTTGTCCCGGGGCTTTTGTATTTGGTGCATTTTCTGGGATGGAGCCGTTCGCTGCTGGTTTTCGGATGGGCCAAGCCGGTACCGGTGGATTTCAGTCGGCTTAACAATCCCAAGCGTGATATTATCTTTGTGGGCCTTGCCGGGCCGCTGATCAATTTTGCGTTGGCGTTCATTTTTGTCCAGCTGTCGGTATTCGGGCATTTTTCCGCGTTAGGGGCCAAAATGCTGGTTTGGGCGGTCATGTTGAACCTGGGGCTGGCGTTCTTTAATTTGATACCGATCCCGCCGTTGGACGGGTCGCGGGTCGTCGCGGGATTGATCCCGGCGCGTTGGGAAAGAAGTTATTTTGCCCTGGAACCGTTCGGGTTTGTGGCGGTGATCATTTTATTGAATACGGGGATGCTGGATTTTCTCGATCCGTTGATCTATGGGACGGCTGTGTTGATGGGGTTGAAATGAAACAGATCACGGTAAAGCTGAAAGGGAATTCTTATCCGATCGTTGTCGGCGGCCATGTGCTGCCGCTTTTGCCGGAATTCCTTAGGAAGCTCGGGCTTGGGACCGATGCGGTGGTTATTACGAACCCGTTGGTGAACAGGCTCTATGGTAAAGCCCTGGCTGTTTCGATGTTGAAACAGAGGTTCTCGGTCAAGTTCTTTGAAGTGGAAGATTCCGAGAGGGCCAAATCTGCGGAGGTGGCGTTCGATCTGATAGGGAAGATCGCGTCTTACGCGGCGGACAAGAAGCCGGTCATCATCGCGCTGGGCGGCGGGGTGGTGGGGGACTTGTCCGGGTTTGTGGCCGCGGTTTATAAACGCGGGGTGCCTTTTGTCCAGGTTCCGACGACGCTTCTGGCCCAGGTGGATTCATCCATCGGAGGGAAAGTCGCGGTCGATCTGCCGCAGGGCAAGAACCTTGCCGGGGTGTTTTATCAGCCGAGGCTGGTATTGGCGGATACTTCGTTATTGTCGACCCTTCCCAGGCGTCAGGTCCGTAACGGCCTGGCGGAGGTCATTAAGTATGGCGTTATCAAGGACGAACAATTATTCACCTTCCTGGAGAAGAATTATACCGGGATATTGGATGGTGATACGGCGGCACTGTCGCATGTGGTCCTGGCCAGCGCGGCCATTAAGGCGCGGGTGGTCGAGCTTGATGAAAAGGAAACAAAGGGCTTGCGCACGATCCTGAATTTCGGGCACACCATCGGCCATGCGGTGGAAGCCGCCGGAGGGTATAAAAAATACCATCATGGCGAGGCGGTGGCGCTCGGGATGCGGGTGGCGTGCGCGATCTCCTGCCGGATGAGATTGATGAAGCCTCTTGACGCGGAGCGGGTGGAAACGTTGTTGTCTGCCGTTGGGTTGCCTGAAGAGATCAAAGGTATTTCGCAGGACCGGATATTGAAGGCCATGCAGTTTGACAAGAAGTTTTTGGGGTCAAAGAACCGTTTTGTGCTTTGTGAGGCGCTGGGGCACGTGGTGGTGAAAGAGGCTGTTCCGTTAGCGGTGGTCGTCAAGGCATTGCGAATGATCGCTGGCTGATCCTAGCGTTTGATCGGCAGGATCTTTTTTGTTCCGTTCTCCATGATGGTCACGCTTTCAAAGGTGATCGCCGCAATAATATTCCCGTCGACAACTTGCCCTTCTTCGTAAACATTTCCGTTGATCAGCGCGACCATTTTTCCGCCCATATCCATAACGCCTTCCACCCGTGTTCTATCGGGGGCAGGGGGTTCGGCCGGAGGCCGGAGCGGCATGGCCGGCAGGGCGGTGTTCGCGGCCTGGGCTATGGACGGTGGCGGGACAGGCGCAGCGGTGGTTTGTGTTGGAACAGGCGTGATGGCCCGGGCTTTGATCGCGGGATGTTGTGTTGTTTCAAAACCCAGTTTTAAGATGACGGCGAAGATCACGATCACGGCGATCGTGAGTACGGTCGCCATCAGGATGGAGAGGGTGACCTTGGTGGTGTCAGGGGAGCGGCCTGTGGCAGGGTTTGTTGTGATGGTGCCCGCGGGATCTTCTTTGGGAGGAACGGCATCAGGCGCTGTGTTCGGCCCTTTGCTTTGGACTTTTTTGAGTGCGTCGTGGATGATGCTCATATCAGGGCTTCTTTGGCAGCGGTTTTTATAATGGTTTCATTGATCGTCCAGGTCTCGTTCACGAATCCGGCCAGCAGCGCGTGTTCGCAGAGGACGTTGATGACCCGGGGCGTCCCTTTGGAAAAGTGGTGGACGGCAGCGGCTGCGTCATCCGTGAACAATAACTTTTTCGAAGCCCCGGCGATCTTGAGGCGGTGATCGATATAGTGATGGATATCGTCTTTTTCAAGCGGGTGGATATGGTAACGGACCCCAATGCGCGAGTTAAGCTGGCGCAGGGACGGCTTTTTCAGTTTTTCCAGCAGTTCGGGCTGGCCGACCAGGATGATCTGCAGTAATTTTTCTTTTTCTGTCTCAAGGTTGGAAAGCAGTCGGATCTGTTCGAGCTGATGGGTGTTGAGGTTCTGGGCTTCGTCAATGATGACGGCCACATTGTGCCCCTGGGCGGTCTGGTCGATCAGGAACTGGTTGAGCGCATTGATCAGGTCGAGCTTGTTGTTCTTGGCGGTGATCCCCAGGTCTTTGGTGATCAGTTGCAGGAGCTGTATTTGTGAGAAGTTCGGGTTAAGGATAAAAGCGGTTTTGATGGAAAGGTCGATGGTATTGAGCAGGATACGGCAGAGGGTGGTCTTGCCTGTTCCGACTTCGCCTGTCAGGGCAATGATCCCTTTGCGGGTTTTGATCCCGTAAAGCAGGTGGGAATAGGCTTCTTTGTGCCGGGAACTTTCGAAATAGAACGCCGGGTCAGAGGTGATGTTAAAGGCATTTTCCTTGAAACCGTAGAATTCTTTGTACATAGGGAAACATTATACCACATGACCTTTTTATTCCCCGGGAGTGAGGAATGTGAGAAATCAGTAAAATCGTCCTTTTTCATGGGGTTGCTATGGTATACTGCATTTATTAAAGGATAATCATGGAAATGACCCCCGGTTTTGACAACAGACGATTTCAGCGGGCGCCGTTCAAGCGGCCGGTGAAGAGCAAGACGTCCCATGTGGCGATATATGCCGGGAACCTGGCGCAGGATATCAGCCAGGGCGGCATGCGGATCAATTCCAATGAATTTGTGGCTGTCGGTTCCCATGTCATCCTGCAGATCCAGCTTGAAAGTCAGACCAGGGTCCTGGATTTCAATGCGAAAGTGGTCTGGGTCAAGGAATTGCCGTATTCGGACGGGTTTCAGCTCGGACTGGAGTTTGCGGAAGAAGCTGTTTTTGAGAAATTGAAGGTTGCCCAATTCGTGGTCAAGCGTAAAGAGGAGGGGACGAGTGAGCCAGAAGGATTGTATTGAAAAACGGCGGCATCCGCGTATTGAACATGGTGTCCCTGTTAAGATCTGCGCTCCTTGTGCCGACCTTGTTACCGAGACCAAGAACATCAGCCGTTCCGGGGTCTATTGCCGGGTCAGCAAGTATCTGGAGCCAATGACCAAGCTCAAGGTCACGCTCATGCTTCCGGTCAAGAAAGAGGGCCGGCTGCATACCAAAAAGATCATTTGCTCGGGCGTGGTGGTGCGTGTCGAGAATATCCCGTTTGAAGACGCGTTCAATGTCGCTGTCTTTTTTAATGAGATCAAGCCCGGCGATGGCCGCGCCCTGGCGGATCATGTCCAGGGTGTCCTTGTTGAGAAATCCCGCGCTAATTGAGAAAATTTTTAGAGGTTTGTTTTATGGACAGTTCCGCGATCAATCTTTCCGTGACCCCCTTGCAGGCATTGCTTGCCTTGGCGTTCCAGGCGTGGCTTGTTATTTTCCCTCTTATCCTGATGCGTAAGATCAGCCGCCTGGAGGCTCTTGTTGAGGCGCATTTCGGCGGTAATGACGATGCTCCTTCCGAGGAGACGGAGAATGTCTAAGAGATTTATTTCCCGTCGCGCGATCAATATCCTTTATGAGGACGATCAGTATATCGCTTTCTTCAAGCCCGCGGGGCTGCTCGCTGTTCCGGCGGACAAGGGCAATGAACAGTCATTGACCGAGATCGTCAACGCCGAGTATGCCACGCGGCCGGATGTGCCGGAGGGCCTGAAATTGCATCCGTGCCATCGTATCGACCGGGATACGTCCGGTGTGATCATGTTCGCCAAAGGCCAGGTGGCCCGCGACCAGATGATGAACCTGTTCCGCGCCCATCTGGTGCAGAAGAAATACATTGCTTTTGTCCATGGGAAAGTATTGCATCCGCGCGGGGAAATGAAAAGCCGCCTGAAAGAAGATATTGCGTCGGGCGACCGTAACAGCATGTCGGTCACCCGCTATGCGCTTAAGCGGCAGTTCCGGAAGTTCGCCATGGTGGAAGTGACGCCGCTCACCGGGCGTACGAACCAGATCCGCATCCATTTCAAGGAAGTCGGTAATCCTCTGGTGGGCGAGAACAAGTTCGTTTATCGCAAGGACTTTGAGCTCAAGTTCAAACGGACCGCATTGCATGCTTCCGAGTTGTCTTTTGTCCATCCGTATACGAAAGAGAAGGTCAAGGTGGAAGCGGAGTTATCGGTCGATATGCAGAATTTCCTGGAAAAGGGGAATTCCCGCAATGTCGACAGTGATTAGGCGTTGGGACGTTCATCCGTTTTAAAACCCTTGGTGGAAAAATATGATGAGGATGTATCCATGAGCCCAAAGTTGAGTGTTCAGGAAGCGTGCGAATTGTGCCATGCGATCGCCCGGTCCAAGGGGTTTTGGGACAAGGAGCGCAATGTCGGCGAGGCGTTGATGCTGGTTGTGACCGAACTGGCCGAGGCCATGGAAGCTCATCGCAAGCAGGATGACGTGAATTTCAAGGAAGAGCTGGCGGATACCCTTATCCGTCTTTTTGACCTTTGCGGCGGGATGGGGATCGACATCGAATCAGAGATCATGAAAAAGTGTGAAAAGAACAAGAATCGCCCTTATAAGCATGGGAAGATCTGTTAGGTTGTAATGAATGCGTTTGCGCTCCAATCTTCTTTTAAACTCATCCCAGACCAGAAGCGCGCGGCCGACGAACTGACCGCCGGCATTGAGCGCGGCGATAAAGCGCAGGTGCTTCTGGGGGTTACCGGCAGCGGCAAGACCTTCACGCTGGCCAATGTGATCGCCCGGCTGAACCGTCCGACCCTGGTTATTTCGCACAATAAAACCCTGGCCGCGCAGCTTTACGGCGAGTTCAGGGAATTCTTCCCTGCGAATGCGGTGGAATATTTTGTCAGTTATTACGATTATTACCAGCCGGAAGCCTATATTCCCTCGACTGATGTTTATATTGAGAAAGACTCCTCCATCAATGACAGGCTCGACCGCCTTCGCCTGGCCGCGACGACTTCGCTGATGTCCCGGCGGGATACGATCGTGGTAGCCAGCGTTTCATGCATTTACAACCTGGGTTCGCCGGAGGACTACCAGAACAGCCTGGTGTTCTTTAAGCGCGGGGAGTCCGCTGGCCGCGATGAGGTCCTGCGCCGCCTCCTGGATATTCAGTATGAACGCAATGATTATGAGTTTGCCCGCGGCAAGATCCGTGTGCGGGGGGATGTGGTGGAGATATTTCCGGCCTATCGTCAGGACGCTTTGCGGGTCGAGTTCTTCGGGGATGAGATCGAGCGCATCAAGATGATCGACCCGTTGTCCGGCGAGGCGTTGACCGAGCTTGAGCAGGCGGCCGTGTATCCGGCCAAGCATTTTGTTGTTTCCGAGCCAAGGATGGAAGAGGCGCTTAAAGAGATCGAGCGGGAACTTGAGGGCCGCTTAAAAGAACTTGAGGGCCGGGGGAAGTTGCTGGAAGCCCAGCGTCTGCGGTCACGGACACGTTATGACATGGAGATGATGCGGGAGGCCGGTTATTGTAACGGTATCGAGAATTATTCGCGGGTGCTCAGCGGCCGCCCGCCGGGGGCAAGGCCGCATTGCCTGATCGATTATTTCCCGAAAGACCTGCTGGTGGTCATTGACGAGTCGCATGTGACCATTCCCCAGATCCACGGGATGTATGCCGGCGACCGTTCCCGCAAGGAGATGCTTGTTGAGCACGGGTTTCGCCTGCCGTCGTGCCTGGACAATCGTCCGCTGAAGTACGCCGAGTTCGAGCCGTTGGCGGGCCAGGTTGTCTATGTTTCGGCGACTCCCGATGAATTTGAGGTCAGGCGGGCCGGAGGAAAGCTTGTGGAGCAGGTCATCCGCCCTACGGGGATCCCGGATCCGGTGATCGAGGTTCGTCCCACCGCGGGGCAGGTTGAGGACCTTTTGGCGGAGGTGCATTCCCGGGCGAAGAAGTCCGAGCGGGTGCTGGTGACAACGCTGACCAAGCGGATGTCGGAAGACCTGGCGGATTATTTGAATGACCGCGGGGTGAAGGTCAAGTATCTTCATTCGGATATCGAGACCATTGAGCGGACCAGGATCCTGCAGGACCTTCGGTTGAAGAAGTATGACTGCCTGGTCGGTGTGAATTTGTTGCGCGAGGGATTAGATCTGCCGGAAGTGTCTTTGGTTGCGATCTTTGATGCGGACAAACAGGGGTTTCTGCGTTCCCAGACCGCATTGATCCAGACCGCCGGACGGGCGGCCCGGAACAAGGACGGCATGGTCATTATGTATGCGGATACGACAAGTCCTGCCATGCGGGCCATGGTGGCGGAATGTGACCGGCGCCGCAAGATCCAGTTGAAGTTCAATGCGGATAACGGCATTACGCCGGCAACGATCATCAAAGCGATCAATGCGGGGATCGAGGTGTGGTCGGAGGCCGAGGAGCTGGTCCGGGAAGTGGCCGGCCAGGATAAAGAACAGTATGAGTTCTCAAAGATGATCGATGAGCTGGAAAGGCAGATGGAACGGTCGGCCAGAAATCTGGAATTTGAGAAAGCCGCGAAGTTTCGGGACCGGATCGCGGAATTAAAGAAGATCGGGGATACCCAATGATAAATAAAATGATGCGGCCGGGGACACGTACCAAATCACAGTGGAAAATGCATGTGCTGATTTGGAACATGTCCCCGTTAGTCTTGTTGGCGTTGTGTGGTTGCGCTGTCCTTGAAGCGACTGGCGAGGCCGTCGGGGTGGTGGGTAAGGCCGGATGGGCTGCGACCAAGGCGGTGGGCAGTGTGGTGTATACCGGCACGTCCATGGCCGGGCAGACCGCCAGCCAGACCAACAAGACCATGTCACGTTCTTCCGGGCGCCGTGATGAGGGGATATCGGTCAGCGGGGACAAGACAGTGGTCCCCCTGGAGCAGGAAGGCAAAAGTTATTATGTGCGCCTTAAGGTCAATAACAACATTTCAGGGCGGTTCCTGCTGGATACCGGTGCCAGTGCCGTACAGATATCCAAGGCCATGGCCAAACGGCTTAAGGTCTTGAAGAATAAAAGCCAGGCTATCCCTGTTACGCTGGCGGGTGGCGCGGTGGTGGCAGGGCGGATGGTCACGCTTGAGAAGGTCAAACTCGGCGGGATGACGGCGTATAATGTGAAAGCGATCATCCTTGACTATGAGCAGAAACAGTCGTCGGATGGATTGCTCGGGATGTCGTTCCTCGAGAATTTTGTTTTTCAGATCGATACCCAGAAGAACGAGCTTACGCTCAGGCGGCGTTAAATAACGGGATGTGCATGAAAAAACATAAGGCGGTCGGTTTATTATCCGGCGGGTTAGACAGCGCTCTGGCGGCAAAGCTTCTTTTGGACCAGGGGATCGAGGTCCATGCGGTCAATATCAGCATGCCCTGGGGGTGCGGCCGTCCGTCGAGGGTGATCAAACTCGCGGAGCAGCTGGGGATACCGTTCGTAAGCATCCCGTTGGGGGATGATTATCTTCCTGTCCTGAAAACCCCCCGATATGGTTTTGGCGTAGCGCATAATCCGTGTGTGGATTGTCATATTTACATGCTCAAGAAGGCAGCTGAATATATGAGAGAGATCGGCGCGGCGTTCGTATTCACCGGTGAGGTGATCGGCCAGCGTCCGATGTCCCAGCGGCGCAAGTGCCTTGACTGGGTTGAACAGGGTTCGGGCATCCCAGGGCGTGTGCTCAGGCCGTTATCCGCCCGATTGCTGGAGGTGACGATCCCGGAGAAGGAAGGGATCGTTGACCGTGCGAAGCTCCTGGACCTGGTGGGCCGTAACCGGCGGCGGCAATTGGATATGGCCGTGGAACTGGGGCTCACCGGTTTTTCCACGCCCGGCGGCGGGTGCCTGCTTACCGAGAAAGTGTTCGGCCGTCGTGTTAAAGATGTGCTCGCCAGGGGTTGTGATTCGATCAGGGAGACGGCTATTCTTGGCGCGGGGCGGTATTTTCGCCTTAGCGATGATGCGTTCGTTCTTCTGGGTCGCGATCAGGAGGAGAATGACTTCTTGTTAAAGTATGCCATTGGCACCGATATTGTTTTTCGTACGTATGATTTCCCGAGTCCGACGGTCGTTCTGCGCGGCAAGAATATCACTGAGGCACAAATGGCTTTATCGGCCGGTTTGCTGCAGTTCTTTTCAAAGTATTGCGATGCTGTCCCTAAACTTGTTCCGTGCTGGACCAGCGCATCGCCTGATGCCGTTCGTCAGGTCCTGGCAGATATTCCTTCGGAACAGTTCCTTAAAGAGATCTGGATGTAATGTGTCCCGGTTTTTGCTTGCCTTTTCAACCCTGGCGCTTTAATCTGTTTTTTATATGATCTGTGCTATTGATATAGGGAATTCAACGATCGGGTTCGCGTTCCTTAAGGACGGGAAGGTTGCTCATGTGGCCTGGATCGAGAATGAGCCACAGAGCGAGCTGGTACGCGTCAAGCTTGACAATTTCCTGGAGTCTGCGGCGGTACGTTATTCCATCAAGAGTGCGGTTGTCTGCAGTGTTGTTCCGGATACGCTAAAAGTCCTTTCCCGCAAGATCGTGAAGGCCTGGGGCGTCAAGCCGCTGGTGGTGGGGCGGGATATAAAGATCCCCATAAAGAACCGTTACAAGAGCCCGCGGCAGGTCGGTCGTGACCGGTTGCTTTGCGGGTTTGCTGTTCGGGAATTGTATGGCATGCCCGCGGTTGTTATTGATCTTGGAACGGCGATCACTTTCGACGGGATATCGCCGAAGGGCGATTATTTGGGCGGGGCGATCATCCCGGGCCTGCGGTTGTCGGCCGAGGCATTGTTCGAGAAGACGGCGTTGCTTCCGCGGGTGCATATCGCAGAGCCGAGAAAAGTGATCGGCGCTTCAACAGAAGAAAGTATCCAGAGCGGTCTTTTTCATGGCTATGGTTCTTTGTGTGACGGAATGGTGCTCCGGTTGGCAGAGGAGATGAAATGTCATCCGAAAGTGGTGATGACCGGCGGTTATGCGTCTGTGATGCACCGGTTCATGAAACATCCTGTTGAGGCGGTTGACGAGCATCTGATCTTTAAAGGAATGGGACTGCTGACCGGATAATATGATAGATGCTCCCCAGATATTCTTTGGCATTCCGGCTTTTGGCGGGTTTTTGTCCGCAATATGCCTTTTTTTCGGATGGCGGGCCGGAAAACGCCAGTGGCTGCTGAATAGTTTGCCGACAAGTAAAACAACCGGTGTGTTCATTGGCGTGGTCGAGCTTAAAGGCACAGCCGAAACGGAAAGAGCGTTGACCAGTTATTTGGCCAGGTCACAATGTGTTTATTATCGTTGGGTTGTTGAGGAGCATTGGTCAAGGACGGTCACTGAAACCTATACGGATAGTAAAGGCCAGAGTCAGACGAGGACAAGAACGGAAAGCGGCCGGACCACGGTGGCGCAAGGCGGCGAGGAGCCTCCGTTTTATTTGAAAGATGACTGTGGCGTTATCCGTGTCCAGCCCGCCGGCGCCAGGATCGAGCCGAAGACGGTATTCGATCAAACCTGCGGTCAGGGGGACCCCTTGTATTATGGCCGCGGGCCGCAAGGCGCGGTTGCGGATTCAGATCATCGGCGTACTTTTACGGAATATGCGATCCCTCTTCATGAGCCATTGTATGTGATGGGACAGGCGCGCGAGCGCGACGATATTGTTGCCGCCGAGATAGCCGCGGATAAACGCGCGCCGATGTTCCTGATCTCGACGCGCACCGAGGGGCAGATCGCCGGAGGGTTCCAGAAGACATTCTGGTGGCTTACTGTTATCGGGTTCATTTGCGTGGCCGGCAGTTTTCTTGTGCGCGATATGATGTCGGGGGTTGATCCGGGGTCTGACCTGATCTTCTTGATCTTATTCAGTCTCCTTTATTTCCTGATATGGTTCATGGGTTGTGGCTGGATCCTTTATAATAATCTTGTTGAGGTCCGGATGCGTGTCCGGCAAAGTTGGGCCAATGTGGATGTCCAGCTGAAACGGCGGTATGAATTGATCCCCAGTCTGGTCAATGCGGTCACTGGCCTTAAGGATTATGAGCGGAACGTGCAGACCGAATTGTCCATGCTGCGGGCTCAGCTATCGGCGACGCCTCCCGGACAGCCTGGCTTGGACTACGCCGGGTGTTTGCCCAAGATCAAGGCGGTGGTAGAGGCGTATCCTGAGCTTGGATCTAACGGGGCTTTCTTGAACTTACAAAAACAGTTGTCTGATACGGAAGACCGGATCGCGTTGGCGCGGTCTTATTTTAATGATGTCGCTTCTTTTTATAATGCCCGGATCGAGAGCCTTCCGGATGTGTATATCGCTTTGTTGGCGGGAATGGAAGCGCAGACTTTGATGACCGCAGACGCTTTTGAACGGGCGCCGGTCACTGTACACTTGGCCTCTTAGAATGGGCAGTTTTAGAAAACCGCATTTTGGCGGTTTTTTTGTAATGGCCTGTTGGCACTCTAGACTAATGTTTGCCAGAATCGCCATAAACAAAAAAAATTCTTGACAATAACATCACTTTCTTGATAATTAGCAGTCTTAGGAAATCATTGCCAAGCGTAAATTCGAGAATTGCGCAAGGCAAAATCGGATAAAAAGGTCAAGTTAAAGTCCAACAAGGAGGTAAGTAATGAAGCTTCAACCACTCGCAGACAGGATCATCATTCAGCCTCTTTCTGCCGAAGAAGTCACCAAGGGCGGTATTGTCCTTCCTGACACGGCAAAAGAGAAGCCCCAGGAAGGCAAAGTTGTTGCCGCGGGGAAAGGCAAAGTGCTCGATAACGGGCAGGTTCAGGCCCTTGAGGTCAAGGTGGGCGATATTGTGCTTTACGGCAAATATAGCGGCACCGAGATCAAGGATAAGGACGGCACCGCGCTGTTGATCATTCGTGAGGAAGAAGTCCTGGCGATCGTCAAGTAATATCGTTTGTGTTGATAAAATGTAGGGGTGAGGCGGGCCTCACCCGGATAACCAAAAATATTCTGGAGGATTTATGGGTGCAAAAGTTCTGCAGTTCGATGACGAAGCACGTCGTTCCATTCTTCGTGGTGTTGAGCAGCTCTCGAGGGCTGTCAAGGTCACGCTCGGTCCCAAGGGCCGCAATGTTATTATCGACAAGAAGTTCGGTTCTCCAACGGTCACCAAGGATGGTGTGACCGTTGCCAAGGAGATCGAGCTCGAGAACGCGTTCGAGAACATGGGCGCGTCCATGGTCAAGGAAGTCGCTGAAAAGACATCGGATAATGCCGGCGATGGTACCACGACCGCGACGGTGTTGGCCGAAGCTATTTATCGTGAAGGCCTCAAGAACGTGACGGCCGGCGCGAACCCGATGGCGCTCAAGCGCGGTATCGACAAGGCGGTTGAAGCGGTTGTCGAAAAGATCGCCAAGCTGTCCAAGAAAGTTGATATGAAAGAGAACCGTGAAGTGGAGCAGGTGGCCACTATCGCGGCGAATTCCGACAGCGTTATCGGCAAGAAGATCGCCGAGGCGTTCGAGAAGGTCGGTAAGGACGGTGTTATCACGGTCGAAGAGTCCAAGACCATCAATACCGAGCTTAAGTTCGTTGAAGGGATGCAGTTTGACCAGGGGTATCTGTCCCCGTATTTCTCAACGGATATGGAGAAGATGGAATGTGAACTTGATAATCCTTTCATTCTCATTTATGAGAAGAAAGTATCGAATATCAAGGATATGCTCCCTGTTTTGGAGAAGGTTGCCAAGGCTGGTGCCCCGCTTTTGATCATTGCGGAAGATGTTGAAGGGGAAGCTCTTGCGACTCTCGTTGTGAACAATCTTCGCAAGACCCTTTCCTGCTCGGCTGTTAAGGCTCCGGGTTATGGCGATCGTCGTAAGGCGATGCTGGAAGATATCGCGGCGTTGACCGGTGGTATGGCGATCACGGAAGACCGCGGGATGAAGCTGGAGAATATTCAGCTTTCAGACCTTGGCCGTGCCAAGAAGGTCAAGATCGACAAGGATAATACGACTATTGTTGAAGGTGCTGGTAAAACAGCGGATATCAAGGGCCGTATCGCCCAGATCAAGGCGCAGATCGACAAGACGGATTCTTCTTACGATAAAGAGAAGCTTCAGGAGCGCCTGGCGAAACTTTCCGGTGGTGTTGCCATTATCAATGTTGGTGCGGCGACGGAAAGCGAAATGAAGGAAAAGAAGGCTCGTGTCGAGGATGCGCTTCATGCGACGCGCGCGGCGATCGAAGAAGGTATTGTTCCCGGCGGCGGCGTGGCTCTTTTGCGTTGTCTCGAGGATGTGGCAGCTCTTCAGTTAAGCGGCGATGAGAAGACCGGCGCGGAGATCATCCTGCGTGCGATCGAATCGCCTGTTCGTCAGTTGTGTTTTAACGCCGGGCTGGAAGGTTCGGTTATTGTTGAGCGTTTGAAGAAGGAAAAGAAGAACATTGGTTATGATATCAATAAAGACGCTTATGTTGATATGCTTGAGAGCGGTGTTATTGATCCGGCCAAGGTTACGCGTACAGCATTACAGAACGCGGCATCTATTGCCGGCTTGCTTCTTACCACTGAGTGCGTGATCACCGATGCTCCTGAAAAGGACAAAGGCGGCATGCCTCCGATGGGCGGCATGGGCGGCGGTATGGGTGGCATGGGCGGTGGAATGGGCGGGATGATGTAAGAATTCTGCCATAGGCAGAATTCTTAAAAGCCCTGGGTTCTCGCAAGAGTTCCCAGGGCTTTTTATATTGACTTTTCTATATAATAATATATAATACAAGGCTATAATCACAATCCTAAAATGGTGAAAACTGTTAAAATTCTGTAAATAATTGAAAGTACGGAGGTTAGGTCGTATGGCAGATTGGATCGGCATAAACAGGCGGGCGCGCCGTTGTTACGGTTTTGATGAAGTTGCTCTTGTCCCTGGTGATAAAACCATTAATCCCAATGAAGTGGATGTTTCCTGGGCTATTGGGAAAATGAAGTTCGATATCCCGATCCTGGCGGCGTCTATGGACGGTGTTGTTAATGTAAAATTTGCGATCGAAATGGGCAAAATGGGCGGTATCGCCTCCATTAATCTGGACGGCGTTCAGACCCGTTATGAGAATCCCGATGAGATCCTCGATCAGATCGCTGAATCTTCACCGGAAGAAGCGACCAAGCTCATTCAGAGCCTTTATCTTAAGCCGGTGAAAGAGGCGCTGATCGCCAAGCGTATTGAAGAGATCAAGAAGCATAAAGTTCCCGCCATAGTGAGCTGTATCCCGCAAAACGCGAAGCGGTTCCATCAGATCGCGGAAGAGGCCGGATGTGACGTGTTCATCGTTCAGTCTACCGTTGCGACCGTCAAGCATGTTTCAAGTGAATATAAAGTTCTTGATATCGAGAAGTTCTGCAAAGAATCCAGGATCCCGATCATGGTTGGCAATACCGTTACTTATGATGTGACGCTTGAGCTGATGGAGATCGGTGCGTCTGCTATTCTGGTCGGTATCGGTCCCGGCGCGGCATGTACCAGCCGCGGCGTTCTGGGGATCGGCATTCCGCAGATCACGGCGACCGTTGATTGTGCGGCGGCGCGCGATCACTTCTTCAAGCGCAAGGGGAAGTATGTCCCAATCATTACCGATGGCGGGATGCGTATCGGCGGTGAGATCTGCAAGGCGATCGCTGCTGGCGGTGACGCGTGTATGGTCGGTTCCGCTTTTGCCAAGGCGTTCGAAGCGCCGGGCCGCGGATACCACTGGGGAATGGCCACCTCGAACGCGAACCTTCCGCGTGGAACGCGCGTCAAGGTCGGGCAAGCCGGTACGCTCAAGGAGATCCTTCTCGGACCCGCCAAAGTCGATGATGGTTCACAGAATTTGGTCGGGGCTCTTAAGACTTCCATGGGGTCGCTGGGCGCGTCGAATATCAAAGAGATGCACGATGTGGAGATCATTATCGCCCATTCCTTCCAGAGCGAAGGCAAGGTCTTCCAGATGAACCAAAAAGTGGGCATGGGGAAATAAAGGGAGATATCAATGCCGAAAGTCAAGAAGCCTGTAAAACCGGTTGCGGTAAATATTGCCAAGCCCAAGTTCAAGGCCAAGCCGAAATATCAGCTGAAGCTCAGGAAGCTCGCTCCGTCGTATAACAGCGCGTACAGGGGAGAGAACCAGAAGGTCAGTCTGCTTAAGGGCAGTACCAAGACATTGAACATCAAGGTGAAGAAGCCCAGAAGCCGCGATATTATCCTTGTGCTTGATTTCGGGTCGCAGTATACCCAGTTGATCGCCCGCCGTATCCGTGAAAGCAAGGTTTTCAGCCAGATCGTTCCTTTTAATATCACTCCTGATAAGATCAGGGAGATGGGTGCGAAGGGCCTTGTCTTTTCCGGCGGCCCGATGAGCGTTTATGATAAAGGTGCTCCCCAGCCTAATAAAGATGTCCTGAAGATGGGCCTGCCGATCTTGGGTATTTGTTACGGGATGCAGGTCATTACACATATGATGGGCGGCAAGGTCAATAAATGCAAGGACCGTGAGTATGGCCGTGCCGAGCTTTTTGTTGACAGCAATAAGGACCTTTTTTCCAATTTGCCTACCAACCTGACGTGCTGGATGAGCCATGGCGATGAGATCATGCAGGTCCCGCCTGGTTTCGAGAAGATCGCGCATACGCTTAATAACAATTGTGCTGCGATCGCTAACCGTTCAAAAAAGATCTATGGCGTTCAATTCCATCCGGAAGTTGTTCATACCCAGCGGGGTTTGAATATCGTTCAGAATTTCGTGATGGGGGTTTGCAGTTGCTTGCCGCGCTGGACGATGGACCGGTTCATTGAGTCTGCTGTCAAGCGTATCCAGGAGACTGTCGGCAAGAAGAAGGTCGTGTTGGGGCTTTCCGGCGGGGTTGATTCGTCGGTGGCGGCGATGCTTCTGCACAGGGCGATCGGGAATAACCTTTATTGTATCTTTGTTGATAACGGGCTGCTGCGTAAGAACGAAGGGCAGTCGGTTTACAAGAATTATAAAGTTAATTTTAAAATGAACGTGATGATGGTCGATGCGTCCAAGCGATTTATTTCCGAGCTAAAGGGCGTGACCGATCCGGAAGAGAAACGCAAGATCATCGGTCGTGTTTTTGTGGAGGTCTTCCAGGAGAACGCGAAAAAGATCAAGGGCGCGGAGTTCCTGGCCCAGGGTACGCTTTATCCGGATGTTATTGAATCTGTTTCTCCGATCGGCGGGCCATCCGCCGTGATCAAGAGCCATCATAATGTGGGCGGGTTGCCCAAGTCGTTGCACCTGGAGCTTATTGAGCCGTTGCGCGATCTTTTTAAAGATGAAGTCCGTGCGATCGGTAAAGTGATGGCCATGCCGGAAGTCCTGCTGAAGCGGCAGCCGTTCCCCGGGCCTGGCCTTGCGATCCGCATTCTGGGAGATATCACCGAAGACCGGCTTAATGTTTTGCGTGAAGCCGACGAGCGGGTGCTGGAAGAAGTGAAGCGCTCCAATCTTTACAATGAGATATGGCAGTCATTCGCGATCCTTTTGCCGATCAAGACCGTGGGTGTGATGGGAGATCAGCGCACGTACGAGAATGTGATCGCTATCCGCTGTGTTTCCAGTGTGGACGGAATGACCGCGGATTGGGTGCAGTTGCCGTATGAGCTGATGGGGAAGATGTCGAATCGTATCATTAATGAGGTCCGCGGTGTGAACCGTGTGGTGTACGATATCAGTTCCAAGCCGCCGGCGACCATTGAATGGGAATAAAGATTGATATTCGGTAACATTTGTAGGGGCGACCCGTTGGGTCGCCCTTCTGTTTATGTCCCCTGCGACGCGAGGGCGACCCAACGGGTCGCCCCTACGATAAAAGAATATGTCCTTCGTCCATTTACACCTTCATACGCAATTCAGCCTTCTCGACGGGGCATGCCGCATCAAGGACCTGATGAAGCGGGCGGCGGAGCTGCAGATGCCGGCGGTCGCCATGACCGATCACGGCAATATGTTCGGCGCGCTTGACTTTTATGAGGAGGCAAAGGCCCAGGGGATAAAGCCGATCATCGGTTGCGAGGCTTATGTGGCCGCCGGAGGGCGGTTTGAAAAGACTTCGGGCGAACAGCGCGGTACGCATCACCTCGTTCTGCTGGCGAAAGACGCCGAGGGTTATGCCAACCTGATGAAGCTGGTCTCTATCGGGTTTCTCGAGGGGTTTTATTACAAGCCGCGGATCGACAAGGATGTCCTGGCCCGGCATGCCAAAGGGCTTATTGGTTTGTCGGCCTGTCTGAAGGGGGAGGTGGCTTCCCGCCTGTCTGCCGGGAAGTATGACGAGGCGCTGCGCGCTGCGGATGATTACCGCACCATTTTTGCTCCCGGAGATTTTTATCTCGAAGCGATGGAACACGGGATCCCCGAACAGAAGGCCGTGAATGAAGGCCTGCTTAAGTTGTCGCGGGACCTTGCTTTGCCGCTTGTTGCCACGAATGATGTGCATTATATCCTGCCTGAACATGCCGAGGCGCACGATACGTTGCTTTGTATCCAGACCCAGACCACGCTCTCTGATCCAAAACGGATGCGCATGAACTCGGACCAGTTCTTTTTAAAGACTGCCGAGCAAATGGCGCGTAATTTTTCCTGGGCGCCCGAGGCAATTGCCAATACGCTGGTGATCGCAGATAAATGCGATCTTAAGCTGAAATTCGGTGAGTATCATTTGCCGGAATATTCCGTTCCGTCAGGTGAGACCGATAAAACATATTTGCGCGGTCTTTGCCTTAAAGGCGCCGGGGAGCGTTATGGCGATACCCTGCCGCCGGCTGTTGTTGAAAAACTGGATTTTGAGCTTAAGACCATCGAGGAGCTCGGGTTCGTCGGGTATTTCCTGATCGTCTGGGATTTCGTGAATTATGCCAAGAGCCAGGGAATTCCCGTCGGGCCAGGACGCGGGTCGGCGGCCGGAAGCCTGGTCAGTTATTTGCTGGGCATTACGGACCTGGATCCGATCAAGTATTCGCTTTTTTTTGAACGGTTCCTTAATCCCAGCCGCAAAAGCATGCCGGATATCGATATCGATTTCTGTTTCGAGCGGCGCGGGGAAGTGGTGGATTATGTGACGCGCAAATACGGACGTGATAGTGTGGCGCAGATCATTACGTTCGGGACCATGCAGGCTAAAGCCGTGGTACGGGATGTGGGCCGGGCGTTCGGCATTCCTTATTCGGACGTGGATCGTATTGCCAAGCTGATCCCCGAGCGGCTTATCGATGAGGAAGGGAATCCAAAACATATTACGATCGATCTGGCCCTGGATAATGAGCCGCAGTTGCGCGAGATACTGGCCAGTGACGCTACGGCCTGTAAATTGATGGATGTGGCGAGGGTCCTTGAAGGCTTGAGCCGTCATGCGTCTGTTCATGCGGCCGGCGTTGTTATTTCCGACAAACCGTTGGTGGAATATTGCCCTCTTTACAAGGCGGACGAGCAGATCACCACCGCGTTCACGATGAAAGGGGTGGAGAAGATCGGCTTGCTCAAGATGGATTTTCTGGGGCTCAAGACGCTCACTCTTATTGCCGATGCTTTACGGATCATCAAAGAGACGGCGGGTGTGGATATCGACATCCGCAAGATCCCCCTGGATGACAAGAAGGCGTACGCGCTTTTAAGCCGGGGGGAGAGCGCGGGCGTATTCCAGGTGGAAAGCGACGGGATGCGCAGCCTGCTGATCCGCAGCAAGCCGACGGAGTTTGAAGACATTATCTCGCTCTTGGCTTTGTACCGCCCGGGGCCAATGGGCAGTGGCATGCTCGATGACTTTGTGAAACGCAAGCGTGGCGAGGAGGAGGTGAAATACCTTCATCCGAAGCTTGAGCCGGTACTCAAGAATAGTTACGGGGTGGCGATCTATCAGGAGCAGGTCATGCAGATGGCGTGTATCCTGGCGGGTTTTACAATGGCCGAGGCGGATAATCTGCGCCGGGCCATGTCCAAGAAAAAGGTCGAGGAGATGAGCAAAATGCGCGACCTGTTCGTGCGGGGCGCCAAAACAACCAATGATATCAACCCGGAGGAGGCCAATCGCCTGTTCGACCTCATCGATAAATTCGCCGGGTACGGGTTCAACCGTTCTCATTCGGCAGCATATGCGGTGGTCACCTATCAGACAGCGTATTTAAAGGCGAATTATCCCACTCAGTTCATGTGTGCGCTTTTGACCAACGAAAAAGACAATACCGACAAGCTGGTGGAATATGTTGACGCGGCCGAGGGCATGGGCATTGATGTGCGCCCGCCGGATATTAACGAGAGCCGTACGGTCTTTAGTGTGGCGGGCCAGCGGAAGATCCGTTATGGCCTGCTGGGCGTGAAGAATGTGGGAGGGGCGGCGATCGAAACAATGACCCGTGAGCGTAATGAGAACGGCCCTTTTAAATCGATCTTTGATTTTTGTAAACGCGTTGATCTTCGGACGAATAACCGGAAGGTCATCGAGTCGCTGATCAAATCTGGTGCTTTTGATTCGACCGGGGCCAGGCGTTCGCAGATGCTGGCGGTGCTGGACCAGGCCTTGAATCTGGGGACCAGCAAGCAAAAGGAACAGTCGGTCGGCCAATTCTCGTTCTTTTCAATGGGGGAGGACTCCGGAGGTTTTACCAGGGAAAACGAGATCCTCCCCGAGATACCGGAACTTGCTTTGCCACAACTGCTTGCATTCGAGAAAGAACTTCTCGGTTTTTATTTAAGTGGCCATCCTTTGGACCGGTACAAGGTTGAAATGCGTACTTTTACCAATGCCAATTCCCAGAAGTTGCCGGGAATGAAACAGGATAGCGGGGTGGTTCTGATCGGCATGATCATTGATGTGCGTGCCACGGTCACGAAAAAGGATGGTCGTCGTATGGCGATCGTACGCCTGGAAGACCTTTATGGCAGGATCGAGGCGGTGGTGTTCCCGGATGCTTTTGAGCGGGTGGCGGGTAATATCAGGGACGGAGCGGTGGTGCTGATCAAAGGCAAGGTCAGCATCCGCGATTCAGGCGTGAACGTGATGGTCGATGATCTTCAGGATATCGGTGCTATTTATAATGCGGTCCGTACTATCCGTATTGATATGACCAAGACGGATCCTGCCCGGCTTAAGCTGATCAAGCAAAAATTGGAGCGGTTCCCTGGTAAAGTACCTGTCCACCTGCAGATCGACACGAAGAATTTCCGCAGTGTCGAGATCAAGGTGGGCAGTCAGCTGCATGTATCTCCCAGTGAAGTCCTGATGGAAGAGATCAAGAGGATCGTTGGGGAAGAAGCGTTCAAATTCATTGTTTAAGACCCGTCCAATAAATATTTCAATAAATCATTCTTTAAATAATCCTGTTTGTTAAGATTAATTTGGTAACTACTATCAAACAATCTTAATTAATGTTGATTTAAAATGCCTCAGGGGTCTTTCATTAAAAACTTCGGGCAATCCGCGGCGAACTTTTTCTTTTTCACCGGGGCTTTCTTTCTGGTCGTTTTCGCGGCCTGGGGGGCGGGTATCACTGTTCCCCAGAATTCCCAGTTAAAACTCAATACCGGCAAACTGAACCTCAAGCTTGATAATAATTCCGGTCACGTGAATAACGCCGGGGTCATTCAGATGACGACCGGCGAGATCAAGCTTAACGGCAACTGGACAACGACTACTGCCTCAGGATACATTTTAGGCGGTTCGGGGACGGTTGAGTTCGCGGCGGACGCTGGCACCCAGTATATTGTGCCGGGGGCGAACAGCAATGACACGTTCGGCGATGTGGTCCACAGTGGGTCGGCCGCGGTCGAGCTGGTCGCCCATCCGATCAAGATCGGCGGGAGTTTTAATAACAACGTCGGGACATTTAAAACTAACAATCTTAATATGACGGTGGGAAGGGATTGGAATAATCCGGCATTCCCGGCGTTCATTTCCGGGTCTGCCACTGTTAACCTGGATGGCGGGGACCAGGTGATCTCCGGGAGCACGACATTTAACAATCTTACCAAGGTCCTGACTGCGGCCGGAAATCATTCCCTGACTTTTCCTTCCGGCAAGGAACAGAAGGTTTCGCGTCTTTTGACCCTGCGGGGGTTCGGCGGTACGGGGAAACTGTTCCTGGGGAGCAGTACCAATACCACACAGGCTTTTCTGACACTGCAGAATAGCGGGGTCCAGGATATTCATACGGTGCATGTCCGGGATAATAATGCCGGCAATGGGCTTGTGCTGGTGGCGCGCGGGGTGGATTCCAGCGACTTGGGGAATAATTTCCATTGGTTGTTCGGTGCTGTCACGGTCAAATGGGACGGATCCGAGGACAATGACTGGAACAATCCGTTCAACTGGGATGTTGGCCTGGTGCCGGGGGAGCTTGATACCGCGATCATTCGTGTCTTCGACGAGGATACAGGGTTGCCTATTGTGCGGGAGCCGGTATTGAGCGGGGGGATCTCGCCTGTCACGGGGCTTGCGATCACGAACCGTGTCGGGAATTTGATCATCCGTCCAGGGGCGACATTAAAACTGGATGGACGGGATATGACCATTGATGGCGGGTTTACCAATGATGGTACGGTCATTCTTGACGGCATGGTCATGGTTGGCGGGGTCAGGACGGAAACGTTGACGGCCGGCAGCATGGTCGATAACGGGACGTTCATGTATTACGGCCGGCCTGGCATGAAATCCACGATCGATCTGACCCAGAGCTTTCTGATCGGCGGGAATTATCTGACCACATTCAACAATCTGGTGATCAATGAACAGGTTTCGGGTCCTTTTGAATCCGATACTTTTGTAACAGGCGTTCCGCTCACGATCAGTCATGCGATGACGCTTGATGCGGGTGCGTTCACGATCGGTCCCGGGTCCACGCTTTTTGTCCAGGGCAGTTTAACGGCGAATGGCGGCACTTTTACGATCAGTGAGGCTGTCAGTGTCACGGGTGATACGAATATTTCCGGGGCATCGGTGGTGATAGCCAGCAATACAGCCACGTTGACGGACCTTCGGGACCTGAATGTTTCCTCCGGCACGCTCAATGCCCTGCAGGGTAATATCCGTGCGAACAGTGTGAATATATCCGGTGGTACACTCCTGGCTCCGGGGCCGGGACAAAGCTTTGCCATCTCCGCGGACTTTACGCATTTGCCGGCCGGGATTTTTACGCACGACAATGGGACCGTTACTTTTGACGCTTTGTCTAATGCTGCGAACACCGATCAGGTTATTTCCGGGGATACATCTTTTTATGATTTCGTCAAGCAAGTCCCGGATGCGGCATTCGTCGGCCAGACGCAGAGGCTGACTTTGGCTGAAACTTCCACACAAACGGTGGGGAATTATCTGACATTGACGGGAGGGGTGGATCTGCTTCTGATCCGCAGTACGACCACGACCGGCGTGGCGGGGAATTTGAAACTTGTCACCAACGCGGGGCAGACCATTAGGAATGTCGATGTGGAGAATAACGCCGCCACGGGCCTGACCCTGGTTGGCCGCGGCTTGTCCAGGAGGACAGGGAACAATACCCCGAACTGGGAATTCGGGTCGGCCACGATCACCTGGGATGGTTCCGAGTCGACGGATTGGAATGAGCAGCGTAACTGGAACCTGGGCATTATCCCTCTTCCGAACGATAATGTGGTTGTGACCAACGGCGCGACCGTTGATTTCCAGCCGGTATTATCCAGTGATGTGACCGTGGGTGAGCTCACCCTGTTCGTGCCATCCGCGACTTTGCACCTTGCGGGGTTCAACATGACGGTTCACAATACGATCACGTCTTCCGGGACCCTTTCCAATGAGGGGGTTATTTTCCTGCGCGGCACAGAGCGTGTGAGCATTGATACTCCGGATACGGATTCCGGGATGTTTGTTTACCAGGGAGATAATAACCCTGGTGTAAAACAGATCACGGTTTTGGGCCCGAATACTTTTTATAATCTGAAGATCAATGACCTCAATGGCAATCCTTCCAATTTCACGCTTACGACCGATATGACCATTCATGGTTCTTTGACGGTCGATGGCGGAACGATGACTTCGAGTGGTTATAGCATTGATCTGGGCGGGAGTTTTGTTCTGTCGAGCGGGACGTTCATGGCGCCGGGGACCGGAAAAACGTTGTTTGTCGGCGGGAATTTCACTCATACGGGGGGTGCCTTTATCCATAATGACGGGACCGTGGTGTTTGATGCCCCGGCCAGTGTTCCGTTGAACGACCAGGTTATTTCTGGGGACACGAGTTTCTTCGAGTTCATCAAGCAGGTCCCGGTGACGGCCGCGCCGCTGCAGCAGCTGACCTTTGCCGATGCTTCGCTCCAGTCGGTGCTTGGGAAGCTTGTCCTCCAGGGGGCATCCCTGGCTAATCCTTTGCTTATCCGGTCAAGCCTTGCGGGAACGGCGGCTTATTTGAAACTTGAGGTCGGCGGGCGTCAGACCATTTCGGCGGTCGATGTCAAGGATTCAAATGCTTCCGGGGTTACCCTCGTGGCCCGGAATTCTCCGGACCATTTCGATATCCCTCCCAGTAATTTTTACAATAACACGAACTGGGTTTTCGGGGTCCCGGTCATAAGATGGGACGGTTCCGCGTCCACTGATTGGGGGGATCCGCTCAACTGGAACCTCGGGATTGTCCCGATCTCCGGGGATGCTGTGGTCATCCGGTCGATCGACCCTCTGAGCATTCCACCTGGTCAGCAGATCATGAATCAACCGCAACTGACCGCCTTGTCGGGGGCGGTCTCTCCAGGAAGTATGACGCTTGATTCCGGGACGACATTGACCCTTAACGGCTTCGGCCTTACGGTCCAGGACACGTTGACGAATAATGGCAATATCATTGCGCAGGGAGGGGAGCCTATTGCGATCCATTTTCCTGATACGCAGCACGGCACATTTACCTATACAGGCGTGCCCGGCGGAACGGTTGCGCTGAATAAATTCGACCCCGCCCATACGGCTATTGAGTATTATAACCTGGTCCTGACGGATAACGGAGTTGCCAATTTGTTCCAGAGCCAGGGCGATGTCCATGTTTTCGGCAATCTGACCGTGTCTTCCGGAAGCCTGGATGTATCGACCGGCAGCGATTCGTTAAAGATCGACGGGAACATGCTGATCGCTTCCGGCACGACCGTGAACGCTTTGAACGGCGCGATTGATCTGCAGGGCTCGGTCAGTATTAATGGCCGTCTTTCAGCGCCGATCACCAATCATTCGTTCACTGTCGGAGGCAGCTGGTCGCTTGACCCTGTGACCGGGATATTCGAGCACAATTCCGGGCGGGTGACGTTTGATACATCCAATGCCACGACACTGACGGGGAACACGGTGTTCTTCGACCTGGCGATCGAATCCAATAGCGGTAAAAAGGTATTTTTCCAGGCGGGGAGTACCCAGACCATCCTTGACTCGCTGGGTATGGTAGGCGGAGGGGCGGGCAAGATCATTCTGCGTTCGACCCAGGAAGGGACGCAATGGACCCTTCTGCTGAGTTATATCAATAATGCCGATGCAACGATCATCCCCAATACTCTTGTCCGGTTCGTGGATGTCAAGGATTCGATCGCGACAGGCCCATTAGGGCTGGCCGTCAGGCCGACCTATATTACGGCGATCAATTCCATTGATCAGCCGTCGGTCCTTCCGAATCAGGGGTGGAAGTTCATGCAATTGACCTTGATCGCTCCGGTGGATGAGCGTGTGGTGGGGGTGAGGCCGGTCCTGATCGGCCAGGCTTTCCCGGAAGAGGCATATACGGTGAAGGATAAAGGAGGGGTTGTGGTGGCGTCCGGGACGGCGGATAGCCACGGGTATTTCCGGACGGAATTGACCGCGGACCTGCCTCTGGGAGCAAATCAGTTAACGCCTTATTATTTGAGCGTCCCCGGCATTTCCAGTGACCTGACAATCGACGCGGCCCCTGTCCCTGCCCAGGTGCCGGTGATCACCAGTCCTTCGGTATCTGTCCGTTTGAGCGGTAACCGTCCGACGTTCACCGGGGTGGCCAAGCCCAATACTTTGGTGTATGTGGTCGCCAACAATTATACGATCTCCAATAACAACACGATCGACATGCCGTTAACCCTTCCGCTGGAGAGTGCCGCGGGCGTCGGCATGTCGGATGCGGCAGGGAACTTTTCGATCCAGTTGACAACAGCATTGAAGCGCGGACAGAATACGATCTCGGTGGTGGCGGACGGTGTTTCCAGTGCGATAAATACGTATTCCTTGAATGATATTTACGGGTATCTTTTTGATTCCGCGACGAACAATACCATTCGCGGGGCCAGGGTGTATCTGTATAAACTCGATGGTAACGGCCAGAGGATCCCGGTCGTCAGGGGGCTTGATATTGCTCTTCTTGAAGCGGACCAGCCTAACCCGGTCCTGACCAATGACGCCGGTCTTTTTGAGATCCGGGTGATCAATTTTGACCCGACGGTCCGGTATGTGCTTGATGTGCAGGAGCTTGGCTACACCTTTCCGACAGCGATCAAGGACAATAGCCTGCTTCCGGCTGGCCGCCTGATCATAACGGGATCGCGTGGAGAGGCTTTTTCATTGCTGACGGATTCTGTGCGGCTTGACCTGCCGGTTGATGCCAATCAGTTCCTGTTCAAGGTTACCAAAGATGCCAACAAGGCGGAAGCCAGGATCGGTGAGGTCGTGACCTATACCGTAACCATTGAGAACCTGTCGGATCAGAATACGGTCCTGGAGACCCGGCTGAATGATATTATTCCGCCCGGGTTCAAGTATATGAGCGGCCGTGTTCATTTTGTTGACGGAACGCCGATCGAGGCGTCCGGTGCCCGTCCGGTCGTCTTTAAGGTCGGGGCATTTACTGCACGCCAGATCAAGGCCATGAAATATCAGCTGGTCATCGGCGCGGGTGTCGCTCCGGGTGATTATGAGAACACCGCGTTCATGAAATATGACAATGGTTCGCTGATCTCCAATCGTGCGCATCAGACCGTCAAGGTTGTCATGGATCCCTTATTTGATGCGGGGACCGTGTTCGGAAAGGTTTTCTGGGACCTTAACGAGAACGGCCGTCAGGATGCGCCGGAATATGATTATGAAAATCGCCAGGAGATCATTGAAGGCCCGGTGCCCAACGTGCATATCGTGATGGAGGATGGCACCAGTATCGCGGCGGATAAGAACGGGCAGTTCCATGTCCCGGCCCTGTTGCCCGGGCGGCATGTGATCATGGTCGATCAGCGCAGCCTGCCGAAGGGCGCTTTTCTGACGACGGATAAAGCCTTGGTCATCGATGTCACGGCCGGCATGGTGGTCAAGGCGAATTTCGGCGTGAATATGGGCAATGGCCAGATCGTCGGGGAAGACGTGCGCTTCTTTGACAAGAACCTTAAGGTCGATCAGACCCCCGACCATCTGACGCCGTTGCTCAATGTGGATATGTTCGAGCGGGAGCTGTGGCTGCATCTGGACACCATTATCAAGCCGGTGGAATTGCGGATGTTCATGAATTACGCTCCGTTCATTTCCTCCTGGAAACTGGATATCGTTGACAAACAGACCAAGAAGCTTGTCAGGGAGTTCAACGGGACGCGTTATAATATCAATGATCCTGTTTTCTGGGATGGGCGCGACCTTTCCGGACGGTTTGTCCGTATTGATCGTAATTATACATATTTACTGAAAGTCCAGGATAGCAAGGGCGTTTGGGATGAGACGAAAGAAAAAGATATCGCGTTACGTGTATTGACCGACATTGAATTTGAGGCCCTTTCCAAAAAGACGGAGGAAGAAAAGACAAAAGAGTCCGAGGCCCGTGACAAGGAATATCGCGCCTGGCAGTTGGCCCAGGGATCGGCGGATCATACGAGCCAGCGCAATATTTTTGTCCGGGGTGAAACGCTGACCATTGACCCCGAGGAGACGGATATCCGTCAGGTCCGGGTGCTCAAGAATGGCGAGTTGTTTATTGATCTTCCGGTGCCCGAACGGCAGGCATTGACCGCCCGCGGGCTTTTGAGCGGGGAGGCGGTCCAGTCCCGGCCGGTGCAGGTTATTCTTCCGGATGGAGATTATGAGCTGGAGGTTGTCAGTGCGGACACGGGCGAGGTCGCGGCCGTAGCCGCAGGGGGCGGCCGGGTCAGTCCTGTCAAGGGGACTTCCGCGCCGGACACCTCCTCGCTGGCATCTGCTTCAGGCGTGCCGGCGCTGGATGGGAACGCCTCTTCCAGGAATAACAAGGTGTCGCAGTACCGCCGGCCGATCAAGGTGGGCGATGATTATATGACCTTCGTGGCGATGGGAGACGGGAAGGTCGGCTATAACGTCGACCGGGGCAATATTGAGCCGGTCCAGTCGGTGGATAAATTTCGGCCCGGGTTCTATCGTGAAGGGAAGATGGCTTATTATTTGAAGGGCAAGGTCAAGGGGAAATATCTTCTGACATCGAGCTTTGATACCGAGCGTAGACAGAAGGAAATGTTCCGTTCGATCAAGCCGGACCAGTATTATCCGGTCTATGGAGATTCTTCGACCGTGAATTATGACGCCACCAATACGCAGGGGAATCTTTATCTGATGCTTGAGTGGGACAAGTCGCAGGCGGTCTGGGGGAATTATGCGGTTGATTTCAATGATACCGAATTCGCCAAGTACAGCCGCACACTCTACGGCGGAAAAGTGGATTATACCAGTGTTGCGAATAATCCCTACGGCGATGCCAAGACCCGCGTGGCGACGTTCCATGCCGAGGTCCGGCAGCGTTCGGCGCATAACGAGTTCCTGGGGACGGGCGGTTCTCTGTATTACCTGAAACATCAGGGAGTGGTCGTTGGAACGGCAAAGGTCCGACTGGAAGTGCGTGATGCGGTGACCGGCTTGGTCCGCAGCACGACCGAGATGAAGGATGGTGTTGATTACGATATTGATAACAGCCAGGGCCGCATCCTTTTTTGGCAGCCGGTGGCAATGTCGGCGGATTCGGGCAGGATCATTTCGAATCAGCTGCTCAAGGGAGACCCGGTATATGTGGTGACGGATTACGAGTATGAGGTGAAGGACAAGATGCAGGAAGCGACCCAGGGCGTGCGCGTGGCGCAGGCGGTGGGCGAGAATGTGGTCGTGGGCGGCACCTATGTGACCGAGACCCAGGCGGGAGGGAATTATCAGTTAAAGGGCGAGGATATTACGGTCCATGTCGGGAAAGATACAAAGATCAAGGCGGAATACGCCGCCACGCAATCCCAGGACAGTTCCAGTTACGTCTCGACCGACGGAGGTATTACGTTCAGTGACCTTGTGGTGGGCAATCTTTCCTCGGGAAAAGCCTACGGCATGAGCCAGGACAGCCGCCTCTTCGACCGGCTGGGGCTCAAGAGTTATTATAAATGGATCGAGAACAATTTTGCGACCGCGTCAACATCTTCCCAGCAGGGCAAGGCGATGTCGGGCCTGGGGATGACGTTCGACCTGACGCCGGTCACACGCCTTACGGCGAGCTATGACGTGCAGAAGTTGATCCAGCAGGGCAATTTGCAGACCACCATGCAGGTTGGCGCGCAGGAAACGGCAACGACCGTGCTGCAGTTGGCCCACGATGCCCGCCGGCTGCGGATCACCAGTGAATACCGCCGTCAGGAAGTGACCAACAAGGACGATCGTTATGTGTCCGAAAGCAACCAGGTCCAGAATACATTTGCCTTGCAGGCTGAGTACGACCTTGATGAAAAGACGAAGCTGACATCCAAATATCAGGTTGATCCGACGGGGAAGGCCTCCAAGGCAGGGGAGATCACGACAGGGATCACCCGGCAGCTGACGGACAAGTTGTCGGCTACGGTGGCGGAGGCTTTTGGTACGGCCGGCAATTCTACCAAGATCGGCGCGACGCTTAATGTGACCCCGAAGATCGCGACGACCGTTGAGGAATCTTTTGGCACGGCGGGCAAGACCTCCAGGGTAGGGGCGGTTGCGAATATTACGCCGAATATGGCGTTGACGACGGATTATCAGACGGCGCAGGCGGCTGGCGGGGTTACGACCCAGACGCGGACAACGTCCCTTGTTGGCAAAGAGCAGATCGGTGCCAAGACCAATATCCAGACCAATTACAGCATGGTACAGGCCGACAACGGGCCGACAAAGACGGTCGTCGGGGTGAATGCCGACTCGGAGGTGAAGCTTGATGACGCGATATTGAAGGCCGGTGTCAAGGTCCAGGCGGATGACAAGACGGTGTCGGTCCTGAGCCAGGGGGCCGGGATCGATGCGTCCAAGACGGACAAGGCGGGGCATACGACGACAAGCTCCGTTAAGGTGGATGAAACGCCCGCAGCGGGCAAGACAACCACGGTCACGCTTGGGGATAAGGGGGCTCTTTCGCCGGGCCGGGACCTTGTGGTGGAGCGCTCCTTTGTTTTTGGCAGTACCGGCCAAGACCGGGGCGATACCTATAAAGTCGTCCAGGACAAGGATGGCAAGAAGCTGGAGACGGCTTATACGCGCAAGCTGTCCGACACCCAGGCCCAGCGTTCCGCTTCGAATATTTTCGGCCTGACGGGGGATGTGAATGACCGGGTGGCGGCCAATGCGTCGCTGGAGCAGGGGATCGTTCAGGGCATTGACGGGTCGTTATATCATCGCACGGCTATTACCGGCGGGTTTGGTTACGTGGAGAAGGATGAGGAGGGTAAGGAAAAGATCAAAAGTTCCACCAAGGCCGAGCTGCGTATCGATCGTGGTACGCAGGACAAGCAGCAGATCGTTCTTTATCAGGATGCCCAGGGCAAGGTCAGTGATGAGATGACGCTTTCCGCCAAATTCCAGTATTCGCAGACCAAGGACCGGACGCTTAATAAAGTCGAGGCCCAGTACAAGGAGATCATGCTGGGTACGGCTTACCGTCCTATTATGGATGACAAGCTGAATCTTTTCGCGAAGTATACCTATAAAGAGAATCAGGGGCCGGCAGGGCAGGTCAATATCAGCGATATCGAGCAGACGAAAATGCAGGTCTTTTCCGCGGAAGGCGCGTATGATCTGACGGAAGACTGGCAGCTTGTCGAGAAAATGGCTTTCCGTATAATGGAAGAAAAGGTGACGGGTTTCGAGTTCAGCAGGACGCATACCTGGCTGCTGGTGAATCGCGCGAATTACCGGTTGGGCCAGGACTGGAAGATCGGGGCGGAGTATCGTATTCTCGCGGTGCAGGAAGCCCAGGACCGCAAGAGCGGATACCTGGTTGAGGCTGTGCGCAGCCTTAATGATAATGTCGAGTTGGGAGTCGGGTATAATTTCACGGATTTTGTGGATGACCTGACCAATTTAAGCTATACGGTGCAGGGGCCGTATGTCAGGATGACCGGCAAGCTTTATGACCGTACTCCCGAGGAGCGCGCCCTGGCCCGTCAGAAGTGGCTGGACCATCGTATCGAATTGTATGCCTGGAAGATGGTTAATACCGAGTTTACCCGCAAGGACAGCCCTGTGGTGTTGGAGATGAATGCGATGTACCGGGAGGCCCAGGCGGCCAACCAGCGCGGCCAGTACGAGCAGTCGCGCAAGCTCTATAAAGATGTTATCCTGGCCACCCAGATCATGTTCGAGGAGGCGGCGAATTTTGTGCGCAAGCATATTTCGTTTGAAGAGAAACTTTTCAATGCGGCGCAACGTGCCAAGGAATATTATGACAAAGGCGAACTTTGGGCGGCCAAGAAACTTTGGGAGAAAATTGTGGAAGAAGCCGAACGCTCTATGTTACAATAATCACAATTAATCAATATAAATCAATTAATATAAGGTCCACGACGACGTTTATCTCCTTGATGAAGAAGCCTGCCTATATACTACTTTTTCTGTTGTCTGCTTGTTTCCTCCCTTTAAAGGGCATTTATGCCCAACCCCCTGCTGAAGGGGAGCCTTCCGTGCTGGCTGATGGGCAACCGTCTGTCCTCAAAGAAGATAAAGCCCAGTCGAATTATGTTTACGACCTTAAAGTCCTGATTCAGAAGTCGCGTGAGAATATCAAGAATGTGAATGAAAAGATCAAGGACCAGGCTGTCAAGAAGCGCAATCAGCAGCGGGAAGAGAAGGCGCGCGAGTATTTCCTTCAGGCCCAGAAGCTGGCCGATGAGGGCCGGCTGGAAGAATCCCGTCAGTTGTATGCGAAAGCCATCAGCATTACCGAACATCCGGAGATGAAATACTTTATTAAGGAAAGCGAGCATCGCGCCAAGCTTCAGAAAGCCGCGCTTTCCAAGGAAGAAAGCGAACAGCAGCGCCGGACCGAAGAGGATGAGAAGACGGCGTTCGAGCGTGTTGAGAACATGTATCAGGGGGCGGTGTCCCTTTACAAGCAGCAGCGTTTTAAGGAAGCCAAGGAGGAGTTTCAGACGGTTGAAGAAGTTTTCCCTGATTACAAGGCGGTCCGCAGTTATCTGCAGATCATCGAACAGGATATTGTCCAGGCGGAACGGCAGGGCATCAAAGATCAGCAGAAAGAGATCGAGTCGCAGCAGAAGGAAAGCGAGATCGCCCGTCTTCGTGAGAAGGAGTTATGGCGTAAAGAGATCGACCGCAAGGAAGAAGACCGCAAGCGGCAGGTCCAGAAGCAGGCGCAGGGTGTTTACGATGAGGCGATCAAGCTTTATCAGGACCGCAAGTACATGGCGGCCAAGGAGAAGTTCCAGGAAGTGGAGTGGGTCATTCCGGATTTCAAGTCTACGCGTTCGTATTTGCAGCGTATCGAACGGGATCTGGAAGTGGATAAGGAGCGCGTTACGCAGGAGCGTCAACAGACTGTCGGGAAGCAGCGCTGGGAGGAGACTCTTTCCCAGAAGAAGGCCGAGGAGGAGCGCAAGAAAGCCGAGAGCATGCGCGAGCGCCAGAAGCTTGAGGGAAAGAAGGACCAGGCCGAGTTCGTGTATCAGTCGGCGATCGCCCTTTTTAACAAGGATCAATACCCGGTGGCCCGTGAGCGGTTCGATGAAGTCGAGAATATTTATCCGGATTACCGTTCGACCCGGGATTATCTTAAACGTATTGATGAAATGATGAAATCCCAGATAGCGCGGGATGAAGGGTTGCGCAGGACAGCGACCGAGCAAAAGGTCTTTGAAGAAGAAAGCGCCAAGCGCAAGGAAGAAAAAGAGAGGTTCAAGAAGTTGACGGACGAAGCGGATTCTATTTATGCCGAGGCGTTCGAACTTTATAAGATGGGCCGGCTGATCGAAGCCAAGGAGAAATTCCTGGATGTTGACAAGCGTGTCCCGGATTATAAATCCACGCGCAGTTATTTGAGCCGCATTGATGCGGATATCGAGGCGATGGTGGCGGCAAACCGCAAGGAAGGGAACCTGGCCGCCCAGCAAGAACAGCTGACGCGCCTGAAAGAACTGCGGGATAAAGCGGATATGGCGTATAACGAAGCGGTCCTGGCGTATGATAACAAGAACTATACCGACGCCAAAGCAAAATTCCTGGAAGTTGAAAGCATATATCCGAATTATAAAAAAGCCGGGACTTATTTGTCCCGTATCGATGATGATATCGCTTCGCGTCAGAAAGAGGAAGAGCGCAGGGAAAAGGAGAAGCAGGTCGAAGGGGTTTATGCGCAGGCGTTGGTCGCTTATCAGAATGAGGAGTTTGAAGAATCCAAGGCCAAGTTCATCGAAGTGGTGTCGCTGGTCCCTGATTATAAGCAGACATCGTTTTATCTGGAGCGCATTGATGATGATGTGATCCGTCACAAACAGAAAGCCCTGGATGACGCGCAGGAGCGCCAGGCAGAGACACTTTATAATCAGGCCGTTGCCTTATATCAGGCGGGCCAGTATTCCGAGGCCAAGGATAAATTCCTTCAACTTGAGTCTGTGTATTCAAATTACAAGGATGCTGTCAAGGTTTTCGCCAATATCGATGCGGATATCCAGCGCAAAGCGCTCGAGGATGAGCAGAAAGCAAAGGCCGCCCGTGCGGAAGTATTGTATCAGCAGTCGCTGGCTTTGTATCAGGCGCAGGATTATACAGCGGCCAAGGAGAAGTTCATCCTGACGGAAGTGGTTTACCCTGATTATAAGGATACTCCGAAGTATCTTTTGTCGATCAATAGTGATATTAAGAAGAAGGCGGAAGATCTGGAGCAGAGAAGAAAGGCCGATGAGGCCGAACCTTTATATGTTCAGGCCCTGGCGCTTTATAAAGAGCAGGATTTTGAGGCCGCAAAGAAGAAGTTCCTCCAGGTTCAGATGGCTTGTCCAGGATACAAGGAAACAGAGCGTTATCTTGCCCGGGTCGATGAGGATATCCGTCTTTTGCAGTCCAGGCTGGCCAAGGAAGACCGGTTGAGCAAGGCCGAGGGTTTGTATGCGCAGGCGATGAGCCTTTATTCGGAGACAAAATTCGAGGAAGCCAAGGGCAAGTTCCAGGAGGTCGCCGCCCTGGAAAGCAACTATCGTAATGTGAGGGCTTATCTGGCCCGTATTGATAGTGATATACGCAATGAACAGGCGCGTTTGGCCCGGATCGAGCAGGAACAGCTGGCCGAGCCTTATTACGCGGAGGCTGTTGCGCTTTATCATGACGGGAAGTTCGAGGAGTCTAAACCGAAGTTCGAGAAAGTGATCAGGATCCTTCCGGATTACAAGAAGGCCAGGTTTTATTTTACGCGCATTGATAATGATATCCGTTCCCAGAAGCAGGAAGAGGTCCGTCAGCGTCAGGAGCAGGCGGAAGCGGCGTATCGTGAAGCCGCGTTCCTTTCACGCAACGGGGATGACACCAAGGCGTATCAGAAATACAGTGAAGTTGAAACGATCTATCCTGATTTTAAAGCGACGCGAAAAGCGTTGAAAGATTTAAAGGAAGGGTTGATCCAGAAAAGCATAGTTCTTCCCAAAAAAGTGTTGGCTGTCGCGCCTGTCGTTACGTCTGAGCCTGTCAGGACGGGTGAAGAGGAGGTCCTTGCGCTTTATAAAGAAGGGGTCAGCCTTTATAAAGATAAAAAGTACGCGCAGGCCAAGGACAAGTTCGAAGGGGTTGAGCGGCTTCGTTCAGGGTACCGTTCCACAGAAAGATATTTGAAGAATATCGCGGTGGAGTTGCCTGGTCCCGGTGAAGGGGCCAAGCCCAAGGAGGTTTTGGCCCAAACGCCGGTCCTTTCCGGA
This sequence comes from Candidatus Omnitrophota bacterium, assembly GCA_903908245.1. GTDB lineage: Bacteria > Omnitrophota > Gorgyraeia > Zapsychrales > Fredricksoniimonadaceae. Next base: position 50,977 of record CAIVRE010000007.1, read on the forward strand.
AATTCGCGTCAGATTTACGATCAGGAGGTCACGGCGGCCGAGCCGCTTTATAAGGCTGCGCTTGAGCTGTACAGATCGGCCCGATACGAGGAGGCGCGTGTCAAGTTCCATGAGGTTGAAGCGGTATCCCGGGATTATAAATCGACGCGTGAATATTTATTGTTGATCGCGAAGGTGAAGGGCGGTCCGAGCCCGGTGGTGGATCAGCAACTGGTCCAGGAGTCAAGGACCGTTGCGGACCTTTCGCAGAAGTCCGGGCTTTTATACAGCCAGATCCGCGCGTTGGCGGATGATAAAGATCTTGCTGCTGCGGCAAAAACATTTTCCAAGATCGACAAGATCGTCGAAAGCCTGGAACAAGAGAAAAAAAGGCTGGCGCGGACGATCGAGCGCGGAGAAAAAGAGGCGCGTGAGCGGGCTGGACGTATCAAGGCGGTTGAGAAAGAAGAGGCCCGTTCTGTCGAAAAAAGCGCGGCGGTTCATCAGCAGGACTTAAAGCAGAAGCAGGTAGAGAAGAAGGATGAGGAGGAGCGTGCGCGTCAGGCGGTTGCGATGAAGGAGCAGCAGGACTTAAAGCGCAAGGAACGGGCCCGGTTGGCTCAGGTGCAAGAAATGGAAAGGGAAAACGCTCTTAAAGCCGAAGTTTTGTATCGGCAGGGGCTGGGTAAGCTTAATGACAAGAATTATGCACTGGCCAAAGAGCGCTTTATGGATGCGCAGAAGGTGCTGCCCGGATATAAGGATACGGATCAGTTGCTCGTCAGGATCGATAAGGTCGAGGGTGAGCAGAAATTGCTTGAGCAGGAGAATGTTGACCACGGCAAGATCGCAACGATCGCGGAGAAAGCGAATGCCGTTAATCTTGAAGCCTTGGCGCTTTCTACCGCCAAGAATTTTACTGATCTTCAGAAAAAGTTCGATGAATTGAGTTCCTTATTAAAAGATATCCAGGCGATCAAGGCGCAGATGCTGGCGCGTCGTGAAGGGTTCCGTGTGGAGTGGGAGACCAAGCTTGCCGCTTCCCGGGCAAGGTCTGCGGTTCCCAGGCCGATCAAGGATGCGAAGGCCATGGTTGAGGGGCGTACTGCGCGCCAGCAGGCTGAGGGTTTTTATAAGGAAGGGGAAGTATTCTATCATGCCGGGCAATACGCGGAAGCGCGTGTAAAGTTCCGGGATGCTTTTTCCGCGGACCCGACATTTAAAGCGGCGTATACTTTTTCGTTGAGGGTTGACCGCATTCTGGAGCGCCGGGATTTCGAAGAGCAACAGGACCGGGGGAACAGGGAGCGCCGTCATTTTGAGGACAAGCAGGAAGGAAAAGAACATCCGGCTTCGGTCGATGATCTGCAGATGCCGGATCCGGCCCGGGCGAAGGAGGTCTTTGGGGAAGGCATTGCGCTTTATAAGGCGAAGAGTTACAAGGAAGCGCGGATCAAGTTCGAAGAGCTTATGAAGGTCGGGGATGATTCCCAGCGGTCGAAAGCCAGGCGTTATCTCGGCTTGATCGAGTCCGGGATCGAAAAGGCCCGGCAGGAAATGGAGAAGGAAAGAACCAGGGAAGAAGCGCGTTATCTTGAGGCCAAACGCATGGAGATCCGCATGGCCTGGGAAAAAGATAAAGGGTTACAGGCTCAGCAGCTGGCGGATTCTTCTGCTTCAAACCAGCGAGGTCAGGAGGTCGCTGTTGAGCGGCAGGTGCTTTTAAGGTCTATTGAACAGGAGAATGACGCGCAACGGAAGAAGATGCTGGCGGAAAAGCTTCGCCAGAAGGATATTGCAGAGAGGCAGACTTTAACGGAATGGGGTAAGGTCAGGAAGATCGCGGCGCATCAGGATGTCAAGATGGATGTAAAAGCGCCGGCCATGCCCGATAAGGTTGATGCGGGCAAGCTTTTGTTGGTTCCGGCGAAAAAAGTGGAACCGGTGCCCAGGAAAGAGAAATCTGTGCCCGTTGATGAGGGGAAATCGCCTGTGCAGGAAGTGAAGGTTGCGGTGGCAGTGGCGGCGACGGATGTGAAGACCGAGGCCAGGTCCCGGGAGAAGCTTGCGGCCAGTAGTATGAAGAAAAAGCCGTTGCTGGTCACGGCGACGGATAGCCGTGAAGATGCTAAATTCCAGCGGCTGATCACACGGGAGAAAGCCCTTGAGGCAAGGGAAACAGAGCGCAAGCGGCTGATCATGGAGCAGGAGCACCGCTCCAGGGAGCTTGAGAAAATGCGGCTTGAGGAAAAGAAGCAGCGTGCGCTGGACAATCAGAATCGTCGAGAGCAGAGAGGGGGCAAGGCCGTGGTTGTGTCTGTTCCCGGGAAGCCCGAAGTGGGTGTTCAGGTTCCCGTTGCGGCGGTTCCGGTTGTTTTGGCGCCACCTCTTAAGGGAGCAGGATCTTTTGATGTGTATAAGGTTGCGGCCAATGAAGAAAAACGCCGTCTTGAAGAACAGCGGTCCGCGATCGTGCATGATTTTGAGGTCGGCGTTGAGCGTTTGTATGTGGAAGCCCAGGACCTTTACACGAAACATGCGTATGAAGAATCAAAGGCTGATTTTGATCAGATCAATGAACTGAGCAAAGGTTATAAGAGAACAGAGCAGTATTTGACGCTGATCAATAAAGAATTGGCAAAAGCTTCGTATAAACAAAAGACAGTTGCTGTTCCTTTCCCGGGTTCTTCCGCGATAAAGGCTGATGGCCGTCAACAGGCAGTTTCCCAAATGCTTGACCAGGCTGAGTCGGGTGCCGTGAAGTAAGGGGAAAAATAATGCGGGATGTCTTCAAGTTTGTTTTCTGGAGCTCGATTATTATTTTTTCCGGTGCCTCATTCCTGCATACGGATGTCGGTACCCGGTTCATAGGAAGGTTTTTTCGTTATTCCGGCCTGGCAAAAACGGAAAAGAAGGCTTCCAGTAATCGTGTTGGTTCCCAGGCTGTCCGGGTGAAGGCATCAGAGTTAAGTGCTGCGGCTAATGAAAAGCTCGAAGCTCTTGGGGATATTCCTTCTCAAGATACAGGTATTCAATCAGCACGCATGAACAAGGCCGCGGAGGAAATATTTCACAATAAACTTGAGGCGCTTCGGGACAAGCAGGAAAGGTTTCGTGACCGGCAAAAAGGCGTTTCTGTTGAAAGGGAAGACAACCAGGCTATCGGCGATAAAATAGAAGCTGTAAGGCAGAAGCTTGAGATAGCGCAAGAACAGGCGCAGGCACAGAGGGAGCGGGCAATGGCCCAAAAAGCCCTGATGGAGGAAAAAGCGGCCCGTTAATCGTATTGTGGGAACTTCGAATTGCCACGACAGCCCATCAGGCTGACGGACAGTTCAAAGTTTCTGAATCTTTCGGTGAAAAATTCAGAAAGAAAGCCAAAGGGGAATGCGGTGAAAGCATTAAAAGTGGGTTTGATCGTTTTTGTTATTTTCTTGTTTATTGTTCTTGCCGGTGGTTGGATATTTTTAAGTACGCTGGATATCAACCGTTATATCCCTCAAGTGGCTGATGCTGTTGCCAAGGCCACTGGCCGTCAGCTTAAGATCGGACACGCCGGGCTCGGGTTTTCTCTTAATAAAGGGGCGGTCCTGGAATTGAATAATGTCAGCTTGTCGGATGACCCGCGTTTTTCGGGTAAGTCTTTTGTAACGGCCAGCCGGATCGTTCTTTCTCTTGACCTGCGGTCGGCGTTGGTTGAAAAGAGTATTGTTATTTCAGATGTAACTATTATAGCTCCCGAGGTAACAGTTATTCGGGCCAAAGACGGCAGTATTAATGCCGCGACCATTGGCGCGCCGGCGTCTTTGCCCGCGTCCTCTTCTGCAAAGTCTGCGGCTGTTCCATCAGCCATGGCAACAGCCCCGTTGCCGTCATTGCTGGTCAAAAAATTCCAGGTCAATGGCGGGATCATCCATTATTACGACCGCCTTTTTGATCCGCCGATAATGCTGGATATCGAGAAGGTTTCGCTCGATATTAGGAATTTTGCGTTGAATGCCCCTTTTGATGTTGTATTAAGCGCAGCGGTATTTTCCGCTGAGCCGAATCTTTCCGTATCTGGCCGTGCCGGTGTCGATATCGTCAGGCTTATGGCGAGGTTGACGGATGTAAAGGCTTCGCTCGTGTTTGATAAGATGTTGCCCGCACGGTTGAACGAGGCTCTGCCTATGATCAAGCCTGCCGGATTCAGGCAAGCGAAAGGTTCGCTCAATGTTCAGGTGAAAAAGGCAGTGCTTGATGTTAAAGGTGTGCAGGAATTTGATGCCGAAGCGGTGGTGGACGCCACGGATGCGGTCCTGGAGGGTGTTAACATCTTTGCGGCCGGATTAAATAGTATTCCGATGTTCCCTGATCTGGCCAACACAGTGCTTGCAGACCTCCCGCCTGAAACACAAGAAGATATCAGGCGAGGGGTCACGACTGTTGATCGCCTGGAGGTGTTGATGTCGGCAGGTCCGGATATGTTAACGGTGAAAAAGGCGGAAATGTCAACACGGGACCTGGCTGTTTCCTGTGATGGCGTGGTCAGGCTGGCGGGAGATCTGGGGATATCCGCAAAACTTTTTATTGCGCCGAAACTTTCACAAGTGCTGGTGAACAAAGTTCCGGATCTCGGCGGGTTGATGAAGGAGGATGGCCGTGTTTATATTCCTTTTTCGGTCAGTGGTCCGATGATCAAGCCAAAGGTCATGCCGGATCTTGATTATCTGACAAGGAAATTGTTGCTTGGACGGGGAAAGCAGGAGCTTGAAAAGGTGCTGGGGGACCCTGCCGTTGGAAAAGCGGTCGGGGAACTCTTTAATACTATTTTTAAGGGTAAATAGCTGTTTTTGTCCGTTTTGTTTTTTTTCTTGTCATTGACGGAGAAAGTGGATATACTAACTCGAATTTCCGTTGGAAAGGTTTTGGAATGATAAAAGATCAAGGGTTGCGCAGGCATTCTCGGGTTCGCGATGATATTCCCGTCCGCTGGTATGTTGATCAGCTTAGCCTTGAAGGAAAAGGCATTTTAAGGAATATCAGTATTTCCGGGGCGATGCTGGAAACAAAGGCCATGATCGCTGTTGAGAACGCCCCTCTTGTTATGCTTAAAGCGCTTGAATCTGGCGAAAGCATATTCGTGCCTCCGTTGGCCAGAATGGTCTGGGGTAGGATGGCGAGGGCGGGAGGCGGGTATTTTTTTTACGGGCTGGAATTCAAGGATCCTTCCAGCGCATATTTGAATGCTCTTGCATCGCGCGTGGAAGCCAAATCGAAAAGCGCGCAGTTTGGTTTAGGTTCCGGGATAGCGGATACATCCTGGGATACTCGTTAATGGCGGTATATTAAGGAAGATCAAAGGGGCGGTATGTCAGAGAATATGATCAGGAACAATAAATTCAGGATTATTTTGTGGGGTTTGGCTGCGTTGTTATCGATCGTTAGTTTTCTGATATTTGTTTTCAATTACCGCATCCTGGAAGAGACGGTGGTCTCTTCTGAAAAGACCGCGGTGGTCCAGTCGAAGAATTACCGTTATGTGGCCAATGAATATAAAGTGACCAAAGTGGCGCTGGATGATGCGAATCAGAAGCTGGTGGACCTTACCAAGGAACTGGAGCAGGCCAATAATGATCTTACGTTGACACGCAGTGAGCTTTCTTCTGTTCAGCAGGTCAATGACCAGCTGAAGGTCAGTATTGCGGTTCTTGAACGGTATAAAGTCCGGGCAGCCCAGAAGGGTGAGGGCCTGGAGTCGATGATCTCCGCGTTCAAGAAGAAGAACAAGAAAATGGACCTTGAACTTCAAACCGTGCGCAAAGAACTTGCGGTTTTTGCGCCGGATATTTCCGATGAGAGCGAGGGCCGCGCGAAGGTCCAGATGTTCAAACAGCATATTCGCATGGTCAAGAAGAATATCAGTATCATTCGTCAGGCCGCGTATGAAGCTCGCGTGGCTGCACAGCAGGAGCATGACAGGCTGGAAGCGGCGTATGGTAATGGCGGGTTCATGGTCAAGAATGGCCAGGACAAATCGGTGACGACATACGGTCAGAAGCGGCTGGACCTGGATGTCCGTTTTATAAATAAATAGATCAGCGGGCAGGCCGGTATCTTTAATCCCTATTCTTCAGATCCCGACCGGGCTCTGTGAATAGGGATTCATTTTGAAAAGGATTGTTCATAAGGGTTGAATGACGCTGAATATCAGGGTTTTCCCGGGAGCGAGAAAAGATCTTTTCAAGGATGAAGGCGGCCTGGTTAAAGTCTACCTCACGGCCCCTCCGCTTGACGGACGCGCCAATGAAGCGCTGGTCAAATTCCTCGGCCGTCATTTTGATGTGCGGATTTCTTCAATAGAGATAATAAAGGGATTGAAATCAAGAAATAAAGTCATTAATATAAAGGATTTATAGGCTGGGGTTTGTAATAAAAAGGGAGATGTGTATGTTGGAAGAGAGGATCAATAAAGACTATATCGAGGCCATGAAGGCGAGGGATCAGGTACGGTCCGCGGCATTGAGTTATTTGCGTGCGATGATCAAGCAGGTCAAGGTGGACAGCCGCCTTGAATCCCTGGATGATGCCGGCGTCATTGTGGTCATAAAAAAGCAGATCAAGCAGCGTCAGGATTCTATCGAGCAGTTTGAGAAAGGCGCCCGGGCAGACCTGGCGGCCAAGGAGAAATTCGAGATCGATCTGATGAAGGCGTACCTGCCACAGGAAATGAGCGAGGCGGAATTAAAGTCCGTTGTTGCGTTGGCGGTTGTTGAGTCGGGGGCTGTTTCCGTGAAGGATATGGGGAATGTGATCAAGCTGGTCCGTGAAAAAGTGGTAGGCCGCGCGGACGGAAAGCTGGTGAGTGATCTGGTCAGGGAGAAGTTATCCGCACTTTAGGCCCCCGCATGTTAAAGGATATCCGGTTTTGGGCGGGGTCTGCTTTTGCAGTGGCGGTCATTTTCCTGGCGTGCTGGCTGCCGGGGAAGTTTGTGGTCCCGGTGCTGATGTACCATAGTATTGGCATTGCCGGGACAGAGCGTGATCGCGCCAATACGGTCAGCCCAGGATCGTTCGACCGCCAGATGCGTTTCATTAAAGAGAGCGGGTATCGGGTATTAACGGTAGATGAGTACGTGGAGATCACGCGTTCCGGGGGCAGGTTCCCGCCCAAGAGCGTGGTCATTACTTTTGACGACGGGCTTCTGGATAATTTTACCAATGCCTATCCTGTATTGATCAAATACGGGATCCCGTCCGCAATGTTCGTGCCGTCTGCGTATGTGGGCCAGGTTAACAGCGGGTGGGGTCAGCCGCAGATGAGCTGGGATCAGCTTCGCGCCATAAGCGCGCATGGAGTTACCGTCGGGAGCCATACGTCGACGCACCGGTATCTTCCGGAAATAAGCCCTGATGCGGCGCGTGGGCAGATCGTTGACAGTAAGGCTGTGTTGGAGGGCAAGCTTGGCCGCAGGGTTGATTATTTTGCGTATCCTTCAGGCGGTTTTAGCGAAGGGATCAAGGCCATGGTCCGTGAGGCAGGGTATAAAGCGGCTTTTACCACGAACCGCGGGGAAGATCGTTCGAACCGGGACCTTTATGAATTAAAGCGGATCCGGCCCAAAGATACGGATGGCAGCATTGTTTTATGGATGAAGTTATCCGGGTATTATAATTTGATACGTGATGCCCAGAATCCTTATTAAGTTTTAATATTTGAAAAGGAAGCCGCAATGACAGGGAAAGAACAATACGTTTTGCAGGATGACGGCAGTTTTGTTATCAGGGATTATCATCAGACGAAACCGTTCTCCAATTTCTTTCCCGGGATCGCGGGTGTATGGGGCACGCCGATGTGGGTGTTCACGGCCAATCGCGGCCAGGGTATCGCCAGTTTTGGCATTGAATCTAAAGATAAGGCGATCCTGGAGTTTCAGCCTGCGAATAAGGCCTATCAATTGACCGCCACGCATGGGTTCCGGACTTTTTTGAAAGTGGAAAAGAAAGGCAAAAATTTCTTTTACGAGCCTTTTCGTTCACCGGAAATCCAGGCATACAAGGTCGCGCAGCGTATGATCATTTCCTCGCATGATCTCACGATCGAAGAGGTCAATACGACGCTTGGCCTTAAGGTTGCGGTGAATTATTTTACGATCCCCGAGGAGCCATTTGCCGGATTGGTCCGCCGGGTGAAAGTCGAGAGCATTTCAAAGGCGCGGGTTGCGGTCCAGATGATCGATGGGCTTCCGGCCATCATTCCTTTCGGCCAGAACGACTGGGTCATGAAGAACATGTGCCGTACGATCGAAGCCTGGTACAAGGTCCGTAATTTGAACAAGCATGCTCCCTATTTCCAGCTGGATGTGGAGTCCGCGGATACTCCGCAGACGAAGCATATCAAAGAGGGGAATTTTTATTTTTCTTTTGATCCTGCCGCGCGGCCGGGTTCATTGCTTGACCCGGTGGTGGAACCATCTCTGGTCTTTGGCCAGGCCTCAGACCTGATCTTTCCGGCCAGATTCATCGCCGAGAAGGACTTCTGTTTGCCTTCCGTTCAACAGACCGATAATCGTACGCCGAGCGCGATGACGTTGGTCAAGTTCACCCTAGGGCCTGGTGCGGCCAAAGAGATCGTGAGCGTGACGGGTTTTGCCCGCAGCCTGGCAGAGCTTAACGGGAATGTCCGGAAGGTTACAGCCAAAGGGTTCATTGCGGCCAAAGCGCAGCGCAACCGGCTTATCGTGGAAGAGATCAAGTCAAAGTCTTTTACGCAGAGCGCGTATCCCCGGTTCAACGCTTATGCCGGCCAGACTTTCCTGGATAATGTCATGCGCGGGGGGCTTCCTATTTCACTGAAAACGAGTGAAGGCCCGGCGGTATTCAATGTTTACAGCCGCAAGCATGGGGATCCCGAGCGCGATTATAATTCGTTCCGCCTTTCTCCGACATTCCTTTCCCAGGGTAACGGGAATTACCGTGATGTTAACCAGAACCGCCGTAATGATGTGTGGTTCAACAGCGACCTTAAAGAGAGCGCTGTTGTGAATTTCTTTAGCCTGTCCCAGGCGGATGGGTATAATCCGCTGGTGGTCTGCGGAATGGCGTTCACGGCGGATGACGGACAGAAACTTGAGGAACTTTTAACCCGTGCGGTCAAGCGTGGTGATACAGTTGCGCTTAGGGCCTTTCTCAAGAAGGGCTTTATGCCCGGAGATCTTTTTATATTCCTTGCGGAACATGGCATTGGGCTCAAGGGTTCGCCCAGGGACTTTCTGACCGCCTTGCTTGGAGTTTGTCAAAAATTCGAGACCGCGCAGCACGGAGAAGGGTTCTGGGTCGATCACTGGACGTACAATATTGACCTGGTGGAAAGCTATCTTTCCCTTTATCCGGAGGACCTGCGCCGGCTGTTCCTGGAGAACCAGGAGTTTTCTTTTTATCATAATACGGTGTATGTCCGTCCGCGTGATGAGCGTTATGTGCTGACCTCCCGCGGTGTGCGCCAGTATGATTCGCTGCATGAGGGGAAAGAAGACAAAGACCGCGGACACCGGTTGCGTATCCGCCATGGCCAGGGGGATGTTTACCGGACGAGTCTGCTTGTCAAGATGTTGTGCCTTATTGTTAATAAAGCGGCAACTCTTGATCCGAGCGGGATCGGGATGGACATGGAAGCGAACAAGCCCGGCTGGTACGATTCGCTGAATGGCCTGCCGGGGCTTCTGGGGTCTTCGATCGCCGAGACATTTGAGCTCAAGCGTTATGCCCTTTTTGCGCTGGATGCTTTTGACCGGCTTGCCTTGAACGGGAGCGAGGCTGTTTCCGTCTTTGAGGAATTGGCGTTGTTCCTTGAAGAATTAAAGGCGATCCTGGGTCAGGACCGTACGGATATTGATTACTGGAAGAAAGCCAATACGATCAAGGAAGAATATCGCGCAAAGATCCGTGAAGGCATCAGCGGTGTTGAAAAAGGGCTGACGGTTTGCGATGTCCGCAGTTTTCTTGAAGCGGTGGTGAGTAAAGTCGATGCCGGGATCAGGAAAGCCCGCCGTGTGGACGGGTTATTCCCGACGTATCTTTATCATAAGGTTATCAGGCATGAGCCTGTTGATGGCGTGTCGGTGGGAAAAGAAGGGCCGCATGTCCGTCCGATCTCTTTCGAGCGCCATGATATGCCTCTTTTTCTGGAGGGTTTTGTGCATGCCCTGCGTTGTGACCCGGACCCGGGCAGGGCGCTGGTACTGCATCAAAGGGTTAAGAAGAGCGCCCTTTACGACAAAGAGCTGGAAATGTACAAGCTCAATGCGGATATTACGGGCGAGACCCAGGAGATCGGGCGGACCCGCGTATTTCCCCGGGGTTGGCTGGAGAATGAGTCGGTCTGGCTGCATATGGAATATAAGTATCTTCTCGAGCTGTTGCGCCGCGGGTTGTATGAAGAATTTTATAAGGCAATGGATACCTGCTGCGTTGCGTTCATGCCGCCGGAGCGTTATGGCCGCAGTATCCTTGAGAATTCATCGTTCATTGTTTCCAGCGCGCATTCAGACAGGTCTCTTCATGGCCAGGGGTATGTGGCACGCCTGTCCGGAAGTACGGCAGAATTCGTCCATATGTGGATGTATATGAACGCGGGGGCTGCTCCGTTTGGCATGAATTCGGATAATGAGATCGAACTTGCGTTGCGTCCAGCGCTTCCGGGAAGGTTTTTCACCAAAGAGGCTTCATCCGCCAAAGTTGTCTTGGATGGCAAGATTCTTGAGCTTTCTTTCCCGGCAGGGATTTACGCGTTTATGTTCATGGGCCGGACCCTGGTGGTCTATCATAATCCAAAGCGCAAGGATACGTTCGGTGTCGGGAAGGCGCAGTCGGTGAAAGTGGTTATCCGGTATTCGGCCAGGAAGAGAACGGTCACACTTAACGGCGCGGTCATTCCATCACCTTTGGCCGGCCATGTGCGCGAAGGCAAGGTCGCCCGCATCGATATTTATATGGAGTAGTCAATGGCGCATCGCACACCCCTGTATCAGCATCATGTTTCATTAGGAGCTAAGGTCGTTGAGTTCGGCGGTTGGGATATGCCTTTACAATATCCTGACGGCATTCTTAAGGAGCATGAGGCTAATCGCAAGGGCTGTTCTGTTTTTGACTGTTCGCATATGGGGGAGTTTATTATTGATGGTGCGGCTGATGTCACAGGCCTGGACCGCATTGTGACCCAGTCGCTCAATGATCAGCCGGTGGGAAGCTGTCGTTATGGGTTTGCGTTAAACGAGCGTGGTGGAACGATCGACGATCTTATTGTTTACCGCCTGGCGGACAAGAAGTGGATGGTGGTCGTTAATGCCGCGAACATTGAGAAAGATGCCGCCCATTTTCGCGCGAATTTAAAGGGTCTTTCCGTTTTTAGCGATGTGTCTTTTTCCACTGCGAAGCTTGATGTCCAGGGCCCGTTGTCCCGGGAGGTATTAATGCCTTTGGTCAAGGGGATCGAAAGGCTGACGCATTATACTTTCGGCGAGTTTGATGTTCTGGGGGAGAAAGTGATCGTGAGCCGTACGGGTTATACCGGCGAGCTTGGATACGAGATCTATTATCCCTGGTCCAGGGCGTCCCGTCTGTGGGAAGCGGTCCTGTCAGACAGGCGTGTCAAACCCACAGGGCTTGGCGTGCGGGATGTTCTTCGGGTGGAGGTGTGTTATCCTCTTTATGGCCATGAGCTCAGCGAGGATATTTCTCCTGTGCAGGCGGGCCTTAGGCGATTTGTTGACGGAACGAAAGATTTTCTTGGCCGTGCGGCGTTGATGGAGGAAGAAAAGGGCGGGCCGGTGCAGAAATTGGTTTGTTTTCTTTCCAAAAGCCGGCGTGCGCCGCGTCAGGGGCATTTTCTTTATACCGCGGATGATGTCCAGTCGGGCGTTATCGCGAGCGGGACATTTTCGCCTGCGCTTGGGGTGGGCATCGGGATGGGATTTTTAAAAAAAGAGTTTACGAGCAATGCCAAAGAGATTATATTTGGTGATACAAAATTCAGGGAGCGTGCGGAGCTTGGTTCCCGCCCCTTTTATAAAGAAGGAACATTGAAAAATTAGTTAGAGGACTCCATGGAAATCATTGAACATTTTCTTTATACCAAAGAGCATGAGTGGGTCAGTATTGAAGACAATACGGGCACTGTCGGGATCACGGATTATGCCCAGCAGGCTCTGGGGGATATCACCTATGTCGAGCTTCCGGGAGTGGATAAGGATGTCGAGCAGTTCGAGCAGCTTCTTTCGGTGGAGTCGGTCAAGTCTGCCAGTGATATTTTTTCGCCGGTTTCCGGCAAGGTGATCGAAGTCAATGAGGACCTGGTGGATGATCCGTCCATTCTTAACCGTTATTGTTATGACAAGGGCTGGATCGTCAGGATCGAGATCTCCGACGCGGATGAGACATCCAATCTTTTGACAGCCGATGAGTACCGCAATTACCTCGCAAGCCTGGACCGCAATGATAACGGGGAATCCCTCGAAGAGTGATCGCTGTTTAATGTAAGATCGCCGGAATATGAATCCTTATATTGCCAATACTCCCGAAGATGTCCGCCTTATGCTCGAGGCTGTCGGTGCGCGCTCTATCGACGACTTGTTCGTCGATATCCAGCCCCGCCATGCGCCGCGATCATTTGATCTGCCGGAAGGCCTTTCCGAATATGAAGTGGTCCGTCATCTCAATGACCTGTCGCTGAAGAATATGGTTGGCCCCGTGCCTTTTATCGGCGGAGGGTATTACGACCATTATGTCCCGGCCGCCTGTCAGGCCTTGATCGCCCGGGGGGAATTTTATACGGCGTATACTCCGTATCAGCCGGAATGCGCGCAGGGGACCCTTCAGGCGCTTTTTGAGTTCCAGAGCTGTATCTGCGCGCTGACGGGGATGGATGTGGCGAATGCCTCGCTTTACGAAGGGGGTACGGCCCTTTACGAGGCGATGATGATGGCGCTGCGGATCACCGGGCGCAACAGGGTCGTTATCGATAGCGGCGTCAGCCCGATCTACCGCAAGATCTTAAAGTCGTATACGCACAGTCTGAACATCGAGTTCATTGAAACACCGGTCCTGCATGGCCAGGGGGATCGTTCGGCCATTAATAAGGTCCTTGATGGTGCGACAGCCGCGGTCATCCTGCAGAATCCGAATTTCTTCGGTGCCATTGATGATCATGCGGATATTGCCGCCAAGGCCCATGCCTGCGGGGCGCTTCTTATTGAAAGTGTTTATCCTGTTTCGCTGGGATTGCTCAAGACCCCGGCGGAGATGGGGGCGGATATCGTGACCGGTGAAGGCCAGTCGCTGGGGCTGCCGCTTAATTTCGGCGGCCCGTATCTTGGTTTTATTGCCGCCAGGAAAAAATATATCCGCCAGATGCCCGGGCGTATCGTCGGAGAGACGGTCGACGCGCAAGGCCGTCGTTGTTTTGTCAATACGCTCCAGGCGCGGGAGCAGCATATCCGCCGCGAAAAAGCCACGTCGAATATCTGCACCAATGTCGCGCTTTGTGCTACCCAGGCGGCTATTTTTATGTCGCTGGTAGGGAAAGAGGGCTTGAAGGACCTGGCTCAACTTAATTGCGATAAAGCGGAGTTCCTCAAAAGCCGGCTTGCGATGATCAAGGGCGTCGAGGTCAAGCGTTCTTCGCCGACTTTCAATGAATTTACGGTGTGCCTGTCGAGGAGCGCCAATGATGTGGTCGAGCGGATGATGATGCGCGGCTTCGCCGCCGGGTTCCCCCTCGGGCGTTATTATGACGGGATGGACAATTATCTTCTGATCGCTGTAACGGAAAAGCGTACCCGGGCCGAGCTTGATGGCTATGCAAAGGCCCTTGAAGAGGTATTGCGCGCATGAACCTTATTTTTGAACAGTCAGTTGCGGGGCGCCGGGGGGTTAAGCTGCCGGTATCAGATGTGCCGGTGAAGGCTGTTCTGCCTTCCAGGTATTTACGCGCCTGTGCGGCTCAATGGCCCGAGGTTTCCGAGCTGGATGTCGTGCGGCACTTTACCCGTTTGTCCCAGCGGAATTTTTCGGTTGATGCCAATTTTTATCCGCTCGGTTCATGCACCATGAAATATAACCCGAAATTCACCGAGAAGGTGGCGGGCATGAGCGGCTTTGCGGACCTTCATCCGTTGCTGCCTCAGCTGAAAGGCGGCGAGAAATATGCCCAGGGCGCGCTGGAGGTCCTTTATGAATGTGAGCGCTGGCTGTGCGCGATCACCGGGATGAAAGCGTATACCATGCAGCCGCTGGCGGGTGCTCACGGCGAGCTGACAGGCATTATGCTGATGGCGGCGTATCATAAGGCCAAAGGCAATACGAAAAAGAAGTTTGTTATCGTCCCGGATTCTGCCCATGGCACTAATCCTGCCAGCGCCGCGGTGGCCGGTTATTCCATTATTTCTGTTCCGTCGGATAAGCGGGGCGTGATGGACCTTGAGAAACTTAAGGGTGTGCTGACGGATGAAGTGGCGGGGCTGATGATGACCTGTCCTGATACCCATGGGGTCTTTAATCCGCAGATCGACGAGATCGCGCGCCTGATCCATTCGGTTGACGGGATCATGTATTATGACGGAGCCAATCTCAACGCCATTCTCGGGCGTGCCCGCCCGGGGGACCTGGGGTTTGATGTGGTGCATTTGAATCTGCACAAGACATTTGCTACCCCTCATGGCGGCGGCGGTCCCGGGTCCGGTCCGGTGGGAGTCAGCGGGAAACTTGAACCGTTTCTGCCGGTATCGCGCGTGATGAAACGTTCTGACGGCGTCTTTGCCCTGAATTATGACTATCCGGATTCCATCGGATATATCGCGTCTTTTTACGGCGCTTTCGGGATCATCCTCAGGGCTTATGCCTATATGTTGATCCTCGGGCGGGAAGGCCTCAAGCAGACGGCCGACCATGCTGTGTTGAACGCGAATTACCTGCTGCATAAATTGAAGCCTTATTACCAGGTCGCTTTTGACCGGGTGTGTATGCACGAATGCCTTTTTTCCGCCTCCCGGCAGCTGGAGCGTGGTGTTCACGCGATCGATATCGCCAAGTTCCTTATCGACAGGAATATCCATCCGCCGACAGTCTATTTTCCGCTGACGGTCAAGGAGGCGATCATGATCGAGCCGACCGAGACGGAAAGCAGGGCTACGCTTGACGAGTTCGCCGCGGCCATGATCGAGGCGGCCGCCCTGGTCAAGTCTTCACCGGATGTTTTTCATTCTTTTCCGGCCACGATGCCTATTTCCCGTCCGGATGAGGTCAAGGCCGCGCGTGAAATGAAGGTGAATTTCTTTGCCCGCCCCGATGCGCGTTGACCTTTCCGGTTTTATCGATCCCCGCATGAATCTGGATTATGATGACCAGTTGCTCCGCAGCGCCGAGGCGGGCGCAGGAGAGGTGCTGCGTTTCTGGGAGTCTCCTTCTTATTTTGTTGTATTGGGCCGGACCTGCAAGGAGCAGGAAGATGTGGCCGGTGAGGCTTGCCGGCGTGACAATATCCCTGTCCTTCGCCGCAGTTCCGGTGGCGGGACGGTCCTGCAGGGGCCGGGGTGTCTGAATTTTGCCGTGGTGCTTGTAAAAAATAATAATGCCGCGCTCGCTTCGATCACGGGGTCATATGGGCATATCCTTGGAAAAGTGGTCCGGGCCATGAAAGGTCTTGGAGTTGAGGCGGTTTTTCGCCCGGTTTGCGACCTGGCCCTCGCTTCGACTGACCGGAAATTCTCCGGTAATGCCCAGCGCCGGGGCAGGAACTGTATCCTTCATCATGGCACGATCCTTTATGGGTTCGATCTTGATCGTATCGGCCAGTATCTGAAGATGCCGAATAAAATGCCTGGCTATCGTAATGCCCGGTCGCATGACCTTTTTGTCGCCAATATTCCCGCCCGTCCTGAAGAGATCCGCCGCGCTATTACGGCAAGTTTTCTTTGCGGATCGTAGTGACGATCCATGGATCGCTCTGGCTGATTTTTTATTTTCTTTTCGCATCAAAGTGCTACAATGACGCCACTTATGCGAAAAATCTTTTATTTTCTTCTGGTTTTTCTTCTTGCAGCGGTTTGTCCCGGAATGACCGCAGATAAGCCGCCGGTTCCGGTGCCTGCCGTCCAATCGTCATCTGGACTGACTGTAAGATCGTCCGCAAAGCGGACGGTGCGTGACGAATGCCTCGCCTATTTCGAAGAACTTTATCAGAAGATGGATGAGAATTATTATTTTGATCTTCGCCGGGCGGATTATGACCGGTTCATTAAAGCATTTGACGAGAAGATCTATCCCAGTCTTCTCCTGGAAGGGAAAAGCAATGATTATGTCCGCTGGCGCAGCACCGCGTATCTGGTGGATTTCCTGAAACAGCCGGATGATGTTTTTTCCCGTTTCTTGCCGCCGAAGCCTGCCGAAAAGTTCGCCCAGGAAGTTTATGGCCAGAAGATCGACCTGGGGATCGAAGGCCGGATGGAGCCTTCGGGTTTTGTGGTCAGCTTTATCGAGCCGCGTTCGGATGCCTATGCGCTGGGCTTGCGCGAGAATGACCTTATTGTGCAGATCGATGGCGAGGACGTTTTGAAACTGGGGCAAGACAAGGTCAGGGCCAGGCTGATCCCGCTGGCGGGTTCAAAGGTGACACTGGACTATATTGACGGGATCGTGCGCAAGCCTCATGTGATCGCGCCGGTGAGCAAGGAGTATTACAAGCAGACCGTTTTTCTTAAGGCAACAGGGGTGCCGGACATTTATTGTCTGGATATCCAGAAGTTCAATCGCACAACGAATGAGGATGCCGGACGGTTCCTTCCATTGATAGCGGCGAAGAATCCGCGGGGGATTGTGATCGACCTGCGCAATAATCCCGGCGGTCCGCCGTTAGCGGCCTTGATGATCGCGGCGTTCTTTTTGCCGAACGAAGAACTGTTCGCGTATTTTGAGGGCCGGCACAAGCCCCGTTCCGAGCTGGTGATCCCGCGCCTGCCGGACCAGTTCCATTATAACTGGCCGATGGTGATCCTTGTCAATAGCGGGACGGGCAGTGCGTCCGAGCTTTTTTCAGGTGTTATGCAGGCGCGCAAGCGGGCTGTCGTGATCGGGCGTGATACGGCGGGGCAGGTCCTTTTGAAAAGCATTTTTGATATGTCCGACGGTTCGAGCCTGGCGATGGTGGTAGCCCGCGGGCATTTTCCGGATGGCCGGGCATTTCCGTTCGACGGGGTCAAGCCCAACGAGTATGTGCCCGATGAGATCCCGGCGGACCAGATGATCGGGAATGCCGCTAAATACCTTTTATTGAAAGCCGAAGGGCGGTTGTGAACGCATGATACTGTTAAAGATCTTTATGCTGCAACTTGTTGCCGTGGCAGTGATTTTATTCGTGCTGTGGAAAATGCTCAGGCGGGAGCTGGTCGAGGCGGCATTGCAGGCGCTTGAAGCAGCCGCGCCGCGCAGCGATGTGGCCGAGGTTTCGGCCGTTTCGGCCGCGGCGCTTTCTTCCGTCGATGAAGCAAGGTTAATGGCGCTGTTAAAGCAAAAGTTCCCGTCTGCGGCCATTGGCCTGGCGGTGAACGCACAGATCCGTAGCGGGCTGGTCATTAAAGCAGGCGAGTTGTTATTGGATTACAGTTTTTTAACAAGGATGAAAAGTCTCTTTGGTCAACAGGATACGTGAAATGAAAATATTGGCCATTATCCCGGCGTACAATGAGTCGGGCAATATTGAGCGGGTGGTGCGGGAGGTGCTGGCGCTGCCTTTGTCTGTGGTCCCCCTGGTGATCGATGATGGGTCGGCGGATGATACAGCGGTGTGTGCCAGGCGGGCGGGAGCCCGGGTGATCGTGCTTCCTTTTAATCTGGGGATCGGGGGAGCGGTGCAGGCCGGTTATCGCTATGCTGACGTCAATGGTTTTGATATCGCGATCCAGGTCGACGGTGACGGCCAGCATGATGTATCATACCTGGCGGCCATTATCAGGCCTCTGACGGAGGCTCGGGCCGACATGGTCATCGGCAGCCGTTTCCTTTCGCCGGCGGGGGGATTCCGTTCGTCCCTGACCCGCCGGATGGGGATATCTTTTTTTCGTGTCCTGATCCGTTCACTGACCGGGTTTCCTACAACGGACCCAACGGCCGGATTCCGCGCCTGCGGCCGGCGCCTTATTAAGGTATATGCCGGTTATTATCCTGTTGATTTTCCGGAGCCGGAGGCTATCGTGGTGGCCCGTCGTTTGGGGGCCCGGCTGCTGGAAGTCCCTGTTGAGATGCGCGCCCGTCTCGCCGGAAAGAGTTCGATCGGAAGACTCAAGTCACCATACTATATGATCAAGGTCACCGCGGCGATTCTGCTGCATATGTTAAAAGACAGAAAGGTCTATGGCCCATGGGAATAAGAACCGTCGCGCTCATTCTTTCGTCATGTTTATTTTTATTCGTGGTTGAGCTGGTCCGGCGTGAAAAGCTGACCTTCAAGTATGCTTTTGCCTGGCTGTTCTTTACGGCGTTGGGAGTGCTCGCCGCGGCGGAACCCCGCTGGGTGTTCCGGCTGGCGGTATTGTTCGGGTTTGAGCTTCCGAGCAATTTTATCTTTTTCGGGCTGATGGGGGTTTTTATTGTCCTGAGCCTTCTTTTAACGGTGTTCCTGTGCCAGCAGAACAGGCGCAATGACCGGATGGCCCAGAGGATCGGCATTCTCGGGCGCGAGCTTGAGGAGATCCGGGAACTCATACGGAGCCGCGTGCAATGAATGCGGGGAAAGTCAGTGTGATCATTCCTGCATATAATGCGGAGGCGACCATCGGGGGCGCGATCGGTGCTGTGCTCGCGCAGTCTTATGCCGGGCCGGTCGAGCTTATTGTGGTCGATGATGGATCGACCGATGCGACCCGGGGGATCGTCTGTTCGTTCCCGGATGTCCGGTATTTCTTTCAGGAGAATATGGGGCCGGCGAGCGCGCGCAACCGCGGGGCCAGGGAGGCCGTTGGGGATGTTCTATTTTTTACTGATTCCGATTGCCGTCCCGAAGCGAACTGGCTGGCAAAGATGTCCGAAGGATTCAACGGCCCTTTGGTCGGGGCGGTGGCCGGAAGTTACGGGATAGCGAATCAGGAGAAGGCCCTGGCACGCGTTATTCATGCTGAAATACGGTTCCGGCATTTGAAATTAATGCCGGAATATCCCCGGGCGTTCGGAAGTTACAATTTTGCGATCAGCGCGGGCCTGTTCCGTCAGCTTGGGGGGTTCAACGTATCTTATCGCAGGGCAAGCGGCGAAGATAACGATTTAAGCTACCGCGTTTTACGTTCGGGATCGAAGATCCGCTTCATCAAGGATGCCTGTGTCGCGCATTATCACCAGCACCTCGCGGGGCATTATCTTCGGGAGCAGTTCCGGCATGGTTTCTGGCGTGCCCGTCTTTATCGGGACCATATTTCGATGGCGGCGGGGGATGATTATACGTTCTGGAAAGATGTGGCGGAAGTCCCTTTGGCGGTTGCGCACGTGGCCTGTTTCTGGTGGCCTCCTGTTTTTGTCGGGTTGTTTTTCGGGTTCTTTCTTTTTGAAATATTAGCCGGTTTTTGGATGATCGGATTCTCCGGGGATGGCCTTTTCGGAGGCCTGGTCATGTGGCTGCGGGCTTTTGTGCGCAGCGCGGGGCTTTTGTCCGGCGGGGTGTATCTTTTGAAAAATGATTTTAAAAAAGGGAAAAAAAGCTAAAAAAAACTTGCGGGGCACTTCCTCTATGTTAATATGAAATTGGCCTTGGAGACTTTTTTGGGGAATTCCCTGACCATCAACCTTTAATTTATCGACGATAAATGGCACAAAAAGAAACCGCGGAACAAAAGCTGCTCAAGATTATTGAGGCTTCCAAGAAGGCGCAGGCCGTGCCGAAGGGGGATGCGCCATCGAGGCCTTCGCCTCAGGCTTCCCGGCGTCAGTTCGCGTTCAATGTCCGGCAGTTCAATGTTGTTTTGATCGTGTGCATGGTGGCCAGTGCGCTTTTTTTCGCGTATGAGATCAAGAGCGGGGTATCGCTTACGGCTGAGGACGTTGATTTCTCCGTCGATAACAGCGCTTCAAAAGACGTCGCCAATCAGTTCGTGCCGCAGATGAAAAGTGTCGGGTATTATCTGGACAAGATCAAGTCCAGGAATATTTTTCAGCCGTACGAGGCGAAGCCCGAGGTCAAGGAAGCGGTTACGACGAACCTGATGGCCCTTGAAAAGAAAATGTCCAAGTTCAAGATCGTCGGTATTGCCTGGCTGGATGTCCCCGAGTCCGCTACCGTCATGCTGGAAGATACGGCAACGCATATGACCCATTTCCTCAAACAGGGGGATAAGGTCGAGGATGTGATCGTTAAGATCATCTACACGGATCGCGTGGTTTTCAGCCGCGCCAACGAGGAGATAACAATCAAGCTATGACAACACACAAGCCATTTCCCCTCAATTTTTTGTCGTTGGTTGTTTGCGCGACCGTGCTGTTTGGGGCCGGCGCCGCTCCATCGCTGGCCGAAGAACCGAAGCTTCCCAAGCCCATCCTTTTGACGGAGCCGAAGGAATCCATCGACTTGCGGATGATGCGCAAGATCGCGCTTGATGTGCGCGATATGAACATTGTGGATGTCATCAAGTTCCTGGCCATGAAGGGTGATTTCAACGTGATCATCAGTCCTGCGGTTGACGGGCGCACAACAGTGCTGTTGGACAATGTGGCCATCAAGGATGCCCTGGACATTGTTGTGGTCTCGAACAAACTGGCCTATTCCATTCAGAATGATATTGTTCAGGTAATGACATCGGTTGAGTACGAAGCCATGTTCGGTAAGCAATTCGGCGATAAAACAGTGGTGGAAACATTGCACCTCCAGTATGCCAAGCCGAGCTATGTCCTGGCGGCGCTGGATAACATCAAAAGCAATGTCGGCAAGATCGTTATCGATGAAGACACGGGTTCGCTGGTCCTGATCGACACGCCCGAATCCATTGCGAAAATGAAAAAAGTGGTCCTGGATATTGAACAGCCTCTGGAGACCGTTGTTTATAATCTTCAGTATGCGAAAGCCGATGTTGTGGCGGACAAGTTGAGGATGAGGATCGATGCCAAATCGGTCGGTTCTATTACAGCGGATGAGCGTTCCAATCAGCTGGTGGTCAGGGTGTTCCCCGGCCGCAAGGATGAAATTGAAAAGGTGGTGCGCCATCTCGATGAGCCGACGAAAGAAGTCCTGATCGAGGCGCGTATCCTGCAGGTCATCCTCAAGCCGACGTATGACACGGGCATCGACTGGTCGTATCTGTTGCATAACAAAACATTGGGTGATTTCAAGACGTCTTCCTCAATGATCGATACAAGTACATCCAATAACCTGAATTCCAATTTCGGCCAGCTCGCGATCGGCACGGTGGATGTGAACAAGTTTGTCGCCCAGATCAAGATGATGAATCAGGTGAGCGATACCAAGATTCTTTCCAGCCCCAAGATCCTGGCCATCAATAATGAAGAAGCACGGATCCATATCGGAGATACTGTTCCGTATATTATTTCGACGACCGTTGGAACGGCCAATCCGGTCATCAGTGAGGATGTCCGTTTTATCGATGTCGGCCTGAAACTTAATGTGACGCCGACGATCAATGATGACGGGATGGTCACGTTGCGTTTGGCGCCGGAAATTTCGTCCGTCGTGGCTAAAGTGGATTCGGCCAAAGGCGGTATTCCACAGGTCAACAAGACCGAGATCGAAACAACGGTCATGGTCGAGGACGGGACAACGATCGTTCTGGCGGGGCTTCGCAAGGATGATAAGGCGCATGTCAAGAAAGGCGTTCCGATCCTTGGCGATATGCCCTGGCTGGGCAAGCTTTTCAGCAGTGAATCGGACAGCATGACATCGACCGAGATCGTGATCTTTATCACGCCTCATATCATGACGGGCAAGGAGAATTACAAGGAATCGAACGGTTCTATCAAGCCGTCCAAGTCGTATAATTAATTGGTTTTAAACCATTCTGGAGAGGTTTTTATGAGGGCATCCTTTCAAAAGATCCTTGGTGCTGGGGTGATAGTCGCGATGATGTCTCTGGGGCCAGGGGCCTGGACATCTCTTGCGGTAGCGCAACCGGTGGCTGCGGCAGGAGTGCAGGTGGACCCTGAATCTTTTAAGAAGGAGATCGAGCGGCTTAAGAACGAAAAAGAATTTGAAGCCAAGCGCGTGGAAGAAATGCGTCAGGAGCGTGAGCAGTTCGTGAAGGAGATCCGCCGGGTTGAGAATTTGAATTCAAAATACTCCAAGGAGCTGGAGGATATGCGTGCCCAGATGGCTTCACAGGAGGGGTCATTTGAGGCAAGGATGAAGAAGATGGAAGAGAAGGTCAATGAATCCAATGAAGGAAAGAAGGCTGTCGCGACTTCTCCGGCGGTGGATCCCAGAGGGATGCCTCCTGTCGAGGTGGAAAAGAAAGCCAATGAGATATTGATGAAGGGCGGGGACCTGGACCCTGAAGATGAGAAGTTCAAGGAGGAGCTTGCCCGCGCGCATTATAATATGGGGAACGTTTATTTTGAAAGAGGAGAATATCAGCGGTCGGTCGTGGAATATTACCAGGCTGTTGACCTTATGCCTTATGATGCGGATGCTCATTATAATCTGGCGTTCGTCAGCGGTGAATACATCGGCGATCAGGAGACCGCACTGAAGCATTACCAGTGGTTCCTTTATTTAAAGCCGAATACGGAAGACCGCAAGCTCGTCGAGGAGAAGATCGTTGCTGCCAAGATCTCCCTGAAAAGCCGCATGAGCAATTCAAAGGTTGATAAGGGCGAGTTGATAGGGCAAACGAACGTCGCGCGTTGAAGTTCTTTCAATGTTTTTGATATTGTAATATATACCCGTTAAGTTTGATGGGTTGGACTTTAAGGAGCGATATGGGCAACAGTAGGGCTGCGTTTATTCTTCTCGGGATTTTCTTTTCTGCATTTCTTTCTACTTCTGATGTCCTGGCAAACAATTTAAATGTTTCAAATGTGCGTTTGGGGTCCCGCGATCCTTCGGCTAAAACGGTCACGGTCCTGTTCGATATTGCCTGGGATAATTCCTGGCGGAACAAGATCAATCATGATGCCGCCTGGGTGACGGTCCGCCTGTCGGATGTCCAGTCTCCTTCCGGCGAAAAACGCCTTTGCAAGTTTTCTGCTTCCGGGATCGCTCCGGCTGGTTCTTCGGCAGGTACGAACCAGAATGCCGAGGTGTATATTCCCGTCGATAAGGTCGGGGCTTTTATCCGTCCGCTCGCGCATCAGGAGGTCGGTTCATTTTCATCAAAGAATGTCATGCTTACGGCCGATTATGGCAGTTGCGGTTTTGCGGAGGGTTCTATGATCGCGGTCAACGTTGTAGGGCTGGAAATGGTCCTTGTCCCCGAAGGGTCTTTTTATGCCGGGGATATGGCGCATTCCCAGGCGTCCTTGCGACGCGGGTCGTCGGATAATAATTCTTGGGAGATCACAGGCAGTGGGCCTATTTCTGTTACAGCGGCCAATGCCAATGGGTATTACTATACATCCGGCGGAAATAACGGTGAGTTTGCGACGGGGACTTCGTTTGTTATCCCGCAGGGTTTCCCGAAAGGGTATAGCGCTTTTTACGCCATGAAATATGAGATCACGGAAGGGGTGTGGGTGGACTTTGTTAATTCGCTGCCGGCCGCGGCGCGCAGTGCCCGGGACCTTACGGATCCGTCGCATAAAAATTCGGATGCTGTCCTTTTTCGTAATACTATTTCCTGTTTTGGTTCTCCTTTAACCTGTTCCACCCAGCGGCCATTTCGGGCGTTGAATTATTTGTCGTGGAAGGACTTGTGCGCGTTCCTGGATTGGGCGGGATTAAGGCCTTTATCCGAGTTGGAGTTTGAAAAGGCGGCCCGTGGGCCTTCTCTTCCTTTACCAGGAGAGTTTGCCTGGGGGTCAACAACGGTCGTTCCTGCTCTTGCGCTGAGCGGTGTCGCGGAAAATGGCGATGAAACGGTCGTGACACCTAATGCGAATGCTAATTTTGGCGATCAGGTTTTGACCGGAGGCGATGCCGCTGTCGGGCCGGGACATCAAAAAGGGTCTTTTCGTGCCGGGATATTTTCAACGGGGATATCCTCCAGGCTTTCTTCAGGTGCTGGCTATTACGGGATGATGGAGCTTTCCGGAAATCTCAAGGAGTGGACTGTAACTATCGGGAATGCGCAGGGTTTGGCGTTTACCGGTAAGAATGGTGACGGCTATTTGACGACTGCTTCCGGGTTTGAGGGTAATGCCGATGTTGAAGGGTGGCCGGGGATGGATGTTAACGTGGCCAAAGGTGTCGTTTCATCTGTCGGGGCCGGGTTTCGGGGTGGTTCGTGGCAGGACACGGCCTCGCTTCTCCAGGTTTCTGATCGCAGTGAGGCTGCCCTTACCGAGGAAAACGCCGGGCCGGCTTATGGCGGCCGTGGAGCTAGGACTGTCGAAGGACAGTAGATCAACATTTAACCTTTCCGAAAAATCCTATGTTAAAAAAAATCGCCTGTTTTTTTGTCATTATTTTTTGTTTCACTTCGCATGTATCTGCTAACAATCTTTCACTTTCCGGCTTTGATGAGATCGCGATCGATCCGTCCGTGCACACAATGACTTTTATGTTTAATTTGAAACAGGAGAATGGCTGGCGCAATAGCGTCTCTCATGATGCGGATTGGGTATTTATGAAATATTCAACCGATGCGGGTAAAACCTGGCATCACGCGAGTATGGCCGGGACGGGTGTGAATCCCGCCGGATTTGTGATGCCCCAGGGGTTTGAGGCTTTTGTACCGCAGGATAGTAAAGGATTTTTCTTCAGGCGTAACGAGACCACGCAGGGCAATGTTGACCAGAAAGCGATAAAGTTCGTCTGGAATTACGGGCAGGACGGCCTTTCGGACGCGGTAGCGAAGGCGGCCAATACGTTGACCCGGATTTACGGGATCGAGATGGTTTATATCCCGACGGGTGCGTTCTTCGCCGGTGACGGTGCGAGCTCGTCCCCGTACCATTTGAAACAGGGGGTCACGGATGATCAGCCGTGGTATATCACCTCCGAGAACGCGATAACCACCACCAATTCAGGGACGGGCGGGATGTATTATCAGGGGTCGGGCTCGCCGGGGGAGAACGCGTCGGGGGATGCCTTTCTTATACCGAATTCGTTTCCTAAAGGGTATCAGGCATTTTATCTGATGAAGTATGAATTGACCGAAGGGGAATGGGTCAGCTTTTTTAACACGTTGTCTCCGGCAGCGAAGGTCAATCGCGACATTACTTCTTCTTTTGACGGCGGTAAGGGAACGAACGATATTGTCAACCGCAATACTGTTTCCTGGGATCCGACGAAGCCGAATGCTCTCGCAGAAACAAAACGTCCTGCCCGGGCGATGACTTACATTTCCTGGCTGGATGCCGCGGCTTATGCGGATTGGGCGGGCTTGCGGCCCATGACTGAGTTTGAATTCGAGAAAGCCGCGCGTGGTCTTGATATTCAGCCGGTGGCGGACGAGTTCGCATGGGGGACCGCGGCGTATCGGGCGGCGGGTGCGGATGAGATATTTCCGCCGAACCAGGATGAAGATGGCAGCGAGGCTGTATTGAACGGTTCGGCGAATTTGAGCCGTAATGCGATCGGATGGACTTCCGGTGACGGGCGTATCGGCGGGCCGGCGCCGGGACAGAACGGGGCTTTACGTGTCGGAATATTTGCCGGGAATGCCGCAAGCCGGGCAACGAGCGGCGCGGGATTTTACGGGAATATGGAATTATCCGGGAATGTGGCTGAACCGGCGGTAACAATCGGGCGCGTTTCGGGGCGTCAATTCCTTGGTTCCAACGGTGACGGAGAGCTTAACACATTAACCGGTTATGAAGGCAATGCGACCAATGTTGATTGGCCTGGTATTGATGTTCAGGATGCGGGCAGGGGCGTTACCGGGACCCGCGGCATAGGCTATCGTGGCGGGGATTATCAGTCTTCCAGCGTCCGTTTTTTTCAGGTTTCATCCAGAAATTTCGCGGCAAAAGATCCTGACAGTGAAGGCTTTAAGGGCCGTTTTGACCCTTCGGCCGGGATTGTTTACGGCGCCCGCTTCGCGAGGACAGCCAGGTAATGATTTCTCGTCGAGAAAATTTCGTTTTACTTTTCCTGTACAGATGATAAAATCATCCGAAAATTTTTCAGATATTTATTGAAGTTAGTGTTAATTAATTTAATAATGAAGCTATCGTGATTACACCAGTTGATCCCTGGGATGAAAATAGCTAAAACCAAAAACTCCATTAGTTTCATTAACAGCTGCGTCATATCTTTTATTATTTATTTAATAATAAATGTTATTGTCGCAGCTTCTGCTTTTGCGCAATTCACCGGGGGCAGTCATAGCGGTTCAGCCGAAGCGACCATCGGTGGAGATATCTATACCGGCGGCGTTCAGACGGGTGTTGCCAGCGCCACTTCCGGTGTTTCCGGCAGCCTGTCCCATGGTGAGGCCACGCATCTTGGTTTCATCACATCCCCTTCCAGTTCCAAAACACTGATCGTTTTTTCAAGGCAGCCTGTTGTTGCTATTTTTGATGCCAACAACAATGTTGTGACCAGCGACAGTTCAACACAGGTTACGGTCGCGATCGCGAACAACCCCGGGAATGCCGGGCTCAGGGGAACCGTCAAGGTTACGGTGGTCAATGGTCTTGCCCAATTCACGGACCTTCAGATCACCGCTGGCGGCAATATGTATACCCTTCGCGCGGAAGCGCAGGGTCTTGGCAGTGCGATGTCGCAGGCGTTCGATGTGTTCCAGGGAACAGGCCCGAAGTTCGCCGCGGTCTGGGATAACACGGTTAAAGCGTATCTTTTCTATGCTTGGCTTGAGAGCGATGGCCAGCGCAAGGATATCAAACCCGCGGATACGTGCGATGCGAATATTTATATGGCGACGGTCGGGGCGTCTACTTTTTCAACGCCTCAGATCCAGTCCAGTTTTACCCTGACACCGGATGATGTAAAGGATTGGTTCGCGCCGGCGACGGACGCGGATCAGGGTGTTTATAATACAAAGTCTAGCGGTATTTGGACCCCGCCGAATTACAGTAATTCTTATTTCATTAATCTTAAGATCACGATCAAAGCACCGATCACTGACGCTGCTGTTTATCCCGGGTCTATTCCTTCCGGTGAATACAGCACCTATGCTCCGTTGGATCTTATTAAGCCCAATGTCGCTAATGGCGCTGACGTTAACTGGGATGATCTGGCCCTTATGTCCCAGTCGACCATTAACTGGACAGATGCCAGGGATATCCTTTCGACCAGCAATGGCGTCAACTGGATGGATATCGAGGTTTTGATGAGCGGGGTTTCGGATATCCGTAAGGTAACGGACCAGATCCTCAAGAGTTCCGTGAATTGGGATGATATCGGGATGATCACGGAGAACGGGATCCTGGGGCAGATCGCGACCGCGGGCATTAACTGGAACGATCTTTATTCCATGACGGTTGCCGGGATCAATTGGGATGATATCGGGGCATTGAGCGGGATCGGGATCAATTGGGACGACATGGGCGTCATGACCGATGCCTCGATCAATTGGTATGACATAGCGAGCCTGACCAGGATGGGAGTTAACTGGGCGGATATTTCCGACCTCAGTGATAGCGGGATCAACTGGAACGATCTGGACCTTCTGACTTCGAGTAGTGTGAACTGGAACGACCTGGCGATCATGACCGGGTCGGGCGTTTCCTGGCCGGACCGGGTCAACTGGGATAACCTTTCCGTCCTGACCAATGCCAATATCAACTGGGACGATTTGACGGCTATGTCCGCTGGGGGGCTTAATTGGAACGATATTGAGTCTATGACCATCGCGGGTATAAATTGGGGTGATATCAGTGCATTGAGTGAGATCGGGATCAATTGGCTGGACATGCAGGCGTTCACATCGGCCGGAGTGAACTGGATCGATATCGGTGCGTTGAGTTCTGCAGGGGTGAACTGGACGGATATTGACGCCTTGACGGTTTCCGGGATCAATTGGGAAAACGTAGGGTCTTTGAGCGCTTCCGGTATTAACTGGAATGACATTTCAGTGTTATCCAAATCTGGGATCAATTGGATTGACATTAATGCTCTGAGTGTTGCGGGTGTCAATTGGAACGATCTGCAGATCCTCAGCAATTCCGGTGTCAACTGGAATGATGTTGAGGCGATAACAAAATCCACTATTAACTGGACAGATATTTCGCTGTTGACCCTTTCCAGTGTCAACTGGCAAGACATTCAAACTCTTTCTGCAACGGGGATTAATTGGAGTGATGTCGGTATTCTTAGCGAAGCGGGTGTTAACTGGTTGGATGTAGGCTCTCTTTCTTCATCTGGGGTCAATTGGTTTGATATTGGAACACTTAGCGCGGCGGGTGTGAACTGGACAGATCTTGAATCCTTTAGTTTAAGCGGGGTTAATTGGCAGGATATTGCACAAATCTCATCGAGTACGGTCAATTGGTCAGATCTCACTGTGTTTTCTACGTCGGGTATTAATTGGGATAACATCCAGGTGCTTTCTCAGACAGGAGTAAATTGGCTGGATATCGGCGTTTTAGGGGCTTCCGGGGTCAATTGGGACAGTATTTCCTCGTTAAGCAGTTCGCAGATTAATTGGGATGACCTGACGGTTTTGAGCCGTAATGGAGTTAACTGGTCTGATATCGGGGTTTTAGCCAGCCAGGGAGTGAACTGGATGGATGTTGGCGCATTGGCTCAGGCAGGGGTTAACTGGGTTGACATTTCCGCGATGTCTGGTTATGGGATCAATTGGCTTGATGTGGCGTCATTAACTGGATCGGGGGTTAACTGGAGCAATATATCAGTAGTAAGTGCAGCCGGAATTAACTGGGTAGACATTGGATCGATGTCTGATTCAGGGATCAACTGGACAGATATTGAGAAATTGTCTTCGCAAGGGATTAATTGGGATGACATTAATTCCTTGTCTGTCGCCGGGATCAATTGGCAGGATATTCAACAAGTTTCGACTACAGGCATTAACTGGATGGATATTGATGTCCTGACAGTTCAGGGGATCAATTGGGAAGATGTCGGCGCTCTTTCCGCGGCCGGGATTAATTGGACCGATGTCGGCCGTTTAACGGCGCAAGGGGTCAATTGGGTGGATATCCAGGCACTCTCGTTAAGCGGGGTTAACTGGAATGATATTAATGCGCTCAGTGTTTCGGGAATAAACTGGATCGATATCGGGGTATTGGCAGATGCCGGGGTCAATTGGTCTGATATTGCCGGGATGTCGGCCAGTAATATTAATTGGGTAGATATTAACAATTTAAGTGTTTCCAATGTTAACTGGGCTGATCTGGGTGCGTTATCAGTCGCTGGTATTAATTGGAATGATATTCTTTCTTTATCTAAAGAAGGTGTGAACTGGACCGATCTTGGTGCGTTGACTTCGACAGGGATCAATTGGACAGACATTGGCCGCCTGTCAATGGAAGGGGTCAACTGGATCGATATCCATTCTTTGACGGAAAGCGGGATCAATTGGGAAGATGTGGGTTCTTTCTCCCGGAGTGGTGTGAACTGGAATGATATTGCGACATTATCCATTAATGGCGTTAATTGGACGGATATCGGGGTTCTTTCTGCGAACGGGGTCAACTGGATGGATGTTGGCGCCATGACCGGTTCCGGGTTGAATTGGACGGATATTCAAACGCTTTCAACGACAGGAATTAATTGGGGTGATATTGATCTCTTGGCGCGTTCCGGGATCAACTGGACGGATATTCTGGAGCTTTCCACCAAGGGGATCAATTGGTCGGATGTTGATCTCTTAACACACACCGGGATCAACTGGGAAAGCATTACCGTTATGACCGGTAGCGGCATTAATTGGAGCGACATCGGGGTAGTATCCTCCACCGGGATCAACTGGATCGATATTGAAACCATTTCCAAAACAGGTGTGAATTGGAGTGATATTTCCAGTCTGGCGAATGCCGGTATTAATTGGGATGATATCGGTGCGTTATCATTAAAAGGCATTAACTGGAATGATCTTGTTTCTGTTACGCAGGCGGGCATTAACTGGGATGAAGTCGGGATGATCGCGGCAACAGGCGTGAATTGGCTTGATATTCAGTCGCTTTCTTTGACCGGAGTGAACTGGACCGATATTAATCGGTTATCTTTGTCCGGAATAAATTGGACCGATATTGAAGCGTTCAGTGTTAAGGGTATTAATTGGAATGATGTTGCGGCTATGTCAGCAACCGGAGTTAATTGGGAAGATATTGACCAGTTATCAATGGCAGGGATCAACTGGAGTGATATTTCTACTTTATCGGCTTCTGGTGTGAATTGGTCGGATCTTAATGCGCTGACAAATTCCGGTATTAATTGGGCCGATCTGTCCGCATTAACATCCATCGGTGTTAACTGGCTGGATATGCAGGTTATGACCGCCAATGGGGTTAACTGGATCGATCTTGGCGCATTAACGACAGCACGGGTGAATTGGACGGATATTGAGGCTTTAAGTGCTTCCGGGATCAATTGGATGGATGTTGGTGCTTTGGCTGTTGCCGGGATCAATTGGGATGATATTAGTACAATGTCCAGGACAGGTGTTAATTGGGGTGATCTCAATGCCATGTCTACCATTGGGATCAACTGGACAGATATAGCGGCTTTGACCGCTGTCGGTGTTAATTGGAATGATCTTGATCTTTTAAGTGAAACAGGGATCAACTGGGCTGATGTTGGTTCGCTTTCGACCAACGGGATCAATTGGCTTGATATCCAGGCTATTTCAGATACCGGGATCAACTGGAGTGATGTTGAAACAATTGCCAAGTCCGGGATCAACTGGGCAGATATCGCCACGCTCGCTTCCTCTAATATAAACTGGTCGGATGTTACAATTCTTTCCAAAGCTAATATTAACTGGCTGGATATGAGCGTTTTATCGTTGGCTTCGGTCAACTGGAATGATCTTGCCGGGTTATCATCGGCTGGAGTGAATTGGGAAGACATTGTATCTTTGAGTTCTGCCGGAGTGAACTGGACCAGTATCGGGGTCATGTCTGATGAAGGCATCAACTGGACGGATGTGGCTTCTTTATCAGCCAGCGGAGTCAATTGGACGGATATCGATCGGTTGTCCATCAGCGGGGTTAATTGGGATGATATTGGTGCTATTACCGCGGCGCATGTGAATTGGGATGATATTACTCGTGTTTCTGTTGCGGGGATCAATTGGGAAGATATTGGAAGATTAAGTGATTCTGGTGTTAACTGGACCGATATTCAATCATTAAGTCTTTCGGGAGTTAACTGGAATGATATCGCGTCCATGTCTGTCAACGGGTTAAACTGGACAGATATTTCTGCATTTACATCTGCCAATATCAATTGGAATGATGTTGTTGCGCTTTCAACGCAAGGCATCAACTGGATGGATATCAATTCATTGACCGCCATCGGGATCAATTGGAACGATATAGAACTTCTTTCAAAAACAGGCGTTAACTGGAATGATATTCAAAATCTGTCATTGAACGGGATCAATTGGACCGATATTGGAACAATGAGTTCTCAGGGTGTTAACTGGAACGATATTCAATTATTATCTACTGTTGGTGTGAACTGGGTTGATATCGGCACCTTGGCCGCGACAGGAGTGAACTGGTCGGATATTGGAGCCTTGTCGGCGACGGGGATCAACTGGAATGATGTGGGAGCACTGAGCCAGGCCGGCGTGAACTGGATCGACCTTGGT